>JAWVFR010000067.1:0-80457 GCA_033855845.1 Solirubrobacteraceae bacterium
CGGACCGCGAGGCGGTGCTGGCGGCGATCGCGCGGACCGGCCTGGAGGGAGTGGTGGAGGCGCCGGGGTTCGTCGAGCCCGGCGCGGTGGCCGCGGCGCTGGCGCGGGCCACCTGCCTCGTGCTGCCGTCCGTGCGCGAGGGCTACGGGTTGGTGGTGATCGAAGCCGCGGCCGCCGGGACGCCCAGCGTGGTGGCGCGAGCGCCGGACAACGCGGCGGTGGAGCTGGTGGAGGAGGGCGTCAACGGCATGGTCGCGGCGTCTCCCGACCCGGCGGACCTGGCCGCAGCCATCGAGCACGTCCACGCCCAGGGCGCGGCGCTGCGGGACCGCACGCGCGAGTGGTACGAGCGCAACGCGGACCGCCTCTCCGTGGACAGCTCGCTGGCCGCGGTGGTCGAGAGCTACAGCGCGCGCCGGTAGGAAGCCAGTGTCCCCTCGGCGGCGGCCCGCCAGGAGAAGCGGGCGGCCTGCTCGCGCCCGGCGGCGCGCAGGCGGCCGGCCAGCTCGCCGTCGGTGAGCAGCCGTTCCAGCGCGGCGGCGATGGCGGTGGGGTCCTCGGGGTCGAACAGAAGCGCGGCGTCGCCGGCGATCTCGGGCAGCGAGGCGCGGCTCGAGCACGCGACGGGGACGCCGCGGGCCATCGCCTCCAGCACCGGGAGGCCGAAGCCCTCGTAGAGCGAGGGGAACACGAAGCCGGCCGCCAGCGCGTACAGGCCCTCCAGCTCGGCGGCGTCGACCCAGCCGGGGAATCGCACGTCGCCGGCCAGGCCGAGCTGGTTCGCGTGGCGGCGCAACTCCTGCTCGTGCTCGGTGGGATAGCCGACGAGGAACAGCACGGGGCGGCACTCGGCTGGCAGGAGCGCCAGCGCGTCGAGCAGGCGGCGCAGGTTCTTGTGCGGGCGCTTGGCCGAGACGGCGAGGGCGACCGGCCGGTCGCCCAGCGAGTGGCGCGCGCGCAGCTGCACCTCCGGCGCCGGCTCGGCGCGCGCGGTCGTCCCCACGCCCGAGGGCACGACGTCGATCCGCTCCTCGGGCACGCGCAGCAGCCGCACGAGGTCGTCGCGGGTGTTGCGCGAGACCGCGATCACGCGATCCGACCGTCGCACCGCGGCGGGCACCAGCGCCCGCATCCCCAGCGCGCGCAGCCCGAAGTGGGCCTCGGGGACGACGCGGTAGATCAGGTCGTGCACGGTGACGACCCGACGGAAGGCCCCCCAGACGGGAGCGGTGCTGCCCAGGCTGTGCACGAGGTCGACCCCGTGGCGCCGCGCCAGCCGCGGCAGGACCAGCTGCTCGCCGCGCACCCAGTCCGCCCGGCGGCTCGCGCGCACCGGCACGGTGACGGACGGCATCAGCTCCTCCCACCAGCGGTCCGCACCGCCCGCCGCCTCGCGGTTGACGAACGCGGTGAAGCGGACGTCCGGCGCCGCACGCGCCAGCTCGGGCAGCAGCTCGCGGGCCACCGTCTCCATCCCGCCGGTCTCGCCGGGCACGAGGAAGATCAGGTTCAGGCCGACGCGCACGAGCGGGCGCGAGGATAGCCGCGGCGAGACTTCACGACGCACGGAGGGTGGTGGGTGACGGGTGGTATCCTGCGCGAGATGAAGAAGACGAGCATCTACATCGAGGCCGACGTGGACGTGGCTCTCGCCCGGCGCGCGGCGCAGGAGGGGACGACGAAGGCCGAGCTGATCCGCCGAGCGCTGCGCGACGCCGCCGGCGGCGCTCTGCGCGTCAAGCCGCGCGCGCACGCGGTGTTCGCCGGCCCTCCCGATCTCGCACAGCGCACCGACGAGCATCTCGCCGCGTCGGGCTTCGGCGAGTCGTGATCGTCGTCGACACGTCGGCGATCATCGCCTACATGAACTCGGCCGACACGCACCATGCGGCGGTCAGCGCGTGGCTGGCCGCGGAGCAGGACGATCTCGTGACGACCCCGCTGGTCGTGGCCGAGGCCGACCACCTCGTCGCCGCGCGCGGAGGTCCCGCGGCGTTGAGCGCGCTGCGCGCGGACCTGGCGGCGGGCGCCTACCTGGTCGAGTGGTGGCCGGGTGCGATCAGCGAGGCGGTGCGGGTTGCAGAGCGCTATGCCGACACCGGCCTCGGGCTCACCGACGCCTCGCTCGTCGTGCTTGCGCAGCGGGTGGGGACAGCCGACATTGCCACGCTCGACGAGCGCCACTTCCGCGCCGTGCGCCCCCTCGCCGGCGGGGACGCGTTCCGCCTGCTCCCGGCCGATCCGTGAGCCCGGCACGTGACCGCCGCCCGCTGACGATCGGGATCGACGCGCGGGCGGCGGCGGAGGAGCCGGCCGGCCGTGGGCGTGTGGTGCGCGAGCTGCTGCGAGCGCTCGCGCGGCGCGACGACCCGCACACATACGTCTGCCTCGCGCGCGAGCGCTGGACGGAGCCGCTCGGGGAGCGCTTCCGCTGGGAGCTGATCCGCGCGCGCGATCCACTCTGGCACCTGCGGGCGGCGCGCGCGGCCAACCGCACGTGCGACGTGCTGCTGTCGTCGAACTCCTACCTGACCGTGTGGTTCGCGCGGGTTCCCGCGGTGCCGATCGTTTACGACATGGTCGCGTTCGAACGCGAGATGCGCCCGAACCGGCGCTCGGCGCTGATCGAGCGGCTCACGCTCGGGCCCGCGCTGCGCCGCGCCGCCGGTGTGCTGGCGATCTCGCAGGCGACCGCCGACGCGCTCGTCGCGCGCTTCGAACGAGCGCGCGGGCAGGTCACGGTGGCGCCGCTGGGCGTCTCGCCCGCGCTGGCCGCCAGCGCAGGCGCGGCGCCCGCCGGGGAGCTGCCGCCGCCCGGCTTCGTGCTCGCCGTCGGCACGCTGGAGCCGCGCAAGAACCTGCCCCGGCTCGTCGCCGCCTACGCGTCGCTGCCCGTCGAGCTGCAGGCGCAGCACCCGCTCGTAGTCGTCGGGGAGCTGGGCTGGGACACCGGCGACACGGTCGCGGCCCTGCGCTCGCTCGGCGACCGCTGCCGGACGCTGGGCCACGTGCCCGACGAGGCGCTCGCGCAGCTGTACCGCCACTGCGCGGTCTTCTGCTACCCGTCACTGGGCGAGGGCTTCGGCCTGCCTGTGCTCGAGGCGATGGCCGCAGGGGCGCCGGTCGTGACGTCCAGCGTCTCCTCGCTGCCCGAGGTGGGAGGCGACGCCGTGCAGTACGCGGACCCCGGGGACGTGGCGAGCATCGCCGATGCGCTGTTGCAGGTCCTGCGCTCGCCCCGTCACCGCGCGCAGCTGAGCGCGCGCGGGCGGGCGCGGGCGGCGCAGTTCAGCTGGGAGCGCACCGCGGCGCTCACGCTCGCAGCGTTGGAGAAGGCCGCTCGGTGAGCGGCTCGGGATCGCCCCACGCCAATCGAGCCAGTCGCGCAGCGCAATCGGGGCCGGGCTCGCCGCTCAATCCACGTCGAACAGCGCGTCCAGTTCCAGCGCGAAGCCGGGAAGCAGAGGCGATTCCAGCCTCTCGCCGCGCTCCAACTCCAGCTCGACGTCGAAGTGCGTCGCGGTCGCGCCCGAACGGCGGAACACCAGCACCTGCTCGGCGGCTGTGTCCACCAGCCACAGCTCGGGCAGTCCGAACCGCTCGTACGTCGTCTTCTTGGCGCCGACGTCGCGGGCCCCCGTGGAGGGCGAACGAATCTCCAGCGCCAGGTCGGGCAGCGGATATGGGGGCGGAGAGTGGACATCGGGCACGCGCCCGGCCGCATACCACAGGACGTCCGGCTTGTACACGTTGCGCTCGTCGAGGCCCACGTCGGCCGGCATGTATGCCCGGCCGCGATCGGGAGCCGCGTTCGTCCACCCGCGCAGCGCGACGAGCAGCTGGCTCTGGATCTCGTTGTGGAGCAGCGTCGGGTCGTTCACGAGCAACTCACCGTCCACGAGCTCGCGGAAGGCGGCCGTCTCGCTCACCGGCAGCGCGAGGAACTCCTCGGCGGTCATCGTCGGCGCGGCGGGCACTGCTGGCATCGTAGACCTCCTCGGCGTGGTCGTCCACGCACGATGGAGGCCGGAGGCCGCTTGATCTCGCCCCCCGGAGCCAAGGGGCCGCGCGCAGCTGGCCGCCGGCTACTCCTGGGACCGCACGGCCGGGGTCGTGCTGGACGCGCTCGAGGCGATCAGCCGGTCGTAGACGTCGCCCAGGCGCGCGGCGGCGGCCTCGGTGGAGTAGCGCTCGACGCGCTCCCGGGGGTGCTCGACCCGCGCGCCGGGCGGGCGCGCCAGCGGGCCGTCGCGCAGGAGCCGCGCCAGGCCGACCCAGTCGCCGGGCGCGAAGTAGGACGCGCTGTCCCCCACCACCTCGGGTATCGCCCCGCTCGTCGTGGTGACGATGTCCAGGCCGGCCGCCATGGCCTCGGCGAAGACCATCC
The DNA here is from genome assembly GCA_033855845.1 of Solirubrobacteraceae bacterium. GTDB lineage: Bacteria > Actinomycetota > Thermoleophilia > Solirubrobacterales > Solirubrobacteraceae > AC-38. The sequence continues at coordinate 4,388 of JAWVFR010000067.1, forward strand.
CGAACTGCTCCTCCCAGAAGACCCGCGGGACGTCGAAGAGGTGGAAGCCGGCCCCCGCCATCGGCAGGCTGCCGAGCACCAGCGCCGAGGCCCGCGCGTACACGCCCGGCATCTCGTCGTAGGCGACCGAGGCGAACTCCACGCGGTCGGCCAGGCCCAGCTCGCGCGCGTAGGAGCGCAGCCGCGCCTCCTCCGGCCCCTTGCCGACGATCAGCACGCGCGGGGGCGCCACCGGCTCGCCCACCACGCCGTCGCGCAGGGCGGCCACGGCGCGCAGGACGTCCTGGTGGCCCTTCTCCCACACCAGGCGCCCGGGGGAGAGCAGCAGGTGCTCGTCGGGCGGCGCCGGCGGCTCGGCAGCGCTGAAGCGCTCTAGGTCGATCCCCGGCGGGCAGACCTCGATCCGCTCGGCCGGCACGCCCTCCAGCCGCAGCGCGTCGCGGGCGCGCTCGGTGGCGGCGAGGAACAGGTCGGTGGCCGCCAGCACCTGCCGGCGGAACGTCCGCGCGTGGCGGTTGCGGTAGGTCTCCAGGAAGGGAATCGTCTCCCACACCGTCTGGACGAGCTTGAAGCGCGCGCCGGGCGCGCGGCGGGCGCGCGCCGCCGCGGCCGCGAACCAGAACGACAGCTCGGCGGCGTGCACGATCGCGGCCCCCGCGAGCTTGCCCTCCAGGTCGGCGTAGTCGTCGCCGGTCACGCCGGTGGCCACCTCGCCCAGGCGCCCCGGCGGCATCCGGTCGCGGCGCGTGCGGACGGGGATGGCGCGCAGGCCCAGGCCCTCGGGGTCGAACTGGTTGCTGCGGCTGGCCAGGTAGGCGACGTCGAAGCGGTCCAGCAGCAGCTCCCAGGGCCGCAGCTCCCACGGGTTCGCCAGGTGACCGCGGACGACGACGACGGTGGGCCGCGGAGCGGTCATGCCCGCGAATCTAGCGGCGGCCGCGGTGGGGCACCGCGTCCAGCAGCTCCTGCGGCAGCGCGCGCAGCCCGAGGATGGCCGCGGCGTACACGGCGCTGGCCACCACCACCGACGGCAGCGGGTCCAGGCCCGGCACCAGCCCCGCCCCGAGGCCGAGCAGACCGGCCGGCACGACCTTGGCCAGCACGCCGAGCCGCGGGCGCAGCTCCGGGCTGTGCCGCACGAGAGCCACGATGTAGGCCAGCGCGAGGCCGGTCTCGCCGATCACCGTGGTCACGCCGGCGCCCTTGGCGCCCATGCCCGGGACCAGCGCGAGGGAGAAGCCGACGCTCAGCACGAGCGCCACCCCGTTGGCGATCAGCAGGGCGGCGTGGCGGTGCAGCGAGATCAGCGCGAAGCCCCACGTGGCCAGCAGGAAGGAGGCGAACACCGCGGCGCCCTGGATCTGCAGCGTGGGGACGGCGGGGCCGAAGTTCGAGCCCGCCACCACGTCGATCGCCACCGGAGCGCCCAGGACCGTCCCCAGGGCGCCCCACGTCCCGACGATGACCGAGACCTCGAACAGCCGCTGGAGGGCGTAGCGCAGGCGCTCGTGATCGTCGCGCGCGGCGCGGGAGAGCACCGGGAAGGCGACGGACACGAGCAGGCCGGCCACGCTCCCCACGACCAGGAAGACCCGGAAGGAGGCCCCGAAGTAGCCGATCTCGCGCTCGCTGGAGACGAGCGACATCACGAGCACGATCACGTAGACGTAGAGGGTGCCGACCGCGGCGGCGGCGGCGAAGGACGCGATGATCCGGATCAGCCGCCTCCACAGCGCGGCGTCGAACGCGGCCACGAGGGGTATCGCACCGCGCACCCAGGCCACCGTGAGGACCAGCGCGGCCGCCGCCGCGGGCAGGGGGACCGCGAGGTACGCCAGCAGCCCGGCGCCGGCCGCCGCCAGCGCGGCCGTGGCGACGACGGTGACGACCTGGCGCAGGAGGTCGAGCACGGTGACGCGGCCCAGCGCGAGCGCGGCGGCGAGCGGGACGGTCAGCGATGACTGGAGGTTGGCCAGGATCAGCCCCGCCCCGGCGACCAGCGTCCCCACGACCATCGTGTCCGTGTAGCCCGCCGCCAGGGCGAACACGACCGCGACCGCCAGGCCGATCACCGAGATCGCCAGCCGCAGGCCCAGGAGGTTGCGCATCAGCCGGTCGCGCTCGCGTCCCTCCAGGGTGGAGTACTCGCGGATGCCGAGGTTGGTCATCCCCGCCTCGGCCATCGCGCCGACGATCGTCACCAGCGAGATGACCGTGACGTAGCGCCCGTAGTCGGCGGCCCCGAGCTGGCGGATGAGGATCGCCACCGCGACGACGCTGAGCGCGACGCCCACCACGTAGCCCACCGCGCGGATGGCCCCGCCCCGGATGACCAGGCTGCCGGCCGCGGGCGTGTCGAGGACCTCGGTGCCCGGCGGGCGCGGGTCCGGCTCGGAGTCGGACGCGGAGGCCATGGAGCCGCGCAGAGTGTAGTCGGGGCCCATCTGGCATCGTCAGCGCGATGCCCGGCCCGCCCGACGTCGCGCTGCTCGTCCTGAACTGGAACGGAGCCGACCTGTTGCGCCGCCACCTGCCCGCGGTCGTGGAGGCCGCGCGGCGTGCGACGGTCCCGACCCGCGCCTACGTGATCGACAACGCCAGCGCCGACGACTCGCCCGCCGCGATCGCGGAGTTCCCCGACGTCGAGCTGGTCGCGCTGCCCGAGAACCGGCGCCTGCAGGGCTACAACGACGCGGTGCGCGGGATCGGCTGCCGCGCGTTCATGGCGCTGAACAACGACATCAGCCCGGCGCCCGACGCGGTGGACCGCCTGTGGGAGACGCTGTCGTCGGGGCCCGACGTGTTCGCGGTCGGGGGCCTGGTGCGCGACGTCGCCGAGGGTCGCATCGAGTCCGGCCCCACCGGGGCGCGCTGGGAGGGCGAGTGGATCCTGGAGCCGACGGGCCTCGCCGGCGAGCGCGCGGGCGCGCACGACGTGGCCTACGTGTCGGGCGGCGCCGCGCTGTACGACCGCGAGCGCTTCCTGGCGCTCGGCGGCTTCTGGGAGAACCTGCCGTCGCTGTACTGGGAGGACGTCGACCTGTGCCTGGCGGCGTGGGCACACGGGTGGCGCTCGGTGTTCCGGCCCGACGTGGAGTTCGAGCACGAGAGCGGCGCGACGGTCAAGCGCACGATCTCGCCGCGGCGCCTGGAGTTCGGCGTCTACCGCAACCGGCGCCTGGTGCACCTGTCGCTGCTGCTCGACGGCGCGGACCTGCGCGGCTACCTCGCCGCCGAGGCCCGCCGCAGCCTGCGCAAGCCGTACTACTGGCCGGCGGCGCTCACGCTGCTGCCGCGCCTGCCCGCCGCCCTGCGGCGGCGGCAAGCGCTGCGGCGCGCGTGCGGCCCGGTCACGGTGGCGGAGCTGCGTCGCCGCTGGGAGCCGGGACCGGCCGCCACCCCCAGATGACGCCCTGCCCGCCGGGGTGGCTGGACCCCGTGCGGGTGGCGTAGCCGGCGTCCTGGAGGATCCGCCGGGCGGCGGCCAGCGGGTCGGCCTCCGGGCAGCCCTCGGGGTGGTACTCCACGACGATGGCCCGCACTCCGGCCGTGGCGGCGGGGAAGCGCGGGTCTCGCAGCAGCGGCCACTCCGAGCCCTCGACGTCGATCTTCACCAGGTCGGCCTCGGCGATCAGCTCCAGCGCGTCGATCGCCGCGACCTCGACCGTCGCGCCGGGCTCGCCGTCGCGCGCCACGTGGGCGGTCGAGAACAGCGCCTGCACGAAGGCGACGGTCCCGGCGCGGTCGGCCGCCGCCGCCTCCACCACGCGCCAGTGCGCGCCAGGCGCGGCGGCGACCGTGCGGCGCAGCGCCCGGACGTTGCGCGGGTCGGCCTCCACCGAGGTCACCCGGGCGCCGGGCCAGCGCCCGAGCACGAAGGCGCCGAAGTACCCGGCGTTGGCGCCGAGGTCCAGCACCCGCGGCTCGGGGCCGACCGCGCGCAGCGCGGCGTCCGCCGGCGCCGGCACCGCGTAGTCCAGCGACAGGAAGACGTCGTCCAGCGTCGCCACGTCGGCCGACCCGTGGCGCACGAGCACGGGCACCGGCGCCCCGCGCACCGGGTACAGGGCCTCGTCGCGGCGGCCCAGCAGCTCGCGGGCGAGGAAGCGCGCGCGGCCCCGCCGCACGACGCTGGAGCGGTTGACCAGGGCGACCTTGCGCTCCACGGCGGGGCGGGTCAGCAGCGCCCGCACCGGCCCGATGGCCATGAGGCGCCCGCGCCAGTCAGCGCCGGGCATAGAGCACGTCGAACGGGGAGAGCGCCTCGACGACCTCGTAGCGCTCGCCCAGCGCCTCCGTCACCCGCTCGCGGGCGGCCTCGTCCAGCGCCTCGACGACGGCGAAGCGCGGCGTGAACCGGTCCATGTCCAGCCCGGCCAGGGCGTCGACCTCGAAGCCCTCGACGTCCAGCGACAGCAGGTCGACCTCGGGCGCGCCGGCCTCCGCGAGGACGGAGGTGAGCGTGCGGCCGGGGACGTGCACCTCGTAGTTGAGGTCCCAGCCCAGCTGAGACCCCGCCTCGGCGTGCGCGGCGTCCGCGCCGGGCGACTCGTTGACGCCCCGGACGATGGACATGAGCCCGCCGTAGTGCATCGTCACCAGGTCGCCCTCGCGCTCGGGCGGGACCAGCGCGCAGTTGAACACGCGCGACTCCGGGCGCTGGCGCACGCAGTCGCGGTACAGCTCGGGGATCGGTTCCACCAGCACGCCGCGCCACCCGCGGAAGCGGGCGAACCAGTAGGTATTGCTCTGCAGGTAGCCGTCGTTGGCCCCCGCCTCCACGAAGAACCCGCCGGTCTGGGGAAGGTGCCGCGCCAGCTTGCGGTCCATCTCGTAGAGCGCGGGGTGCGAACGGCGGTCCGAGCCCGCGCGCTCGAGCATCCGCCGCCGCGCGCGTCCCAGCTGGTCGCGCCGGCGTATGACCTCCTTGCGCACCCGCGGACGGGTGAAGGGCGGGAGGCGCATCAGGCGCTGCGAGATCGATCCCTGCCTCACTTCAGGACCTCGAGCTCGGCGCGGATGTTCATCGCCGGGAAGCGGAACGCGAAGTAGCGCTCGTAGAGGTCGAGCTGGCGGTTGGCCAGCCATGCGATCCCGGTCAGGCGGAACACGCTCCAGAAGTCCAGCCGCAGGTACACGACGCGCATGCGCACCGGCGTGTAGTGCGCGAATCCCGGCTCGGCGAGCGAGCGGATGGCCAGGGTGGAGAAGTAGTGGCGATGCGTCGGGTCGCCGTAGGCCAGGACCGAGGAGAAGTGCGGGGTGCGGAGGTGGATCCGGGCGCCCGGCCGGGCCACGCGGTGCAGCTCCTCCATCACCCTGACCGGCTCCGAGACGTGCTCGAGCACGTCCTGGAGCAGGATCTGGTCGAACGAGTCGGACTCCAGCGCCTCGTAGGGCGGCTCGTCGAGGTTCAGCACGATGTCGGCGTCGGTGTCGGCGGACACGTCGACGCCCACGGCGCCCGGGTACTTCTTGGAGCCGCAGCCCACGTCGAGCACGTCGCCGGGGCCGCTCGGCTCCAGGCGAAACTGCGCCGGGTCGGTGACGCGCGACAGCGCGCGAGCGGCCAGGGACATGCGGGCGACCTTAGCCAACGGCGCCCGCAGGCGCATAAGCCACACGCACGGTCCGGGTTCCGGCAAGATGTGGCGGTGACGGGACCGCGCGCCATGGACGACCCGGCCTCGACAAAGAACCCCCGCGACGAGCTGCGCGAGCAGCTGGCACGCGCGCACCGGCGCATCGCCGAGCGCGATGCGGAGATCCGGCGCCTGCTCGAGCGCGACGCGGAGATCGCCCGCCTGCGGTCGGAGCTGGAGCGGGTGAGCAGCGAGCACCAGCACCTCAGCCTCCACCTGGAGGCGATGCGCCACACCCGCGCCTGGCGCGCCGTGACGCTCTACTGGCGGCTGCGCGGCCGGCTCCTGGGCGAATGACCTGCTCGATCGTCATCCCGGTCCACGACGGCCTGGACCTCACGCAGCGCTGCCTGGACATCCTGCTCGCGCAGGACCTGGGCGGCGCCGAGATCGTCGTGGTGGACGACGCCTCCGGCGACGGGACCGCCGCCGCGGTCGCGGGCTACGAGGGCATCCGGGTCGTGCGCAACGAGTCCAACCAGGGTTTCGCGGGCAGCTGCAACGCGGGCGCGGCGGCCGCCACGGGCGAGCGCCTGGTGTTCCTCAACAACGACACCCGCCCCACCGATGGCTGGCTCGACGCGCTGCTGGGCTACGCCCGCGAGCACCCGCGCGCCGGGATCGTCGGCGCCAAGCTGCTGTGGCCCAACGGCTCGGTGCAGCACGCCGGGGTGGGGATCACCCGGACCCGGGACGTGCGTCACCTCTACACCGGCTTTCCCGCGGACCACCCGGCGGTCGACCGCAGCCGGGTGTTCCAGGTGGTGACGGCGGCGTGCATGCTGGTCCGCCGGGAGGTCTTCGAGGCGCTGGGCGGATTCGACACCGCGTTCGTCAACGGCTACGAGGACGTAGACCTCTGCCTGCGGGCCGGGGAGCTCGGCCACGAGGTGCACTACTGCCACGAGTGCGTCGTCTACCACCTGGAGTCCTCCACTCGCGGGCGCGACCCGCAGACCGATGGGGCGAACGCCTCCCTCTACCACCGCCGCTGGGACGACCGGGTGCGCCCGGACGACGTCGCCCACTACGTGGAGGACGGCCTCGTGGACCTGACCTACCACCACGACGCGGTCCGGGTCTCCGTGGACCCGCTGCTCGGCGCCACGACGAACGGCGGGGGCGGCGAGCTGTCGGCGCTGCTGGCCCTGCGCGAGAGCCAGGTGTTCGCGCTCCAGCGCGAGAACGCCCAGCTCGCGCGCTCGGTGGATGGGGCGGCGCTCGAGCCGGGCGGCGCGCGACCCGCGAGCGGCGAACGCGACGCGCCGGCGGCCAGCGTGATCGTCCCGGTCGACCACCCCGAGGTGCTGCCCGCGCTGGTCGCGGCCCTGGCGGGGCAGGACGTCGCGCTGGACATGTTCGACGTCTGGGTCATGCATCCCGAGAGTTGGGTTCCCAACGAGCTGGACGGCGGCGAGCTCGCTCTCTCACAGATCGCCCACGGCCCCCACGGGGGCCGGGCGGCCGGGCTGAACCGCGGGATCCGCGAGTCGCGCGGCGACCTGGTCCTCCTGCTCGGCGACGACATCATCCCGCCCCCCAACTTCGTCTCCGCGCACCTCGCCGCCCACGCCGCGGACCCACGCGAGAACCTGGTCGCCGTCGGCGGGGGCGTGTTTCCTCCGCGGCTGCGCGACACCGCCTTCCGGCGCTGGCTGGACTCCAGCGGCGAGCAGTTCGGGGTGTCGTTCACGTCCGGGCGCCCGGCCCCGCCGGGTTGGTTCTGGTGCGGCAACACGTCCCTCAAGCGCGACTTCCTGCTGTCGGGCGACCTGTTCGACGAGCGGCTGTCGCTGGCGGCCTGGGACGACTACGAGCTCGGCCTGCGCCTGGAGGAGCGCGGAATGGTGACGCGCTACCTCCCGGAGGCGCTGGGCATGCACGAGCACCCGGTGACCGTCGGCGAACGCCGGATGGTCATGCACGACGCCGGCGTGTCGGCGGCGCGCTTCGACGACATGTATCCGCGGGGGCACCGATGGCACAAGGGCCTGGACCGGCGCACTCCGCTGCCGCTATTGGAGGCGCGCGCTCAATGGTCGCGCCTGGGACACCGCCTCGGCGGGCGCGAGCAAGACGCGCACGACTACTTCGAGCGCACGCTGCACTGCGCCGTGCTGCGCGGGTACCGGGCGGAGCTCCGGCGCCTTCAGGCGGGTGCGTCGCCGCCGCGCGCCGCCCACGCGCGCTCGTAGGCCGCGATCGTCGCCTCCGCGGCCGCGGGCCATGAGAAGCCTCGCGCGCGCTCGCGGCCGGCCGCGGCGAGACGGGCCGCGAGGGCGTCGTCGGACAGAACCTCGACGAGGGCGCGGGAGATGTCCCGCGGGTCGCGCGGGTCGAAGTAGGCGGCGGCGTCCCCCGCGACCTCCGGCAGCACGGACGTGTCCGCGCAGACGACCGGCAGCCCGCGACTCATGGCCTCGAGGATCGGCAGGCCGAATCCCTCGTGCAGCGACGGGAGGGCCAGGCAGCCGGCGGCGGCGTAGAGGCCCTCGAGGTCCGCGTCGTCGACATGGCCGGGGAAGCGCGCCGCCACGCCCAGGCTCTCGACGAGCGCCCGCAGCTCGGCGTCCTGGGGCCCCGGCGCTCCCGCCATCACGAGGACGGCTCCCGGCACCGCGCGCGCCACGCCGGGCATCGCCTCGATGAGCCGGACCGGGTTCTTGTTGGGGCGGTTGGCCGCGACGGCGAGGACGAGCGGACCGGGCCCCAGGTCGAGGCGCGCCCGCAGCTCGGCCTCCTCGGCGGGCCGCGCGCGCGGCTCCAGGTCCGCCCCGAGAGGGATCACGTCGACCCGCTCCCGGCGCACCCCGAGGTAGTGGACCACGTCATCGGCCCCGTGTCGCGACAGGGCTATGACGCGGTCCGCGCGGCGAGCCACCCGGGGCACGAACGTCCGCCACGTCCACCCGGTCAGGCGGCCGACGCTCTCGGGCTGGCGCATCCAGGTGACGTCGGGGATCGTGACCACGTGGGGCAGCGCGCGCCCCAGCGGCCCGGTCATGGCGACGCTGTGCACGAGGTCGGCGCCGTCGCGGCGCGCGAGCGGGCCCAGCAGCATCATCTCGGCCGCCGCCCGGGCGAGGGGAACGTCGAGCCGGCGGTGAGCGCGGACCCGCACGCCGGCCTCGGCCAGTCCGGCTTCGGACAGTATCGGCACACCGCTCGGGCCCACGTAAACGGTGAAGTCGAGGTCGGGCCGCAGCGCCGCCATCTCGGGGACCAGACGCCGCACGTAGGTCCCGATGCCCCCCATTCGGGGGCGTAAGAACGCGGCGTTGATCCCGATGTGTTCCAGGGGCCGCACGAGGCGACGCAGTCTAGGTCGCGCAAGATGCTCACCGGAAAAGCCGAATCCTTCGCGCTCTGCCATCGTTGTACATGCGTGAGGCCCGATTCGATGCCATCTTCGGCAGACCCCCCGGCGCCTGCAGCCATGCCCCTGCCGACTCCGTCACCCCGTCGCGCCCCTCAGGCCGTGGACGCGGCTCCGCCCCTTCCCGGCACCGTCGAGGTCCTCGGCGTGCCGCTCGCGCTGACGGACTACAACCGCACGATGGACTGGATGGACGCGACGATCGCGGCGCGCCGGCGGGCCTACGTGATCCCCGCCGCGGTGCATGCGGTGATGGTCGCCCAGGAGGACCCCGAGACGCGCGAGGCGGTGCTCGGCCCCGGCGCGCTGAGCGTCCCCGACGGCCAGCCGCTGGTGTGGGCGATGAAGCTCCTGGGCCACCGCGACGCGTCGCGGGTCTACGGGCCCGAGCTGATGGCGCGCTACTGCGCGCGGGCGGCGCACACCGGCACCCGGATGTTCCTGTACGGCGGGCGCAACCAGGGCGCGCTGGTCCAGCTCGCGCTCAACCTGCGCCGCCGCTATCCCGGCATCAAGATCGTGGGCGGGTACTCCCCGCCGTTCCGGGAGCTCGACGACGAGGACCGGGCCGGCATCCTCGAGGAGATCAACCGCTCCCGCGCCGACGTGGTCTGGGTCGGGATCGGCCAGCCCAAGCAGGAGAAGTGGATGGCCCGGATGCACGCCTCACTCGACGCTCCCGTCCTGGTCGGCGTCGGCGCCGCGTTCGACTTCCACGCCGGCCTGGTGTCCCAGGCGCCGGTCTGGATGCAGTCGGTGGGCCTGGAGTGGGTCTACCGCCTGGTCCAGGAGCCGCGGCGCCTGTGGCGGCGCTACGCGCGCTACAACCCGCGCTTCGTGCTCGGCTTCGCGCGGCAGTTCGCGCGCCAGCGGCTCGGCCTGCGGCGTTAGCCGGCGCGCAGCTCGGCCAGCGACGGCGCCGCGCGGTCGCGGTCCGAGGGACGCAGCTCCATGTCCTGCGGCCACTCGATCCCCACCGCCGGGTCGTCATAGGCGAACCCCGTCTCCGCCTGCGGGTCGTAGTACGTCGAGCACTTGTAGACCACGTCGGCCTCCTCGCTCAGGACGCAGAACCCGTGCCCGAACCCGTCGGGCGCGTACAGGATCCGGCCGCTGGCGTCGCTGAGCTCGAAGCCCTCCCACTCCCCGAACGCGGGCGAGTCGGGACGGGCGTCCACGAGCACGTCGAGGATCGCTCCGCGCGCGCAGCGCACGAGCTTCGCCATCCCCGGCTGGAGGTGCATCCCGCGCACGATGCCCCGGCGCGAGCGCGAATGGTTGTCCTGGACCCAGTCGTCGTGGATCCCCAGATCGGCGAGGGCGGAGGCGCGGAAGGTCTCCAGGAAGAAGCCGCGCTCGTCACCGTGGATGGGCGCCTCCAGGAGGACGGGGCCCTCGAGCCGTGTCGGAATCGGCCGCATGCGGCGTGGAATGATGCCCGTTCATGCACGCGGCCGCCGTCCACACCGTCGCGATCCTGTGCGGCGGGCGCGGGACCCGCCTGCGCGAGCACACCCAAGCGATCCCCAAGGCGCTGGTCGAGGTCGGCGGGCGCCCGATCCTCTGGCACATCGTGCGCATCTACGCGGCCCAGGGCTTCCGCCGCGCCGTGCTGTGCCTGGGCTACAAGGGCGAGATGATCGACGCCTTCGCGCGGGCGGAGGAGTGGCCGGAGGGCATCGAGGTCGAGGCGGTCGACACGGGTGTGGACACGCCCACGGGCGGGCGCCTGGCGCTCGCGGCGGAGCACCTGGGCGACGGCACCTTCTGCGCCACCTACGGCGACGGCGTGGCCGATGTCGACCTCGCGCGCCTGGTGGCCTTCCACCGCGACCACGGGGCCGACGCGACGATGACCGTGGTCCGGCCGCAGCTGCAGTTCGGCGTGACCGAGCTCGACGGCGACGGCGTGGTCCGCGGCTTCCAGGAGAAGCCGCGTTCCGAGCACTGGGTCAACGGGGGGTTCTTCTGCTTCGAGCCGGCGGTGCTGGACCGCCTGTCGCCCGACAGCGTGCTGGAGCGCGAGCCGCTGGAGGGCCTGGCCGCGGAGGGGCGCCTGCGGGCCTACCGCCACGAGGGCTTCTGGGATTGCATGGACACCTACAAGGACGCGGTGCTGCTCAACGACCTGTGGGAGCAGGGCCGCGCTCCCTGGAAGGTCTGGTCGTGAGCCGCGCCTTCGTCACCGGCGCCTACGGGCTGCTGGGCACCTGGCTGGTCCGCGCGCTGCTGGAGCGCGGCGACGCGGTGACCGTCCTGCGCCGCGACGAGCCCGCGGCCTCGGCGCTGGAGCTCGAGGGGCTGGACGCCCGCTGCGACGTCGTGACCGGCGACCTGGGCGACGCGGGCCTGATGGAGCGCACGCTGTCGGACTACGAGGTGGACAGCGTCTTCCACCTGGCCGCGCAGACGCTGGTGGGCACCGCGCGCCGCTCGCCCGTCGCCACCTTCGAGGTCAACATCCGCGGGACCTGGGTGCTGCTGGACGCCTGCCGGCGCCTGGAGGTGCCGCGCGTGGTGGTGGCCGCGTCCGACAAGGCCTACGGCGCCCACGACGACCTGCCCTACCGCGAGGACTTCGCCCTGCAGCCGCGCTTTCCCTACGACGTCTCCAAGGCGGCCACCGACCTGATCGCGCGCTCCTACTTCCACACCTACGGGCTCCCCGTGGCGGTGACGCGCTTCGCCAACCTCTACGGCGGGGGCGACCTGAACTTCTCCCGGCTGGTCCCGGAGGCCGCGGCCGCCGCGATTCAGGGCCGCCGACCCGTGATCCGCTCGGACGGCACGCCGGAACGCGACTTCCTCTACGTGGCGGACGCGGCCCGCGCCTACCTGGCCATTGCCGACGCCCTGGAGTCCGGGGACGGCGCCGCCGGCGAGGCCTTCAACGCCGGCGGCGGGCGCCCGCACTCGGTCCTGGAGGTCGTGGACCTGGTCTGCCGCGCGGCGGGGACCGAGGTCGAGCCCGACATCCGCGGCGCCGGCACCCCGCCGGGCGAGATCGACCGCCAGTACGTCGACGCGACCAAGCTGCGCGAGCTCACCGGCTGGTCACCCGAGGTCGAGCTCGAGGACGGGCTGGCGCGCACGGTGGAGTGGTACCGCGCGCACCTCGGGCTGCTGCCCTCGGGCTAGGCCTCCCTGGGGGGGTGTCGCCTCGCGCGCCGTTCCCGGGCGAGGCGCCGCTGCCAGCGGGCGGAGGCTCGCGCGTAGGCGATCATCTTGCGCCGCTCCGCGATCGCGAGCACGACCATTACGCCAACCGCGCCGTCATCGGGCTCGTTCCGGTAGACGAGCCGGTAGCGAGGCTTCCCAGTCCACTCGGGGACGTCGAACCGCACCTTGCGTGACCCTTCGAGATTCGCCGGCCAGCGGTCGTCCATGAGCTCGCCGAGCCTGGATTGACGTGCAGGTCCACCACGAGGCCGGCGATCGCTCGACGCAGCCCCTCGCTGAGCCCGTTGGCGTCGTCCTGGACTTCGGGAAGAAACTCGAAGCGGTAGCTCTCAGCGTCCCGGGAGCCTGGCAACGTGGTCCCCCATGCCGATGCCCTGGAGGAATTCCTCGGCACTGAGGCGCTTACCGGTACTGCCGGCAAGCCGCTCCTCGAGCAGCAGGGCCATGCCGACATCCTCGAGCTCGCCTTCCAGCTGCTCCACCTGAAAGCGCAGCTCCGCCAGCTGGTCGGCGTGCGCCAACGCGTCGACCTCCGGGATGAGAACGGCCCCACCCTTGCGATGAGGTCCGATCTCGACGGCGTCGTCCAGCAGATCCGCCGACGGCTTGCGCTTCTGTCCCATCCGCCGCACCAAGCTCGGCAACTCGCGACGGGCTTCCGCCGTCGCGAGCGACTTGATCGCCCTCACCGTGGCTCTTGCGCGTGCCATCTCAACTCAAAAAGGTGTACGTCTTAAGGTACGACTTTACCTCCTCGGTCAAGCTTGCCGCGGGTCCACCCAGCGCAGCCCGGGGAAACGGCTGAAGTCGTTGTCGAACGACACCAGCTCGGCGCCGTGCTCGATCGCGAGGGCGGCGAGGTGTGCATCGGGAACGAGGTTCCCGGCGGTGCCGAACGGCGCGAGTAGATCGCGTAGGACGGCGGGATGGCGGTCGGTCGGGTGCACGATGACGGCCGGCGGCTGGGCGAGCCAGCCCTCGACGATGTCGATCGCGTCTTCGGCAGACAGAGGAAGCTCGAGGGCGCTCGCGTGTGTTGCGACCCTGACGAAGCCGACCAGCGCGTGCCACGCAAACGCGACGGTCTCGGTGCTCGATAGGCCCCGCTCCAGCCACGTTCGCGCCGCGTCATGATGGTGCGCGTCCTCATTGACGGCGTAGACCAGAACGTTGACGTCCGCGAGCTTCACTTGCCGAGCGCGCGCTTGCGGGCGAACTCCTCGTCATCGAGCATCGTGAGCAAGCGACTCGGCAGCGTGTCGCCGAAGCGGTAGCCCATTCGTCGCGTCGGCACTCGGTAGGGCTTGCGCCCCGCGTCCGGCTTCAGCCCGCGCCGCAGCGTCGAGTTCACAGCCTCCTTGAACGAGATCCCGCGCTCGCGCGACAGCTCGCGCAGCTTGGCGGCGACGTCCGGGTCGAGCGTGAGGGTGGTCCGCATCTGAGGCATCATAGCATCAACTTGGGACGCATCTTGATGTCTAGACCTAGCGAGAAGCATGTCCGTCCGAGGCTCAGTGGCGCAACGATTCGCCCCCGTGTCCGTTCAAGCCGGCATGCCGCTAGTACCCTCCCGGGCCATGTCCGCGGACGTTTCTGTCATCGGCCTCGGGCGCGTGGGACTGCCGCTGGCGCTGTGCTTCGCCGACCGGGGGCTCACCGTCGTGGGCATCGACAAGGACCCCGACCGGCTGCTCGCGGTCGAGGCCGGCACGATGCCCTTCGAGGAGGCCGGCGCGCAGGCCCTGCTCGAGCGCGTGCGCGCCTCGGGTCGCCTGACGCTGTCCGACTCGGTGCCAGACGCCGCGCAGGCCGGGCAGATCGTCATCACGCTGGGGACGCCCTCGTTCTCGCACATCGAGATCGACATGCGCGACATCCGCTCGGCCCTGGACGACCTGCTCCCGGTGCTGCGGCCGGGGCACGCGCTGGTCCTGCGCTCCACGATCGCGCCCGGGACCACCGAGTTCGTGGCCGGCTACCTGGCCAAGCAGCGCGGGTTCGAGGTGGGGACCGACATGTTCGTCGCCCACGCCCCCGAGCGGATCGCGGCCGGGCGCTTCCTGGAGGAGATCGACACCCTGCCCTGCATCGTCGGCGGCGTCGGCGAGCACTCGGGCGAGGAGGTGGCGAAGCTCTTCTCCTGCTTCGACGCCCCGATCGTCCAGACCACCCCCGCCCAGGCAGAGCTGGCGAAGATCTGGACCAACATCATCCGCTACACGCACTTCGCCCTGCCCAACCTCCTGATGATGGACTGCGAGCAGCACGGCGCCAACGTGTTCGAGGTCATCGACCTCATCAACCGCGACTACCCGCGCGGGGGGATCGCGCAGCCGGGCCTGACGGCGGGCACGTGCCTGCGCAAGGACTTCACGTTCTCCGAGGAGCGCTCGGCCGCGCCCGGGATGCTCCTGGCCGTATCGCGGGTCAACGAGTCGGTCCCGCTGTTCCTGGTGGAGGGCGCCAAGCGCCGGCTGGGAGGCCTGTCGGGACGCAAGGTCGCGGTGCTGGGCCTGGCCTTCAAGCGCGACACCGACGACGAGCGCGACTCGCTCTCCCACAAGCTCATCCGCCTGCTGGAGCGCGAGCTGGCCGACGTCGCCATCCACGACCCCCAGGTGGCCACCCCCACGCAGAGCTTCGAGGACGCGGTCCGCGACGCCGACGCCGTGGTCGTGGCCACCAACCACTCCGACTTCGACGGCCCGGGCCCGCTGGGCGCGATCCGCGAGCTGGCCGGGGACGAGTGCCTCGTGATCGATCCCTGGAACACCTTCGGCACCTCCCAGGTCTTCGCCTACACCGCGGAGATGGCGGCCATGGCCGCCGTCGACGACTAGATCCCGTACGGCGGGTCGGCGAGCACGACCGAGACCTCGATCTGCCGGGCGGGGATGTTCCAGTAGCGCTGGAGGAGCGTGGTCTTGCCCTCGGGGGACACGAGCTCGAAGCCGTTGCGGCGGTAGAAGCGGATCGCCCACTCGGCGGCGGCCCAAGTCCCGACCAGCATGCGCCGCTCGCTGAGGCCCCGCAGGTGCTCCAGCAGCGCGCGGCCGACGCCGGCGCCCTGGTCAGGGGGCAGGACGTAGGCGTGGCGGATCAGGTCGACGTCGTCCACGGCCTGGATGCCCATCACGCCCGTCAGCGCCCCGCCGGACTCGAAGCCCCAGAACGCGACGCCGCTGTCGATCTCCGCGTCGAGCTCGCGCTCATCCATGTAGGGGTCGTGCCAGCGGTCGGGCGGGATCGCGCCGCGGTAGGCCTGCGCGGCGGCGTTGACTATCTCCAGGATCGCCGGGCGCTCGTCGTCGCGACACGGCCGGATATCTCCCATCGACGCCCCCTACTGCGCGAAGCTCGCCAGCGTCGCGGCCAGGCCGTCGTGCAGGCTGGTCGCGGGCTCCCAGCCCAGCTCGCGGCGGGCGCGGCCGGCGTCCAGGCAGCTGCGGCGGGCCTCGCCCGGGCGCTCGGGCGCGTGCTCGGCCTGGAACCAGTCCGCGCCACTGATCTCGCGCAGCACGTCGACCAGGTCCAGCACCGAGGACTCCTCGCCGCGCCCGATGTTCATCGCGCCGGTCGCGTCCGAGCCGCCGGCGAGCAGGACCGCGTCCGCCACGTCGCCGCCGTACACGTAGTCGCGGGTCTGCAGGCCGTCCCCGAACACGGTCGGGCGCTCGCCGGCGTGCAGGCGCTGGGAGAAGATCGCGACCACGCCCGCCTCCCCGTGCGGGTCCTGGCGCGGCCCGTAGATGTTGGCCAGGCGCAGGGTCAGCGTGGAGAGGCCGTGCAGGCGTTGGTAGAGCTGGGCATAGCGCTCGCCGCTCCACTTGCTCAGGCCGTAGGGGGCGAGCGGCTCGATCGGCGAGTCCTCTGGTGTGGGAACGACCTCCGCGTCCCCGTACAGCGCGCCCCCGGTGGAGATGTAGACGAAGCGCGGGACCTCGGCGAGGCGGGCGGCCTCGAGCATCGTGGCCGTGCCCCGCACGTTGACGTCGGCGTCGAACTCCACGCCCGACACCGACCGGGTGACGCTGACCTGGGCGGCCAGGTGGAAGACGGCGTCGGGCCGCCGCTCGTCCAGCAGCGCGCGGATGGCGTCGGAGTCGCGGATGTCGGCGACCTGCAGCTCGGCGCCGTCAGGCACGTTCTCGCGCTTGCCGCCGGAGAGGTCGTCCACGGCCACGACGCGCGTGCCCGCGGCCAGGAGCTTCTCCGCGACGTGCGAGCCGATGAAGCCGGCGCCGCCGGTCACCACCGCCGTTTCCATGCCGCGCAACCCTAGTGACTAACCTGCGCGCCGCATGAGTCGAGTCCTGGTCACCGGAGGCGCGGGCACGATCGGCGCCGCCGTGGTGCGGCGGCTGCTGGCCGACGCCGACTACGAGGTGCGCGTCTCCGACCAGCGTCCCGCGCCCCAGTGGATGCGCGAGGGCTGCGAGGTCCACACCGGCGACCTGCGGGACTTCAACCAGGCGCGCACGGCGGCCACGGGCTGCACGCACGTCATCCACCTGGCGGCGATCGTCGGCGGCATCGCCAACTTCCACAAGCTCCCCCACACGCTGACCGAGGTCAACAACGCCCTCTACAACAGCATCGTGCGCGCGGCGCTTGACCACTCGGTGGAGCGCTTCGTCTACGTCTCCAGCTCGATGGTGTTCGAGCGCGCCGACGTGTTCCCGACGCCCGAGGAGTATCTGCTCGACTGCCCGGTCCCGCGGTCGGCCTACGGGTACTCCAAGCTCACCGGCGAGGTCTACTGCCGCGCCGCGCACGACGAGCACGGCCTGCCGTACACGATCTGCCGCCCGTTCAACGCCTACGGGCCCGGCGAGATGCCCGAGGACGAGCCGGGGATCGCCCACGCCGTCCCGGACCTGATCCGCAAGTCGCTCACCGGCCGCGCGCCGCTGGAGATCTTCGGCTCGGGCGAGCAGACGCGGACGCTCACCCACGTGGACGACATCGCCGAGGGGATCGTCACCGCGATGCGCTCCCCGGCCGGCCTCAACGAGGACTTCAACATCTCCGCCGCCCGCGAGCTCACCGTGGCCGAGATCGCGCGCATCGTGTGGGAGGCGTGCGGCAACGACCCGGCCGACTTCGCCCTAGCCCACCGTGAGTCCTTCGAGGTCGATGTGCAGCGCCGCTGGCCGTCGGTGGAGAAGGCCGAGCGGCTCCTGGGCTGGCGAGCGAAGATCGACGTCGAGGACGGAATCGCCCAGACCGTGGACTGGCTGCGCGAGCGGCTGGAGGTCCCGGCGACCGGCGCGCGTCCGGCGACGCTCACGATGGACGAGGCCCTGCGCCTGAGGGGGCCGCTTCCGCCGGTCGACCCCGACGATCCGCGACCGGGCACCCGGGCCCTCGACGAGCAGCGCGAGGACGTCGTCTGACAGTGCCTGCTTCATCGACGCCACGGCACCGGTGAAGCCCGTCCTGTCGCCCGCCTAGTGGCAGGCCGCGGAGCCGCTGTCGGTGAAGTCGCGGCCGGGCTCGGGGACGAACTGCCAGTCGTATCCGTCGGGGCGCAGGGCGAGGAAGAGGACGCCAAACGTGTCCGGGCTGGACTTCTCCGAGTAGGGCTTCAGCGCGAGGAACTGCTGGTTGCTGCGCCCGCCCGTGCCGACCACGAACGACCGCATGCCGTGGGCGTAGTCCACGCCGCCGTCGGCGCTCAGGGGGGCGATGCGCTCGTAGCTGTGGACGTGGGCGGTCAGGACGAGGTCCGCGCCGCCCTCCGACAGCGCCTGCCACAGGGCCTGGACGCTGGTGTTCTCGCGCGACTGCTGCGCGGAGGAATGGCGCGGGTGGTGCCAGTAGGCCACCGTGCAGGGCCGGGGATGGGCGGCCAGGTCGGCGCGCAGCCAGCGCTCCTGGGCCCCGCCCGCCGCGCAGGAGACGAACCCGCAGTTGGAGTTCAGGACGACGACGTGCCAGCCCCCGAGGTCGTAGGAGTAGTAGCCGCGGTCGGGCGATCCGGCCGTGGCCCCGAAGTAGCCGAAGTACCCGCCGGCGCCCGGCGTGCGGTACTCGTGGTTGCCGACGGCCGGCCGGGTGCGGTCCTTCATCCGGCCCCAAGTGGCGTCATAGGCCGGGAACTCGTCGGTGCCCCCGTCGTCGTACTGGGCGTCGCCGAGCATGGCCACCGCGTCCGGCTGCGCGCGTGCCAGCTCCTCCGCGGTCGCGTCGTGGTGGCAGGCGTCGGCGGTCCGCTCCGTCGCCGGATGGCAGGCCACGTCGCCCGCCGTGGCCAGCAGCGGCACCGGGCGCAGCGGCTGGGGGAGCGGCGGGACCACCGTCGCCGGGGGCAGCACGTAGAAGGGCTCGGTGCGCCGCAGGTAGCCCGCGCGCAGCGTCAGCGCCGAGCGCTCCAGGCGCGCGTCGGTGACCGTGAGGCGCAGCGTGGCCCGGCCCCGGCGGTCGGCGTGGGTGGTCGCCGGCTGGCCGTCCAGCAGGCCCGCGGAGACGAAGTGGCCCGGGTGCAGCCCGTAGAAGTCGACCTGCACGGGCGCGGTCGGGAAGGCCACGGTGCGCGAGATCGCGATCCGCACCGGCGTCCAGGAGAAGGCGATCAGCTTGGGTGCCCAGTCGCGCGTGGTCGCCACCAGGCGCAGCGCGCTGTTGACGGTCGCGTCCCGCGTCGCGGCCACCAGCGGCTGGGTGCGCAGGCTCAGGGTCCGCGGGATGCGCAGGGACGCGGCGAAGCTCCCGTCCGGCCCGACCAGTCCCTGGCCCAGCCGTGCCCCACCGGCCCGGCGGACGACCACGGTGGACCCGGGCCGCCATCCGCCCCCCTCGGCCGCGACCGTGGCCCCGGGCGCGGCCAGCGCCGGGCGCAGCGAGAGGCTGGCGGCCTGAGCGGGGGCCGACCGGGCCGCGACCAGGGCGAGCACCGCTACCGCCGCGGCGGCTGCTCTGGGAAGCGTCATGGACGTCGGAACACGCGCGGCGTGGCGAAGAAGCGAAATAGCGCTGCTCTGTGTACCCGACTAGCGACGTCGCTCGCGGATCAAGGTGATCCGCGAGCGGACACCGGGGACCTTCGGCCACTGGTCGTCCCCACAGATGACCCGCTCGACGTCGGGGTCGAGGTCCGCACTGGCCAGGATCAGGGCGTCCGGCGTCCTGAGGCGGCCGCCGCGAGGCCGCTTGCCGTAGGCGAGCTGGAGGGCCGCAGCCCGCTCGGCGACGGCGGCATCCACCGCGACGATGGCCACACCGAAGTCCGTCACGAAGTCGCGAACGGCCGCCTCCTCCCGATGCCCGAGCGCCGCGCCGTGCAGCAGCTCCGCCCAGCTGATGGCCGAGATCGCCGGCGTCGTGCCCGTTCGCAGCGCAGTCTCGACCTTGGCCACGGCGTCGTCGTGAAGCAGGTCGTCCGCATCGAGATAGCCGACGACGGTGGAGCTGTCGAGGATGGCTAGTCCCACTCGGCGCGAAGCTCGTCGACGGCGCGACGGAGCTCGCCTCCCGTGGCGAGCCGCCCGCGATGCTTGTCGAAGAGCGCCTCGAGGCTCGCCAGCTCCACCCGTCCCGGGCCGAGAGCCCGAACGGCCACCACGTCGCCGGCGCGAAAGCCGGCTTCGTCGAAGGCTCGTTTGGCGATCGTGACCTGGTGCTTGGAGGAGATCGTCGCTCGGGCGACCTGCCCGCCACCCCGTCGCTTTACGTTTCGCGCCATTGGTAAAGCGTAGCGTTCGGTCCTGACGTCCGCGGCCCGTGCTGGCTATCGTCCCCGGCCGCACATGGCCCCCAGCGCTCTCATCACCGGGATCACCGGCCAGGACGGCTCCTACCTGGCCGATCTGTTGCTGGAGAAGGGCTACGACGTCCACGGGATGGTCCGCCGGGCCTCGACGGAGAAGTTCGAGCGCATCGAGCACCTGCGCGACCGGATCACCCTGCACCAGGGGGACCTGCTCGACCAGCGCTCGCTGGTCGACGCGCTGCGGGCGTCCAAGCCGGATGAGATCTACAACCTCGCGGCGATGTCTTTCGTGGCGGTGTCCTGGATCCAGCCCACCCTGACCGCGGAGTTCTCCGGCGTCGGCGTGACGCGCATGCTCGAGGCGATGCGCGAGGCGGCGCCCAAGGCGCGCTTCTACCAGGCCTCCTCCAGCGAGATGTTCGGGAAGGTCCGCGAGGTCCCGCAGACCGAGGACACGCCCTTCTATCCCCGCTCGCCCTACGGCGTGGCGAAGGCCTACGGCCACCACATCACGGTCAACTACCGCGAGTCCTACGACCTGCACGCGACATCGGGAATTTTGTTCAATCACGAGTGCGTAAATTCGAATACACCGCTGATCGTCCGCGAGAGCAACGGCTCGGTCGCGGTCAAGACGCCGCTGGACCTGATGCCGCTGCGGCGCAAGGGGCCCAGCGCGCAGACCCATACCCCCGAAGGCCTCACCTCCGTCTGGGATGGCCGCGAATGGGCGGAGCTGACCGCTATAACGGCTACCCGCCGCCGGCCGAGCGATCCCGATCACCAGCTGCTGTCCATCGAAGCCCGCGGGGGCGTCGTCGGCGTCACCGCCCACCATCACATGCTCGACTGGAACGAGGAGGTCCTTCCGGCCCGCGACGTCGACACCGAGACGAAGGTGGCGCTCGCGCAGGAGATGCCCGAGCCCCCGAACTGGACCGTCGCGTCCCCGGAGCTCGCCGAGTTCCTGGGCCTGATGGCGGCGGACGGATACGTCGGGCGCGACACCTGCCACATCGACTTCGCGAACAACGACGAGGGACTGCGCTTCCGCGTCACCAACCTCTGGTCCAAGCTGTTCCTGGGAAGCGCGACCGGCTGGGCCGGGCAGTCCGGGTGGAATCCGGACCAGGCCGTGGAGCACGTCCGCCTGGTCGGCGCGCCCGCCGCCGCGGCCTGGCTGCGCGAGCAGCTCTACACGCGCAGCGGGCACAAGCAGGTGCCTCCGGTCATCCTCAACTCCGACCTCGAGACCCAGGGGCACTTCCTGCGCGGCCACTACGCGGGGGACGGGCTCAAGCGCGGCAACGGCATGAGCGTCAAGACCAACAGTCCCGTCCTCGCGCAGGGTCTGTGCTGGCTGTACCACCTCGCGGGGCAGCCGGCCTCGGTGTACGCCGAGCACCGCGCCGGCAAGGTCTACTACCAACTCAACTTGCGCTCGGCGGTCCGTGTCGGCGCCAAGGGGGAGCACCTGGCCAAGGAACCCGCGGAGGTGCGTCGCGTGGTCCCGCTCGAGAGCGACGACGAGTGGGTGTTCGACCTCGAAACGGACACCGGTCTGCTCTGCGCCGGCGTCGGCCGGATGGTCGTCCACAACTCTCCCCGCCGGGGGCTGGAGTTCGTCACGCGCAAGATCACGTGGCACGCGGCGGCGATCAAGCTGGGGATGCTGGAGGAGCTGCCGCTGGGCAACCTCGACGCCGAGCGCGACTGGGGCTATGCGAAGGACTACGTCGAGGCGATGTGGCTGATGCTCCAGCAGGACGATCCGCAGGACTTCGTGATCGCCACCGGGCAGGCCAACTCCGTGCGCGACTGCGTGAACATCGCCTTCGACCAGGTCGGCCTGGACCCCGCCGACCACGTGAAGACCGACGAGTCGCTCAAGCGCCCGGCCGAGGTCGACCACCTGATCGGCGACTACGGCAAGGCCAAGCGCCTGCTGGGCTGGGAGCCCAAGACGAGCTTCGAGGAGCTGATCCGCCTGATGGTGGAGGCCGACCTCGAGCTGCTGCGCCGCAACGGCGGCGCCCTGCCGCGCTAGGTCAGCGGCAGCGCCCCGTGCCGCTGTCGCGGAACGTGATCCCCGGCACGCTCACGAAGCGCCACGTGTAGGCGCCCCTCCCGAGCGTCAGCTCCAGGACGCCGAAGACGAAGCTGCGACGCACCAGGCTGTTGGGGCGCGCGCCGATGATCGGGTAGTTGCCGACCCCTCCGGTCCCGACGACGAACTCCACCATCCCGTTGGTGGATGCGCGCCCGGTGGACGTCTGGGCGCGGAAGCGCTCGTAGGAGTGGTCGTGGCCGGAGAGCACCAGGTCGGCGCCGGCGCGCTCCAGCGTCCGCCACAGGGGCGCTACGGCGTCGGTGTTGCCGTGCAGGCCCGAGGAGAAGCGCGGGTGGTGCCAGTAGGCCAGCGTGCAGGCGCTGCGGTGGCGGGCGAGGTCGGCGCGCAGCCAGCGCTCCTGCGCCGAGCCGGACGCGCAGCCCACGTCCGCGCAGTTGCTGTTGAGCACGACGACGTGCCAGGTCCCGACGTCGTAGGAGTACCAGCCGCGCCCGCGCGGTCCGGCCCGCATCCCGAAGTAGGAGAAGTAGCCGGCCCCGCCGGGCGTCACCCACTCGTGATTGCCGGGCGCCGGGCGGGTGCGCGCGCGGAACCGCCCCCAGGTCGGCCCGTAGGAGGCGCGGAAGTTGTCCAGCTCGCCCCCGGGGTACTGCAGGTCCCCCAGCGTGGCGACGACGGCGGGGGTCAGACGGCCGATCAGCGCGGCGGTCTGCCCCTGGCGGCAGCTGGTCGAGGTGGGAGCCTCGCCCGGCGGGCAGGCGATGTCCCCGGCGGCCACGAGGGTCGGCCCCCGGACGCCGGAGGCGGCGGTGGGAGGGGTCACCGTGGCCGGGGTCGCACTGGAGCCCGAGCCACAGCCGGCGGCCGCGAACAGCGAGGTGCAGACGGCGGCGATGGTCACGGAGCGCATGCCCCGACAGCCTATTTGCGCGCGGGGCCGTGTCACTCGCGGCCCAGACCCTGCCGCACCAGTGTCAGCACCTCGCCCAGCAGCGGCCGCGCCAGCAGCAGCAGCCCGGCCAGCAGGATGGCTTCGCCCGCCAGCAGCCCCCCCACGCCCGCGGCCACGGTCTCCGCCGTGCTGGACAGAGCCCATCCGGCGCCGCCCGCGACCAGCGCCAGCCCGGCGGGCACGGCGAGGCTGCGCAGCACCCGCGCGCCGGTCCGCCGCCGAGCCGCGGCGCCGAGGACCGCGGCGTCCCCGATCGCGCCCACCACCCAGCCGATGCCGATGCCCGCCGGGCCCACCGGTTCCAGCAGCGCCAGGCCGACGAGAAGCCACGCCGCTGCGTGGACCGCCGAGGCGCGCACCACGGTCCCGGGCCGGTCCGTCGCGAACAGCCAGCCGACGGTCGCGGCCGAGATCGGGCAGCTGATCATCAGCGCGACGCCGCCGAGGCCGAGGATGGGAGGCACGTGGTCCCAGCGGTCCCCGAGCAGCACCGGCACCAGCGCCGGCGCCCCCGCGGCGATGCCCACCAGGACGATCGCGATGCTGACGCCGGTGAGGCGGACACCGCGCTCGATCGCCGGCCCGGGGTCGCGGCCGGCGGCCAGGAGCTTGGCCATCGCCGGGTAGGAGACGCGGTACAGCGTGCTGTAGAGCAGCAGCGGCACCTGCATGACGCGGAAGGCCAGGGCCCAGACGCCCAGCGTGGAGATCCCGCCGATAGCCGCGATGCCCGCATTCAGGGCCTGGTCGCGCGCGACCCCCACCCCGGCGGCGGCCTGGAAACGGGCGCCGAAGCCCAGCAGCGGGCGCGTCTCGCTCCAGGCCAGGCGGGGACGCACCCAGCCCAGATCGCTCAGGCGGACCATCGCGACGGCGCCGGCGACGCCGCGGACCACCACCGCCCCGGCCAGCCCCCAGACGCCGGCGCCCGCGGCCACCGCGGCCAGGGCGAACGTGTACTGGGCCAGGAGCTCGACCACGTCCACCGTGGCGATGGTGCGGAAGGAGAGCTCACGCTCCAGCGCGATGGCCTGCGGCAGGCGCAGCGTGGACAGCGGGAGGGTGGCGAGCATGAGCGCGACCACGGCGCCGTTGCGCCCGAACGGGATCGCGGCGAGCGCGAAGATGACGGCCAGCGCGGAGGCGATGGCCAGCTGGATCCCGAACACGGCCTGGAGCTCGCGCAGGCTCGGCGGCTCGCGACGGCCGACGAGCGCGATGCCGATCCCGCCGCTGGACAGGTAGCCGCCCACCAGCACCAGGGTCTGACCCAGCGCGACCAGTCCGAAGTCGCGCGGGGTCAGCAGCCGCGCGAGTACGAGGTTGGCCACCACCCCGGCCGCGAGCAGGACGACGTTGCGCACGCCCAGCGCGGCGGCTCCGCTCACCGCCCGCCGGCGCACCTCCCCGGCGTCCAGGATGTCCGCGGGCGCCACCTCCGCCGTGGCCTGCGCGGCGGCCAGCTCGCGTGCGCGGTCGCGGTCGGGCTCAGTCACCGTCGTAGACCTGCCGCAGCGCCTCGGCGACGACCTCGGGGGCGCAGCGGGCGCGGGCGGCGGCCAGGGCGCGCTCTCCGGCCTCGACGTCGCGGAAGCGGGCCGCAACCAGGTCCGCGAGCGCCGCCTCGTCCCCCAGGGAGGCGAGGCAGTCGTCGGACACGAAGCCGCGCAGGCCACCGGTGGCGAAGGCGACGGTGGGCAGCCCGGCGGCCATCGCCTCGGCGGCGGCCAGGGGGAAGATCTCCGCGTAGCGGGAGGGGACGATCGCCAGACCGGCGCCGGCGCGCAGCGAGCGCAGGCGCTCGGGCGAGACCAGACCGAGGAACGTGACCCGCGGGGAGAGGCCGGAGCGGCCCGCTTCGGGCGCCGACACGGGTCCGGATGCGGCCCGGCCCGGGAGGCCGGCGGCCAACTCGCGCAGCTGCGCCTCCGCCGGGCCCGCTCCCGCGATCGCCAACGGCACGCCGGCCCGGGCGCAGGCGCGGATCGCGGCGTCCACGCCCTTCTCCTCCGACAGGCGCCCGGCATAGAGGGCGTACGCCCCGTCCGCCGCGCGCGAGGCCGGGGCGAACTCGCGTTGCACCGAGGCGATCGCGCGCGCCCGGTCCCCCAGCGGCGCGCCCAGCTCGTGCAGCCGCGACAGCGCGAACTCGCTGGGGACGACGAAGGCGTCGCACGCATCGGCCAGCCCGCGCTGGTGCAGCGCCAGGCCCGCGCCGTAGACGGCGGACTCGACGCGCGAGCCGCGGCAGGCCAGCCGCACCCCCGGCCAGGTGTTGCGCCCGTGGCAGCGAGTGCAGTCCTCGCCGCGGGTGAAGCAGGTCCCCACCGCGCAGACCAGGCGGTAGTTGTGCAGGTGCAGGACGACGCGCGCGCCCGCCGCGCGCGCGGCCTCCAGCCCGCG
Source organism: Solirubrobacteraceae bacterium (assembly GCA_033855845.1). Lineage (GTDB taxonomy): Bacteria > Actinomycetota > Thermoleophilia > Solirubrobacterales > Solirubrobacteraceae > AC-38. The sequence continues at coordinate 29,723 of JAWVFR010000067.1, forward strand.
GCGCCCGAACGCCGGGTTCACGTTGTGGGCATGGACGACGCGCGCGCCGGTGCGCCGCACGGCGTCCCCGACCTCGTCCGGGTCCAGCCCGCCGCGCAGCAGGCCCGCCGCGGCGCGCGCCGGGCGCAGCTGCGCCGAGTCGCGCTCGAGCACCTCGACCTCCTCTCCCAGGTGCTCGGCGACCAGCCACCGCAGGTCGGCGACCGCCCGCTCCTCGCCACCCGTCGTGCGGTAGCGGTTGTGCAGCAGCAGGACCATCGTGGCGCGGACGCTACTCACATGGGCGGAACGCGCAGCCGGGGGTCACCGTCCTGCCTAGAGGTCGGTATCCGAGCTCAGGGCAGGACAGTTGACCCTCGCCGCTTAACCTTGGCCCATGCCCAGCGCCTCCGTGGTCGTCCCGACGCGCGATCGTGCGGCCTATCTGGAGGTCGCGCTGGCCTCCGTGGCGCCGCAGGCGCGGGCTGTGGGTGCGCAGCTCCTGGTCGTCGACGACGGCAGTGCGGACCTCGCCGCCACGCGGGCGGTCGCGGAGCGCCACGGGGCGCGGCTGGAGGTGCACGGATCGCCGCGCGGGCTGAACGCCGCGCGCAACACGGGCGTCGCGGCGACGAGCGGGGACCCGATCGTGTTCGTGGACGACGACGTGGAGGCGCCCGCGGGGTGGCTCTCCACGCTCCTGGAGGCGGCGGACGGCGACCCCGAGGCCGCGGTCCTGGGCGGGCCGATCCGGGCGCGCCTGGAGGGCTGCCGGGTACCGATGTGCGGCCGCGAGTCGCCGCCGATCACCGCCCTGGACCACGGGCCGCACGACCGCGACGTCGAGCGCGTGTGGGGAGCCAACCTGACGATCCGCCGCGCCGCCTTCGACGCGGCCGGCCCGTTCGACGAGGGTCTGGACCTGTACGGGGACGAGGAGGAGTGGCAGGCCCGCGTGCGCGCCGGCGGGGGGCGCGTGCGCTACGTGGCCGGCGCCGGGCTCGACCACCGCCGCGCGCGGCCCGACACGACGCTGGCCGCGCTGGCCCGGGCCGCACGCGCGCGCGGGCGCAACTCGCGCCGCTACGCCGCCCGGCGCGGCGAGGCGCCCACGCTCGCGCGCGAGCTGCGCGTCCTGGCGGGGACCCTGTGGCACACGGTGCGCCGGCGCTGCGGCAACGGCATCGTGATGGCCGCGCACAGCTTCGGCCGCCTGGAGGAGGCGCTGGACCCCGCCCCCGCGCCGGGGCCCGACTTCCTCTCCGGGCGCAGCGGGACCGTGGGCGGGCGGCGCGCCCGGCTGCTGGCCGCGCGCGACCGGCTGGACGAGCTCGCCGATGCGCTGAGCGGCCGGCGTGCGCGCCTGGCCCGCGCCGCGCGCAGCGCGCCGCCCCGGCGCCGCGTCCTGGTGGCGGGCGTCGATCGCCCCGAGCGCAACGGCCTGATGACCGCGGCCCGGGCCGAGCTGGCCCGCTCGCGCCACGACGTGGAGTTCGCGATCGCGCCCGGGACCGGCGACCGGGGCAAGTTCGAGAACCTCAACGCGCTGCTGGCCGCGCATCCCGCCGCCGGCCACGACTGGCTGCTGGTGGTCGACGACGACGTGCAGCTGCCGCCCGGCTTCCTGGACTCCTTCCTGTTCTGCGCCGAGCGCTTCGACCTGCGCCTCGCCCAGCCCGCGCACCGCCGCCACTCTCATGCGGCCTGGGACGTCACTCGCCGGCGGCGCGGCAGCGTCGTGCGCGAGACGGCGTTCGTGGAGATCGGCCCGGTCACCGCCTTCCACCGCGAGACGTTCGATCTGCTGCTGCCCTTCCCGAGCCTGCGGATGGGCTGGGGCCTGGACGTCCACTGGGCCGCCGTGGCGCGCGAGCAGGGCTGGCGCCTGGGCATGGTGGACGCCACGCCGATCGCGCACTCCCAGGCGCCCGCCGCGTCCGCCTACGACCGCGAGCGCGCGGTGTCCGAGGCGGCGGAGTTCCTTGCCCAGCGCCCCTACCTCCCGCGGGCCCAGGCGGATCGCACCTTGGCCACGCACCGCACGTGGTGAAGGTCGCGGTCGTCGCCGAGTACTACCCGCGGGCGGAGGACCCCGTACTGGGGGTGTGGGCGCATCGCCAGGCGCTCGCCGCGCGCGACGCCGGCGCGGAGGTGCGCGTGCTGGTCCTGCACCGGCCGATCCCGCCGGCCGCCGCGCTGCGGGAGCGAGACCCCGGCGCCATCCTCGCGCCGCTGCGCCAGCCCGCGCGTGCAGAGCTGGACGGGATCCCCGTCCACTACGTCCGCTACCTGTCGCCGCCGCGATCGCGGGCCTATGGCTCATGGGGCGCGTGGGCCGCGACGCCGCTGCGCCTGGCCCTGCGGCGCCTGCGCGCGCAGTTCGAGTACGACCTCGTCCACGCCCACTACGCGGCGCCGGCCGGGGACGCGGTGCGGCGCGCGCAGCCCGCGGCGCCGCTGGTGGTCTCGGTGCACGGCGGGGATGTGCTGGACACGGTCCACCGCGGGCCGCGAGCGGCGCGCGCCGTCCAGGGCGCGCTCGGGCACGCGCGCCTGGTCATGGCCAACAGCGCCGACACGGCCCGCCGCTGCGAGGAGCTGGGCGCGGGCGACGTCCGGGTGGTGCACCTGGGGACCGACCTGCCGTCCGCCGGAAAACTGGAGGCCGACCGCGACGGCGACGCGTCGCCGGCCATCGTCACCGTGGGCCACCTGGTGGCGCGCAAGCGCCACTCCGACGTCGTCCGGGCGCTGTGGACGCTGCGCGACCGCCATCCGCGCCTGCGCTACGTGGTGGTCGGCGACGGGCCCGAGCGCGAGCCGCTGCGCGCGCTGGCCGCGTCGCTCGGGGTGGAGGACCGCGTGGAGCTGCTGGGCCAGCTCGCGCCCGCCGACGCCCGGGCCGCGGCCTGGCGGGGCGCTGCCTTCGTGCTCCCCAGCGTGGACGAGGCCTTCGGCGTCGCCTACGTGGAGGCCATGGCCGGCGGCGTCCCCGCGATCGGGTCGCGCGGGGAGGGCGGCCCGGAGGAGATCGCCGCGGCCGGGCAGGGCATCCGACTCGTGCCGCCGGGCGACGTGGAGGCGCTGGCCGGGGAGATCGACCGCCTGCTGACCGACGAGCGCTGGGCCCGCGACCTGGGCGGCGCGGCCCGCGCCACCGTGGAGTCCGCATTCACGTGGGAGCGCTGCGGGCGCGAGACCGTCGCGGCCTACGAGGCCGCGCTGCGCCTGTGAAGCCGAACCCCGTCACCGACCACGTGCCGCCTGTGCGCCTGTGAAGCCGGTCCTGTTCGTCACCAACTACGTGCCGCCCGCCCGGGTGGGCGCCTTTGCGGCGCTGGCGGAGCTGATGCCGGTGCGCTTCGCGCTGTTCGGCGGGCGCGCGCGCCACGGTGGGCTGGGGCGTGACCCGGGGGACCTTCCCTTCCCCGTGCGCCACGTCACCCAGCGCCAGGCGGGCGCGCTGGCGGCGAGCGGGGAGTACCGGGCGGTCGTGGCCGGGACGGTCGGGCGCACAGCCCTGCCCGCGGCCTACCTGGGCGCGCGGCGCGCCCGCGTCCCCTTCGTCCTGTGGGCCACGCTGTGGGCGCAGCCCGGCGGCCCGGCGGGCCTCGCCGGCTACCCGCTGGTGCGCTGGATCTACTCCCACGCCGACGCGGTCGCCACGTACGGCCCGCACGTCTCGGACTACGTCCGCGCCCGGGGCGCGCGGCGCGTGCACGAGGCGCCGCAGGCGGTGGACGCGACGTTCTGGGGCGCGCCCGTGGACGCCGCGACGGCGCAGGCCCACCGCCGGGCGCCGTGGCAGGCCCTGTTCGTGGGACGGCTGGAGCGCGAGAAGGGCGTGGACACGCTGCTGGACGCCTGGCAAATGGCTGGCTTCCCGGCGTCCGACGCCGCGCTCGTGCTGGCCGGCGGCGGGCCGGTACGGCCGCGTTCGACCGTCCCCGGGACGTGGTTCGAGGGCGACCGCGACGCCGCGGAGGTCCGCAACTTCTACGCCGCCTCGCACGTTGTGGTCGTACCGTCGCTTCCCACGCGCACGTTCCGTGAGCCGTGGGGGATGGTGGTCAACGAAGCCATGCACCAGGGACTCCCGGTCATCGCCACCGACGCCGTCGGAGCCGCCGCGGGCGGCCTGGTCCGCGACGGGCGCAACGGGCTGGTCGTCGCGGCCGGGGACCCGGGCGCCCTGGCGGGCGCCCTGCGCCGCCTGCACGACGACCCCGCGACGCGCGAGCGGATGGGGGCCGCGGCGCGCACGGACGTGGCCGCGTACACGCACGAGGCGTGGGCCGACGGGATGGCCCGAGCGCTGGAGGACGCGGGCGCCGGAAGCGCCCGGTCCGGCTCCCGGGCGCAGGCGGGTTGATACCGTTGCTCGCTCGCTCCGTCCGGGGAATGCGATCCCCGTACCGTCACATGCGCCGGGCCGTCCTCTTCATCCTCCTGCTCGCCTTTCTGCTGCCTGCGGCCACCGCGGGGGCGTCGCCGCGCCAGGTGATCCGCGACTGCACGGACAACGGGACGGTCGACTCCTACCACTCCCAGAGCGACTACCAGGGCGCGCTGACGAGCATGCCCAGCGACGTCGACGAGTACACCGACTGCCGCCGGCTCATCGAGGCCGCCAAGCGCCGCGACGCGCGCCGGCCCGACCCGGGCACGAGCGGAGGGGGCTCCGGCGGCAGCGGTGGTTCGGGCGGCAACATCGGCAGCTTCAACACCGGGACCCCGGCCCCCGCCAACAACGTGCCCACCTCGCCCCCCGAGGCCGCCGCGCTCGCCGTCGCCGGCGCTCACACCGCGCCCGTCGCCGTGGCCGGCGAGCCGATCACGCCCGGCGGCAGCGGCATCGCCGAGGCCGCGTTCCGCCATGCGCTGCCGGCGCCGCTGCTGGTCGTCGTGATCCTGTTCGGCCTCGGCGCCCTGGCCACGATGGCCGCCGGCGCCCGGCGCCGCGGGATCCGCCCGCCGGGCGCCGTCCTCCGTGCCTTCGACCGTGTCTTCCCCGAGCGGGCTTGAGTCGCCGCCCGTCGCCGATCCGCCGCGCGCCGATGGCGACGCCGCGCCCGCGACGGAGCCGCTGACCCCCGCCGAGCCGGGCGCCGGGCCCGCGCCCGGGCCCGGCGGGCCGCTGCTGCCCCGCCTGGGCACGGGCGGGCGCCTCGCCATCGGGCTGGCGGTTGCGATTGTGCTCAGCGCCCTGGTGGCCAAGGGCGGCGCGTCGCTGGGCTCCTCCACGCTGGTGGACGTCGTGCTGACCCTGGGCGGGTGCGGCCTCGCCGCGGCCGCCCTGCTCACGGCCCCCACGCCGCAGCGGCGCTGGGGCACGGCGGCGCTGGTGGCCCTGGGCGCGCTGACCGCCTGGACCGCGCTGTCGGTCATCTGGTCGGTGGCGCCGGAGCGCTCGTGGGCCGACGCCAACCGGGCCATCGCCTATCTGGCGGTGTTCGCCGGCGCGATCGGGGCGGCGCGGCTGTGGCCCCGGCGGCCGGGCGCCGTGGTGGCCGGGGTGCTGCTCGCCTCGGTCTCGATCTCGGTCGTCGCCCTGCTGCTCAAGGCCTTCCCGGTGGCCTTCGACTCCACCCAGGAGCTGGCCCGGATGCGCGACCCCCTGGACTACTGGAACGCGCTGGGGCTGCTCGCAGCGTTCGCGCTCCCGGCGGCGCTGTGGCTGGGCGCGCGGCGCGAGGGCCGTCCCGCCCTGCGCGCGCTGGCCTATCCGCTGTTCGGGCTGTCGGTGTTCGTCGTGGCCCTGTCGTACTCGCGCGGCGCCCTGATCGCCGTCGTGGCCGGCGTGGCCTTCTGGTTCGCCCTGGTGCCGCTGCGCCTGCGCGGGCTGGTGGTGGCGCTGGTGGGCAGCGCCGGTGGCGTGGCCCTCGCCCTGTGGGCCTTCGGCCAGGACGCCCTCTCGAAGGACCGCGCGCCCCTGACCCAGCGGGTGGACACGGGCCAGGACCTGTTCCTGCTGTGCGTCGTGATGGTCGCGGTGCTGTTCGCGGCCGGCCTGGCGATCGCCCAGTACGGCGATCGCAGGCCGCTGTCCGATGCCCTGCGAGGCCGGATCGGACTCGCCGTGGGCGGGGGCGCGCTGGCCCTGCTGGTGGCCGGCGTGGCCGCGCTGTCGCTGACCGGGGGCGGGCCGGGCGCCCGGGTCGATCGCGCCTGGAACAACTTCTTCTCCCGCACCAAGGCCTCCACCACCTACGGTCCCGAGCGGCTGAAGTCGATCGGCACCCGTCGCGGCTCCTACTGGGACGACGCCAACGCGGTGTGGTCCGCGCACCCGGTGCTCGGCGTCGGCGCCGGCGGCTACGCCGTGGCGCGCAAGCGCTACCGCGACGACGCGGTGGAGGTCCAGCACGCGCACGGCTACGTGCCCCAGACCGCGGCCGACCTGGGGCTCGTGGGACTCGGCCTGTCGCTGCTGTTCGCGCTCGCTCTCGGCTTCGCGGCCGCCGTCACGCTGGGCTCGCGACGGGAGTGGTCGGCGGACCCGCGGCGCCTTCCGGGCGCGCTCTCGCGCGCCGGCGCCCGCCTGGGCCGCGTCCCGGCCGCCCTGGGCCGCGCGCCGGCCGGGGTCCGGGCGCTCGCGGCGCGTCCCGCCCCCCGGCGACCGGTGGACGCGGATCGCGTGGCCATCCTCACGCTCCTGGCGATCGTCGTCACCTTCGCCGTGCAGTCGCTCATCGACTGGACGTGGCTGGTCCCCTCGATCGGCGTCGCCGTGCTCGCCTGCGCGGGCTACGTGGCCGGCCGCGGGCCGCTGGGCGTCCCGGGTCCCGAGCGCAGCCGCCCGCTGTCGGGGCGGCTGTCCACCGCCGCGCTGTTCGCGGCCATCGCCCTGGCCGGGACGTGGGCGATCTGGCAGCCGCTGCGCGCCGAGCGCGCGGGCGACGCGGCGCTGGTCGCGCTGGGCGACGGGCGCGCGGCCGACGCGCTGGTCCAGGCCCAGGCCGCGCACGAGCGCAATCCGCTGGCGCTGCGCCCGCTGTTCGACCTGTCCACCGTGCAGGACGCCGCCGAGCACAAGGACCTGGCGCAGCGCGCGCTGGAGCAGGCCGTGCGCCTCCAGCCCGCCAACCCGGACAGCTGGATGCAGCTGGCGACCTACCAGCTGAACGTCCTGCAGCAGCCGACGCCCGCCTTCCAGGCCGCCCGCGCCGCGCTGTTCCTGGATCCCAAGTCCGTAGCCGCGCAGTCGCTGTTCCTGGAGGCCTACCGCCGGCTTCCGCGCCGTCCGGTGGGCTCCGGCCCCAAGGCCAAGCGCAACCCTGTCCTCGACCAGCTGTTGAAGCTGGGCAAGTGACGCGCCGCCCGTCCATCTTCCTCGCCGCGCTCGCGGCGCTGGCCCTCGGCGCTCCCGCGGCGGTCGCCTCGACCACCCAGGAGGCGATGTTCCAGGACGACGCCGAGCTGGTGTACCCGTCCCGAGATCAGGTCGGCCGGACGCTGGACACCCTGCAGACGCTGGGCGTGGACCGGGTCCGCGTCTCCGTGTACTGGCGCCTGGTCGCCCCCAGCGCGGGCTCCGAGCAGCGGCCGACCTTCGGCGGCAACGGCCAGGCCGACCCCGCCGCCTACCCTCGCCAGAACTGGAAGCGCTACGACGACCTCGTGCGCCTGGCCTACGACCGCGGCATCCGGGTGAACTTCAACGTCGTCGGGCCGGCGCCCGACTGGGCCTCGGCCGGGCACGGCGGCACCGTGAACCCGTCCGCCGGCGACTTCGGCCTGTTCGTCTGGGCCGTGGCCACGCGCTACAACGGCAGCTACCAGCCGCCGCCCGGAAACCAGAATCCGCCCCCACCGCCGCCCCCCAACCCCAACCCGCTGCCCGTGGAGATCCAGTTCGGAACCCCCCCGAGCCAGCCCACGCCGGCGCCGGTGGCCGCCGCGGCGGCGGAGCCGGTGCTGCCGCGGGTCTCGTATTGGTCGATCTGGAACGAGCCCAACCAGCGCTACTTCCTGGGTCCCCAGTACGCGGATGCCAGGGAGTGGTCGCCGCGGCTGTACCGCGGCCTGCTGGACGCCGCCTGGGACTCGCTGGTCAAGACCGGGCATGGAGGCGACACGATCCTGGTGGGCGAGACCGCGCCCAAGGGCGGCAGCGAGCGCACCACCGACTCCAACATGCGGCCCCTGCGCTTCGTGCGGGCGCTGTACTGCGTGGACAGCCGCCTGCGGCCCCTGGGCGGCACGACGGCCCAGGGCCTGGGGTGCCCGACCGCCAACCAGGCCTCCGCGTTCCCGGGTCGCCACCCCGCTCTGTTCCAGGCCTCGGGCTTCGGCCACCACCCCTACTCCCTGCTGACCCCGCCCGCGCTGCGCTCGGCCAAGGCCGACGACGTGGGCATGGCCGACCTGGGGCGCCTGACCGGGACGCTGGGGCGGATCTTCATCAACTACCGCCAGCGCAACCGGCTTCCGATCTACAACACCGAGTTCGGCTACCAGAGCAAGCCGCCCGACCCCTTCGGCTACCCGCAGTACCTCCAGGCCGCGTTCATCAACGAGGCGGAGTACATGGGCTACGTGAACCCGCTCGTGCGCTCCGCGCACCAGTTCCTGCTCGTGGACGCGCCGCCCTACACCCAGTACCCGTCCAACTCCTACCAGTACTGGAGCTCGTTCCAGACCGGCCTGATGGAGCGCGGCGGCGGCGCGAAGCTGGCCTACGGGGCCTACCGGATGCCGATCTTCATCCCCGCGGCGCGACGCAAGCGGGCCGCCACGTTCCGCGTGTGGGGCGGCGCGCGCCCGGCGCCGAGCTCCAGCAAGCAGACGATCCAGGTGCAGTACCGCTCCTTCGCCCGTGGCGCGCGCTGGACCAACCTGAAGTCGGTCACCACCAGCAGCCTGCGCACCTACATCGACACGCAGGTGCGGATCTCGCGCAGCGGCGTCGTGCGCCTGCGCTGGCGCAACCCGGCCGGCGGCGAGGTCCTGTACTCGCGCCTGGCGCCCGTGACGATCGGTTAACACCTGCCACCATTAGCGTCGTCTCTAACCGACTCTATCGTGTATAGTGTCGTCTAGAGGCGACACTATATGGACTTGCCGAGCGACAAGAGAACCACTCGACCGCCCCTGCCCGTCAGGCGGGCGCTCCGTGAGCTGGGCAGCCACGTCAAGACGTGGCGCAAGCTGCGGGGCCTGACCCAGGCCCAGCTCGCCGACCGCGCGGACGTGACGCGCGAAACCGTCATCCGCCTGGAGCGGGGGGACGGCTCGGTGGGCTTGGAGAGAGTGCTTCGGATGCTCCACGCGCTGGGTGTGCTGGACGACGTGCCCCGGGCCGTCGATCCCTACGAAAGCGACGTGGGCCGGCTGCGCGCCGACGAGCAGCTCCCCCAGCGCGTGCGCCCTCGGGACCTGACACAGACACGGGATGGCTGAGCGCGAGATCGAGGTCGTCGTAAGGATCGGCGACGAGGACGTCATCGCGGGGCGCCTCTGGTCTCATCGCCGCCGCGGCACTGAGTCGCAGACCTTCGGTTACACCTCGGAGTACCTGGCACTGCCGGGGTCTTACGAGCTCGACCCGGCGCTGAGACTCGTCGCGGGCCAGCATCACACGGCGGTGGGCAGAGCGACCTTCGGGGCCTTCTCCGACTGCGCGCCGGATCGCTGGGGGCGCAGGTTGATCGCGAGAGCGGAGAGCCGTCGCGCGGATCGAGAAGGCCGAGCCGCTCGAAGCGTCGGCGAGATCGACTACCTCCTGGGCGTCCGAGACGACCTTCGCCAGGGCGCCCTTCGCTTTCGCGATCCCGGCAGCAGCACGTTCCTGGCCGAAGAGGACTCGGGCGTTCCGTCGCTGCTCCAACTCCCGGTCCTACTGCACGCCGCCGAGCGCTTGGAGAGAGATGAGGCCACCGACGAGGAGCTCGAGACGCTGCTGCGCGGCGGCAGCTCCCTCGGCGGCGCGCGTCCGAAGGCGCATGTCCTCGGCAACTCCGGCGCGGTGGCCATCGCGAAGTTCCCCAGCCCCAGCACGGACGACTGGGACGTCATGCGCTGGGAGGCAGTCGCACTGGAGCTGGCTCGCAACGCCGGCATACGAGTGCCGGCCAGCCGCCTTCATGAGATCGATGACAAGGCCGTCGTCGTGGTCGATCGCTTCGATCGCGCCGGCGACCGGCGCATCGGTTACGTGAGTGCGATGACCATGCTGGAACGCTCGGACCGGGACCGGGGCAGCTATCTGGAAATCGCCGATGTCGTCGTGCGGCACTCCCCGCAGGCCGGCAAGGACCTGCGCGAGCTGTGGCGGCGCATCGCATTTTCGATCCTGATCTCGAACTTCGACGATCACCTGCGCAATCACGGCTTTCTGCGCGCCAGCACGTCCGGATGGACGTTGTCACCGGCGTTCGATCTGAACCCCGATCCGCGCCCCCGAGATCGGCACCTGAGCACCGCCATCGACTTCGACGACACCGAGGCCCGGGTTGACCTCCTGATGGGCGTGGCCGGCGAGTTTCGCCTACCCGGCGCCGAGGCCCGCGTTGTCCTGGGCGAGGTCCGCGCCGCGACAAGCCGGTGGCGGTCCGTCGCGGCGAGCCTCGGCGCGAGCGACGCGGCGGTCGAGCAGATGGCGCCCGCGTTCGAGCACGACGAGGCGGCCCGTGCGCGCGAGATCGCCGGCGTCTGACGCCCTCCGATCGGCTAGGCCGAGACGGGCGTCTTCGCGGCTTCGCCGTCCACCAGGTCCGGGGGCAGCGAGCCGGGGCCCGAGCGGGCCCGGACCTCCAGCAGCAGCTCCTCGTACTGGTCGGCGACGGCGTCCCAGGAGTAGCGCTTGGCGCGCTCGCGGGCGCGGTCGCGGTAGGACGCGACGAGGTCGGGATCGTCGAGCAGGCGGCGCAGCTGGGCGGTCAGCGACGGGACTCCCTCGCGGCCGGAGAAGTACAGCCCCGCGTCCCCCACCGTCTCCGCGTTGGGAGCGTGGTCGTTGACCAGCACGCAGTTGCCCGCCGAGAGCGCCTCGAGGATGACCGGGTGCGTGCCGCCCACCTCGGTGGGGGCGCAGAACAGGTAGGCGTGGCGCTGGAGCTCCCAGTAGCCGCGGCCGAACACGTAGCCGGGGAACACCACGCGCGGATCCGCCCGGCGCATGACCGAGCGGATGTACTCGTCCGCGTAGGGCGCGCCGCCGACGATCACGACCTTCATCCCGCGCGCCGTCGCCTCGTCGAGGTTGGCGAACGCCTCCACCAGGAGGTGGGGGTTGTTCTCGGGCTCCAGGCGCCCCACGAAGAGGATGTACTTGCGCTTCTCGAGGCCCAGCCGCCGCAGCGTGGCGTCGCCGTCGTAGCCGGGGTCCTCCACGCCGTAGGGGATCGCCCCGATCGTCTCGTGGTAGCGGCGCGCGAACACCTCGGCCACCGCGTGGGAGTCGGTGATCGCCTCGTCGGCCCAGCGCGGCGCGGTGCGCTCGGCGGCGCGCAGGTAGGCCTTGGCCAGGCGCGGCCACTTGCGCCGGTCGGAGTCCAGGCCGTCGACGTTGATGACGGTGGGGATCCCGGCCGCCCGCGTGATCAGGCACATCGGGCTGTTGCCGGCGATGAAGAACAGCGCGGCGTCGGGCTTCAGCCGGCGCGCCGCGTGCATCGCGGACAGGAAGGTGTGCACGAAGGTGTCCAGGTACTTGTTGCGGACGGTCGGCAGGTGGACCAGGCGCGCGCCGCGGTACTCCTCCAGCGAGCGGTCCACCACGTGCGGGCGGCAGTAGACCACGACCTCGTGGCCGCGCTCGGTCAGCCGCGCGGCCAGCTGCTCGGCCGCGGTCTCGAAGCCGCTGTAGGAGGCGGGGATGCCGCGGGTGCCCAGGATTGCGACCTTCATCTGCTGCACGCCACGGTATACGCCTCGACGTGCGCGCGGGCGCAGCGCTCCCAGGAGAATCCGGCCGCGCGGCGCCGGCCGCGGGCGCTCAGGTCGGCGCGGCGGGCGGGGTCTCCCTCCAGGGCGGCCAGCGCCGTCGCCAAACCGTCGGGGTCGTACGGGTCGAACCAGTCCGCCGCGTCCCCGCAGGTCTCCACGACGCCCGGCGAGCGCGCGGCCAGGACCGGCACCCCGGCGTGCATGGCCTCCAGCGGGGTGAGGCCGAACCCCTCGTGCAGGGCGGGGTGGACCAGGGCGAGGGCCTGCGCGTAGAGGCGGCCCAGCCGTTGCGGCGTGGGCAGCGGCTCGACCGTCACCCCCGCCTGGCGCGCCCGCGCCGATCCCGCGAGCACGAGCGGGACCCGCCCGCCGCGCTCGCGGTAGCGGGCGTGGGCGGACAGCAGCACCGGGAGGTTCTTGCGCGGCTCGGCGTCGCCCACGTAGAGGAAGTGGCGCTCGGCGGGGGGCGGGTCCGGGCGCGGCGGCGGCTCCTGGCCGCACCCCAGCTGCGCGACCACGATGTCGCGCGGCGCGAGACCCCACAGCGCGGCGGCGTCGCGGGCCGTCGTCTGCGAGATCGCGATGACCGCGTCCGCCCGCCGCGCGGCCGCGCGGTGCGCGCGCCGCGCGAAGGCGCGAAAGCGCGGGTCGAACGCCGCGGGGCGCCGCTCGAAGGCGAGGTCGTGGAGCGTCAGGACCTGGGGCACCCGCGCGCGGCGCGAGGCGGCAGGGAGCGCGTGGTGGATGACGTCGGCGCCGGCCGCCCGGGCGCGGCGCGGCAGCTCCACCTCCTCCCAGGCGCGATCCCGCAGCGCGTTGCGCACCGAGCCCAGCCCGCCGCCCGCGGGCGGCCCGCGGCGGTCGTTGACGGCCTCGACCACCTCGACGCCGAGGTCGCGCAGCGCGGGCACGATCCGCTCCAGGTAGACGCCCGTCCCGGTCGGCCCCCGGCGCAGGAACGTGGTGTCCAGCAGGACCCTCAACGCGTGGCCCGGCCCATCAGCACGTCGCGCCGAACGCGGACGCGGACCTCGGCGAAGCCCATGTCGGCCAGCAGGTCGTGCAGGGTGCGCCGGGTGTAGAAGCGCAGGTGCTGCCCGCGCGGGTCCGGGGCGCGGCGCAGGCGCGCCAGCGGCCCGACTTTGGGGGTGGTCACGAGCAGGTGGCCGCCGGGGCGCAGGACGCGGCGCACCTCGCCGATCCAGCGCTCGGTGTCGGCCACGTGCTCGATCACCTCTCCCGCCCACACGGCGTCGAAGGCGGCGTCGGGGAACGGCCAGGGCCCGTGCGGCTCGATGCGCACGTACGCGGGGCCCGGGTGGTGCTCGCGCGCGCGCTCCAGCGCGCCCTGGGCGATGTCGGCGCCGGTCGGGTGCGTGCCCGTGGCCGACAGCGCCGCGGTGAACGCGCCGTCGCCGCAGCCGAGGTCCAGCACGCGATCCCCCGGGGAGACCGAGGACAGCAGGAACGCGAGCCGGCGCTCGACCCCCTCGGGCACCAGGTCCGCGGGCAGCTCGCGCCAGATCTCCTCGTACCACTCCCTCATCGCCGCCCCCACCACTTCCCGGCCAGGCGGGCCATGCGCCGGGGGTCCAGGCGGGCCCGCGCGCGGGAGCGGTGCCACCCCTGGTCCGTCCACCACTCGCCCAGCGCGTCGCGCGCGCGGTAGGGCGGCAGGTCCAGGAACATCGCGAACCCGCGGTGCTCGCGCTCGTAGCGCCGGAAGCAGTCGCGCAGGGAGTCGCGGGTGTGGTCGTGCTCGACGGCCAGCGCCGGGTCCAGGACGCACACGTGACCGCGCTCCAGGGCCCAGCGCGACCACTCGCGGTCCTCGGTCCCGGGCAGGTCCTCGCGGAACGGACGCTCGCGCCACAGCGACGCGCGGAAGCCCCCGGCGGAGTTCGAGTAGCCCCAGTAGGGGTCGCGCTCCAGCCGGCCGGCGTCCTGGACGACCGCGCCGGACAGCGGCGCCCCGCGCTCGTCGCGCGGCTCCCCGTAGGCGCAGGCCACCGCGGCCCGGTCGAAGTGGGCGACCATGCGGCCCAGCCAGCTCCCGTCGGGCGGGAAGGCGTGCGCGGAGAGGGCCACGATCACCGGCGCGCTCGCCTGTGCCGCGCCCAGGTTCAGGGCGCGCCCGTAGGTGAAGCGCTCCGGCGGGATCTCCAGGACCCGCGCGCCCCGGTCGCGCGCGATCGCGGCCGTGGCGTCGCGCGAGCCCGAGTCGACCACGATCACCTCGTGATCCGCCGTCTGCGAAGCGAGGAGGTCCAGGGTCCGCCCGATGGCCCCCGCCTCGTCCCGCGCCCGGATCACCACGCTCGCCTGCAGCACCCGCCCAAGTCTGCCGGTCCGGGGCGGCGGGCGCCCGGCGGCGGTGGGTATCGTCGCCCGCGTGCCCTCCCGACGCCTGCTCGCCGTCGCGCCGGTCGCCGACCTCGGAGGCGCCGAGCTGTCCATGCTGCGCGCCGTGAACGTGCTGGCCGCCCGCGGGTGGGACGTCACCGTCTGCGCCCCGGGGCCCGGGCGCCTGCGCGACGAGGCGGCGGCCGCGGGACACGAGACCGCCACGCTGGACCTGGGCGGTCTGGGCCGCCACCGGGGAGCCCGGGCGGTCCGCGCCTGGCCGCACGCGCGGGCCCTGGCCCGCGACGCGGGCGCGGTCCTGCTCAACAGCGCCGTGTGCGGGCGCGCGCTGCCGGCGCTGCGCGGGCTGCCCGCGCGGACGATCCTCAGCGTGCACGACATCGTGGAGCGGGTCCCGCGCCTGTGGCGCACCGCCGACGCCGTCCTGGCCGCCTCCCAGGCCACCGCGGACGCGCTCGCGCCGCTGACCGCCCACGTGGTCTACGAGGCGGTCGAGCTCGACCCGCCCGCGGTCGCGCCGCCGTGGCCGGAACCCGCGCGCGGGCCACTCGTCGGCTTCCTGGGCCGGCTGGAGCCGCGCAAGGCCCCGCTGGACCTGGTGCGCGCGGCGCCGGCCATCCGCGCGGGCCGTCCGGGGGCGCGGGTGGCGCTGGTCGGCGGCGGCCCCTTCCAGGGCGACGCGGATTACCTGGCCCGGGTGGAGCGCGAGGCCGCCGCGGCGGGCGTGGAGCGCTACGGCTGGATGGACGGCGGCGCCGGGCTGATGCGCCACCTCGACGTGCTGGTCGTCCCCTCGCGCCAGGAGCCGTTCGGCACCGTGCTGGCGGAGGCGATGGCGGTCGGGACGCCGGTGGTCGCCACCCGCGTGGGCGGCATCCCGGAGGTGGTGGAGGACGGGGTCACGGGCCGCCTCGTGGCGCCCGGCGATCCGCGGGCGCTGGCCGGGGCCGTCCTGGAGGTGCTCGAGCGCCGGGAGGCGATGGGGGCGAGCGCGCGCGCCCGGGCCGCGCGCTTCGGCGCCGAGGCCTACGCGGACCGCCTGGAGCCGGTCCTCGCCGGCGGGCGGCTGGAGGCCGCGGCGTGAAGGTCGCCTTCGACGGGCGGGCGGCGCGCGACACCCGGGGCATCGGCCGCTACGTCCGCTGCCTGCGCGACGCGCTCCCCGCGGCGGCCGGGACGAACGAGCTGGTGGACGCGCACCGCCCGCGCGGCGTGGACGTCTTCCACTCGCCCTGGATCGACGGGGCGCTGCTGCGCCCGCCCTGCCCCATGGTGGTGACCCTGCACGACATGGTCCCGCTCAAGCGCCGCAGCGAGTACCTGCGCACCGGGCTGCGCTTCAAGATGCGCTACCTGGCCGTGCGCCGGGCCGCGCGCCTCATCGTCCCCACGCACGCGGTGGCCGGCGATGCCCACGAGCTGCTCGGGTTCCCGGCCGAGCGCATCGACGTCATCGGCGAGGCTGCGGCGCCGGCCCTGCGCCCCGCGAGCCCCGAGCGGGTCGCGGCCGCGCGGGAGCGCTACGACCTGCCCGGGGAGTACCTCCTGTGGGTCGGAGGCCTCCAGCACCCGGAGCCGCGCAAGCGCGTGGCGGCGCTGGCCGCCGCGGGGCGCACGCTGCCGCTGGTCCTGGTGGGCAAGTACCAGCGCTGGGCGGCGGAACTGCCGGACGTCCGTCTCACCGGGCAGGTCCCCGACGAGGATCTGGCCGCCATCTACACCGGCGCCCACGCCCTGGTCTTCCCCTCCGACGACGAGGGCTTCGGGCTGCCCCCGGTGGAGGCGCTCGCCTGCGGGACGCCGGTGGCGGCGACCGAGGTGCCCGCGCTGCGCGAGGTGCTGGGCGACCGGGCCACGTTCGTGGAACCGGGCGACATGGACGGCCTGATCGCGGCCGCCGAGGCCGCCACCCGGCCCGCCCCGCCCCCGCCGGAGTGGACCTGGGACGACGCCGCGCGCGCGACCTGGGAGACGTACGAACGCGCCGCGGCCTGGAGCGGGCCGGCCGCGCCGCGGTGACTTCGCGGATCGGGCGCGCGCCGGCGGCGCTCGCGCTGGCGAGCGGGCTCTTCGTCGCGCTGTACCTGTACCTGCTGCGCGACGTCGGGCCGGCGAACGACGAGTGGACGTTCCTGCTCTACCGCCCGCCGAACTTCCACGGGATCCTCGACGAGTACAACGCCCAGCCGGTCGCGACGGAGATCCTGCTCTACCGCGGGTGGGCGCGGCTGTTCGGCCCGGACGAGCGGCTGCCCCTGCTGGCCGCCTACTCCGCCATGCACGTGGGCGTGGCCTGGCTGGCGTTCGGGCTGGCGCGCCGGCGGGTCGGGGAGTGGGCCGCAGCCGGCGCCGCGGTGCTGATCCTGTTCCTGGGCCGGGCGTGGGAGACGATCCTCAGCCCTGGGTCGCTCACCTTCGTGCTCCCGACGCTCGCGGCCTGCCTGGCCTGGTACGCGCTGGACCGACCGCGCCGCGCGCTGCTGTGGGCAGCGGGGGCGGCGCTGGCGGCGGCGAGCCTGTGCGGCGGCCTGGTCCTGTCGATCCTGCTCGGCCTCGCGGCCGAGGCGATCGCCGCGCGGCGCCGCGCCGTCTGGTGGCTGGTGGGCGCCGGGGCGATCCCGCTGGCCGGCTGGTACGCGGTCAAGCTGGCGACCGATCCGGTCGTGGTGGGCGCCGGGGCGCCGACCGTCGACCTGGGAGGGGGCCTGCGCGAGCTTCCGCTGTGGCCGGTCAAGCTCCTGGCCTCCGCTGCCGGGGCCGTGCTGGGCCTCCCGCCCGCCGGCGGGGCCGTGGTGCTGGCCGTGGTCGTGGGCGCGCTGGCGCTGGCGGCGTGGCGCGGGCAGCTCGCCGTCACGCCGCGCGCGATCGGGCTCGCCGTCACCCTCGGCGCCACGCTGGGCGCTACCACCCTGGCCCGCGCCGCCACCACGCCGCCCACCACCAGCCGCTACCTCTACTTCCCGGCCGTGGTGGGGCTGCTCCTGGCCATCGAGCTGGCCCGGGGGCTGCCGCGACCCAGCGGCCGGCTGGCCGTCGGGCTGGGGACCGCGGTGGTGGCGGGCGCCGCAGCGCTCGGCGTGGCCGAGATGCGCGACGGCAAGGTGTTCTACCGCCGTTCCGCGGACGGGACGGCGGCGCGGATGGGCGCCGTGCGGATCGCCGGCGACCGCCTGCCCCCCGACTTCCTCGTGGTCGAGCCCTCCCGCCTGGCCTACACGCGGGCGGAGGTCGACCGCTTCGTCGCGCGCTTCGGCGCCGGCGCCCTCCACGACCGCGACGAGCTGGCACGCGCGCTGCCCGAGTCGCGCGTGGCCGCCGCGCAGATCCTGGCGCGGGCGGGAATCAGGCCGTCGCGGTGAGCCCGCGGCGCCCGCTGTCCTGACTAAGCGTCGGATAGCGACCTCTAGGCAGGACGGCGCCGGGCTAACCGTGCGGGCTGACGGTCAGCCCGAAGGGCACGCGGTCCGCGCGGCGGCGGGCCTGGATCGCGCGGCGGTGCGCGCGGGCTCGGGGCAGGCGGCGGCGCGCGTCGGCGTAGGCGCCGAGCAGCTCGCGCTCGCGCAGCAGAACGTGGCCCAGCGCCAGCAGCTCGTACAGGGCGACCCGCGGGAGGTCCGGTCGCAGTTCGGCCCACGAGTCGTTCTTGACCATCATCAGGTAGCGGTTGCGGTACTGCATCCGGCGCGACGCGGCGTCCATCGCCGCCCGGGTGGAGGGGGAATAGGTCCGCACGTGGTGGACCAGCGCGGCCGGCTCGTAGACGGCGCGCCAGCCCAGCACCCGGGCGCGCCAGGCCACGTCGGCGTCCGAGGCCCAGCGCTCGAGGTCGGGGTCGAAGACCTCGCCCCCCACCGCGCAGTCCTGGAGGCACTCGCGGCGGTACACGGCGGCGGCGCCGTCGGCGCCGAAGACCTCCCCGCGCTCGCTCCAGCGCGCCGCGGGCGTCCCGTGGCCGACGAGGCCGTTCTTGCGCCGGCGGTCGACCACCATCCCCGCCGTGTCCAGCTCCTCCGTGCGCTGCTCGGGCGCCGGGCCGTGCGCGCGCACCAGCTTCGGCGCGACCGCTCCCACTCCGGGCGCGGCCAGCGCGCGCAGCGCGGCGTCGCGGTAGCCGGGCGCCACGAAGGTGTCGGCCTGCAGGAGCGCGACCGCGTCGCCGCCGCACGCGTCCAGCCCGGCGTTCATGGCCTCGCAGTAGGAGGCGCGGCGCGACAGGCGCACGACGCGCGTGGCCCACTCGCCGCCGAGGTCCGCGGTCCCGTCGGTGGAGGCGTTGTCCACCAGCACCAGCTCGTCGGGCTCCTGCGCCGCGGCGGCGGGCAGGCAGGCGCGCAGCAGCGGGGCCTCGTCGGTGGAGAGGACGAGGAAGGAAACCTTCATCCGAGCAGCTCCCGGTAGACGTGCTCCGTCTCCTCGGCGGTGCGCTCCCAGGACAGGCCCGCCGCGCGCGCGCGCCCCGCGGCGGCCAGCTCCGCGCGGCGGCCGAGCGCCGACTTGATCGCCGCGGCCGCCGACTCCGGGTCGCCGGCGTCGAAGTACTCCGCCGCGTCGCCGCCGGTCTCCGGCAGCGCGCCCGCGCGCGCCAGCACGACCGGGCACCCGCGCGCCATCGCCTCCACCACGATCAGGCCGAACCCCTCGTAGAGCCCCGCGTGCACCAGCGCGTCTGCGCCGCGCAGCAGCGCGTCCACGTGCGCGTCGTCCACGAAGCCGGGCAGCTCCAGGGGCTCGTCGCCGGCCAGCGCGCGCAGCGCCGGGCCCTCGCCCAGGTCGCGTCCCGCGAGCACCAGGCGGTGCGGCAGGCCCTGCGCGCGCAGCGCGCGCCACGCGCGCACGACCAGGCGGAGGTTCTTCTTCGGTCGCAGGTCGCCCACCGCCAGCAGGTACGGGCCGTCCGGGGTGGGGAGGTCGCCGGGCGCCAGCGCGGGCGCCGGCGAGATCACGCGGGTGCGCGACTCGTCCGCGCCGTAGCGCTGCACCACGTCGCGGCGGGTGAACTCCGAGACGCAGATCACCCGCTGCGCCGAGCGCACGGCGCGCGGGGTGAAGGTGCGGTACTTCCACCCCGTGGCGCGACCGAAGTCCTCCGGGTGCTCGTGGAAGGCCAGGTCATGGACGGTGACCACGCCCGGGCAGGGCCGGCGCAGGGGCAGGAAGCAGTTGGGCGTGTGGATCAGGTCCGCGCCCTGGCGGCGCAGCTCGCCCGGCAGGCGCACCTGCTCGAACCACAGCTCCGGCCCCGTCCCACCGCGCTCCAGCCACTGGTAGTCGAAGGCTCCGCGCGCTCGCAGGGCCTCCGCCAGGCGACGGGCATAGATCCCGGAGCCGTGGGGCATCGGGACGTGTGCGTCGCGCGCGTCGAAGGCCACCGTGGGCACCCGGGCAGCCTAAAGTCCCCGGGCAGCAGGGGATGTCCCCGCTGCGGCGGGGACTCTCTAGCATCCCCCCTGCCCGAATCGCAGGGATGCCGCAGGACATGAGCCACACCTCACAGCCCGCCGTCGCGCCCGCGACTCCGCCGACCGGCCCCCCGGCCCTCACCGCGCTCGACGGCGACGGGCGAGTGGCCTCGCGCATCTTCGACATCCCCATCGAGCTGGCTCAGCCGGCCGACATGCTGCGCACGATCGCCTCCTGGGTGGGGACCGGCTCCGCGCACCGGGTGATGTACGTCAACGCGCACGTGGTCAACGAGTCGCGCGCGGTGCCCGAGCTGCGCGGCGCGCTGGAGACCGCCGACCTCGTCTACTGCGACGGCTACGGCGTGCGGCTGGCCGCACGCGTGCTGGAGGTCCCGGTCCCCCACCGCATGACCGGAGCGGACTGGGTGTGGGGCCTGGCCGCCATGTGCGAGGCGGCGGGGAGCTCGCTCTACCTGCTGGGCTCCGACCCGCCGGTGGCCCGCGACGCGGCCGAGCGGCTGCAGCGCTGGTATCCCGACCTGCGGATCGCCGGCACCCACCACGGCTACTTCGACCTGGACTCCGAGCACAACGAGCGCGTGATCGAGGACATCAACGCCAAGCGACCCGACATCGTCCTCGTGGGCATGGGGACGCCCAAGCAGGAGCTGTGGATCCAGCGCTACGCCGAGCGCCTGGACGTCGACGTCCTGTGGACCGTGGGCGCGCTGCTGGACTACATCGCGGGGCGCGTACCCCGGGCGCCGCGGTGGCTCGCGGACAACGGGCTGGAGTGGATCTGGCGCCTGGCGATCGAGCCCCACCGGATGTGGCGCCGCTACCTGCTGGGCAACCCGAAGTTCCTCTCGCGGGTCATGACCGAGCGCCAGCGGGCGCACGAGCACTGAGCGCGCTCACCGCCCGCCGCGCGCCGCTGGCGGCGGCCGCGGTGGGACTCGTCGCGCTGGCCGCCTGGGAGCACGCCGAGTTCTCCGCGGGCTTCTCCACCGCCGTCCTGGACGGCGTCCGCGCCGCGGCCGCCACCGGCGCGCTGTTCTTCGCCTGCGGGTACGCCCCCGCGCGGCTGCTGGCCCCGGCGGCGCTGCGCCCGTACACCGCGCTGCTGGCCCTTGCCCTCGGGGCGGTCACGTCCTCGGTGACGCTGGCGGCGCTGGGCCTGCTGCACGTCCCCTTCGGCGTGTCGCTGCCCGCGGTCGCGGCCGCGGGGATCGCCTCGGCGCTGGCGGTGCGCGTTCGCCAGGGGCCGGCCCGGGCCAACGGCCGGTTCGCAGAGCGCCTGGGATGGCCGCTGCTGCTCGGGCTGGTGATCGCGGCGGTCGCGCTGTCGCCCGTCTGGCGGACCGGGTTCGGGACGGTCGTGGGGCAGAACGGAGATGTCGTCCTGGCCGTGGGCAGCGCGGAGCTGGTCAAGCACGCGCCTCCCACCGCGGTGCGCCCGGAGCTGCCGATCGACCGCATCCCGCTGGTGTGGCGCTCGAAGTACCCGATCTTCTACGCGCTGGCCGCGGTGTCCTCGCTGAGCGGCCTGAGCGTGATCGCCGCCTTCCCGTTCCTGGCCGCCGCGATGCTCGCGCTGGCCGCGTTCGGCTTCTACCTGCTCGCCCGGGTGGGGCTGCGCGCACCGCCGGCCGCGGGGCTGGCGGGGATGGCGGCCGTCGGCCTCTCGCGACTGCCGATCCACGTCGCCGACCACCCGTTCTACAACCAGCTGTGGGCGCTGTTCGCGCTGCCGTTCATCCTGGTGGCGGGTATCGCGTTCGTGCGCGAGCCGGGAGCCCGGGCGTTCCTGGCGCTCATGGCCTTCGGTGCCATCGGTGCGTTCGCGTACCCGCTGATGCTGCCCTTCCCGCTGCTGTTCCTGGCGGTGGCCGCCTGGCAGGCGCGGAGCCGGTGGGACCTGAGCGCCGCCGCGCGACGGCTGCGGGCGCGGCGGCCCGCCTGGCTCATCGCGCTGGGCGGGCTGGCCGGCGTCGCGCTGCTGGCCGTGCTCGTGCGCGGGGTGGTCGAGAAGTCGGCCTCGGCGGTGGTGGCGCTGTCGCCGTGGGGCGACCTGTCGGCCTGGAGCGGGCTGATGCCGCACATGCCCTTCCACCGGGCCTTCGGGCTGCTGGACCCGGGCGGGGCGGCCTTCGTGGGGATCGAGCTGGCCCTCGTTCTGGCCGCCGCCGCCTACGCGCTGTGGCGCGCGCCGCGCGACGCCGGGGTGCCGCTCGCGGTCACGGCCGCGGCCGGGCTCGCGGCCTCCGTGTACTTCCTGCACCGCTCGCAGGCGGAGCTCTTCTACTTCAAGACCGTGGGGTTCGTGGGGCCGCTGGTGGAGCTGCTGGCCGTGCTGGGGCTGGTGGAGCTGGTGCGCCGGCGGCGGCCGGCCGCGCTGGCGGCGGGAGCGGCGGCCGTGCTCGCCGCCTTCGCGGTGGCGATCGCGCTCAACACGCGGCGCGAGCTGCTGGGCACCAACGACTACGCGTCGCGCAACGTGCTGGCGCTGCGCGACTGGTCGCGCGCGCTGCCGCCCGGCGCGACGATCCGCATCGACGTCCCGCCCTCCGGCCACCAGCTGTGGGCCGACTACATGCTCTCCGACCGCCGCGTGTGCGCCCTGCGGCCGCTGGTCGGCTTCTTCCCCTACGCCCCCTACGGACGCCGCGCGACGTACGCACTGACGCTCAACCCGCAACCGCGCCCGCGCGACGCGGTGGGACCGCCGCTGCGCGCCGGCCCGCAGTTCCAGCTCTGGCGGCTGCGGCCGAACCTGCCCGGCCCGGACAACTGCTCGCACCGGATGGTCGACTCGATCACCAGCGTGATCGTCGCCTAGAGCAGCGCCTCCACGGCCTCGCGCACGGCCTGGTGCGTCTGCTCCGGGGCGAACTCCGCGAGGCGCCGCTCGCCGCGGGCGCGCAGCTCGGCGCGCAGGGCGTCACCGCGCACGCAGACGTCGATCGCCTCGGCCACCGTCGGCAGGTCGGGGTCGTCGAGCAGGACGCCCGCGTCCCCCAGCACCTCGGGCACCGCGGCCGCGCGGCGGGCGATCACCGGCAGCCCGAAGTGCAGCGCCTCCAGCACCGGGATGCAGAAGCCCTCGTGCTCGGACAGGCACACGAAGGCGTCGGCGCCCGCGTAGATGGCGTTCAGCCGCTCCTGGGGCAGGGCGCCCGGCAGCTCCACGCCGCGCACGCCCGCCTGCTCGGCCAGGCTCGCGAGATGGGCGCCGTAGGTCCCGCTGCCCGGGCTGCCGGGGAGGACCAGGCGCGCCTCGGGGGCGTGGCGGCGCTGGTAGAGGGCGAAGGCCTTGATCAGGCGGTCCTGGCGCTTGTTGTGGGCCAGGCGGCCCACGAAGACGACGGTCGGGCCCGGGCCGGCGGCGGCGTCCCCGGCTCCCGGCGCCAGGCGCTCGCGGTCGAACAGGTACAGCCGCCGGTCCACCCGCACATCGGCGAATCCCGCCGCCTCCAGGTCGCGGGCGCTGAAGGCCGAGGGTGCCACCGCGGCGTCCACCCGGGCGGCGAGCGAGCCGAGGCGCTCACGGCCCAGCGCGCACAGCATCGCCACGTACGGCTCGTGGTCCCACAGGTAGTGCGCGGGCGTGATGTTGTGGTAGACGAGCAGCTTGCGCTGCGGGAGGTCTAGGACCCGCTCCAGGCTCGGGGAGTGCGCCGAGTAGTGGATGACCAGCAGGTCGCCCTCACGGGCCCGCTGCGCCAGGTCCTCGACGCGGCGCACAGCGCCGTCCAGCGCCGGGTCCAGCCGGGGGGCGAGCACCTCCCCCTCGATCCCGTCGCGGGCGAGCATCTCCTTCCAGGCCAGGGCCTGGTTGGTGATGGCGTCGTAGGGGCCGGCCGCGGAGAGCAGCTGCAGGACGCGGGGCGTCATTCGCGGCGCGCGTCCCGAAGGCGCCGCTCCAGCTCGGTCACGCGGTCCTCCAGCGCGGCCACGTAGCCCAGCAGGTGCACGTTGAAGCGCGCCATCTGCGCGTGCTCCTCGTTGTGGTACTGGACGAGCATCCGCAGCAGGAAGCGCTTGAAGCGGGTGATCGGGCCGCCCCCGCGACGGGTGGAGCGGACCACGCCGGGCTCGATCTCGATCAGCGCCCACTCCTGCAGGCGCGAGAGGCCGACCCGCTCGTCTGTCCCTAGCGCCTCCAGGCGACCGGCCTCGGAGTAGTCGCCCGCGGCCACGGCCTCGCGTGCACGGCGCTCGGCCTCCGCGGCCGCCTCCTCGGGGGTGCTCGGGTCCACTACGCCGCCTCCGCCCGCTGCGCCGCCCGCCACGTCCCGCGCAGGTCGGCCACGCCCTCGCCGCCGGGCTCGTCGGCCACGCTGAAGCGCACCACGCGGTCGCCGAGCACCAGGTCGTAGTCGCCGCCCAGCAGCGCCAGGCGCTCGATCTCGAAGACCAGGCGGTCGGCCGCGGGCTGGGTGCGAGTGCGGAACACGGAGTGCCCCGTCTGGTCGCGCACCTCCAGCTCCAGCTCGTCGGGCCGCGGGTCGGCCAGCCGCAGGGCGACGCGCAGCGCCTCGCCGGTCCGGAACACCTGACGCGCGCGGCCCGCGCCGTCCACCAGCTCGACGTCGGCGACCACGGTGGGCCCCGAGCGCACCGACTCCCCGCCCCCGTGCTCGGTCCCCATCAGACGGTGGTAGGCCAGCAGGCCGTCGGACACCGGCCCGTCGAACACCTTGCGCCCGCCGTCCAGCACCACCACGCGCTCGCACACGCGCTCGATCGCCCCGGGGTCGTGGGAGACCAGCACCAGGGTCGCGCCCGCCGCGATCCGCTCCGCGATCCGGCGCAGGCACTTGCGCTGGAAGCCCTCGTCCCCCACGGCCAGCACCTCGTCGATCAGCAGCACGTCGGCGTCCAGGTGGGCGGCGATCGAGAACCCCAGGCGCACCAGCATCCCGTTGGAGTACGTCTTGACCGGCGCGTCCACGAACTCGCCCAGCTCGGAGAAGGCGAGCACCTCGTCCATGCGCGCGGCCACCTGGTCCCTGGTCAGCCCGTGCAGCGCCCCGTTGAGCTCGACGTTCTCGCGGCCGCTGAACTCCCGCCCGAAGCCGGCGCCCAACTCGAGCAGCGACACGATGCGCCCGCCGACCTCCACGCTTCCGGAGTGCAGGGGAACGATCCCGGCCAGGACGCGCAGCGTCGACGACTTCCCGGCCCCGTTGCGCCCGACCACGCCGACGGTCTCCCCCGGGCACACGCGCAGGGAGACGTCGTCCAAAGCGCGCACGGGCGGCGCGCCGCGGCCGCCGCGACGCAGCACGAGCTCCTTGAGCGAGGTCCCGCGGTCCGCGCGCACGCTGAACGAGCGCGACGCGTGCTCCAGCACGATCTCCCCGACGGCCGCGCTCACAGGACCACCGCCAGCTCGGCCTGCATCCGCCGGAACAGGGCCCAGCCCCCGGCCAGTGCCAGCCCGGACGCGAGCGCGACGTAGGCCAGCGTCGCCCCGCCCGGCACGGCGCCGGAGTAGAGCACGTCGCGGATCGCCTCCACGAACGGCGCCACCGGGTTGCCCCAGCGCAGCAGGGCCTCGGCCCAGCCGCGGCCCTGCAGCCCGGGCAGGTCCTGGACGCGGAAGAAGATCGGGGTGAGGAAGAACCACGGCAGCAGAGCCGCGGCGAGGATCGGCTGCACGTCGCGGTAGTAGGCGTGCAGGACCGAGACCACGAGCGCGAGCCCCAGCGTGAAGCAGAACAGGCACGCCACCAGCGGGACCAGGAGCAGCAGCGCCGGGTCCAGGGTGCCGCGCACCACGACGGCCACGGGCGCGACCAGGGCCAGCAGCACGCCGAAGGTGACGAGCTGGACCGCGACCACCGAGGCGGGAATCGTCTCGCGCGGGAAGCGCACCTTGCCCACCAGCGAGGCCTGCTCGAGCAGCGACGTGGCCGCGGACAGCAGCGACTGCGAGAAGAACACCCACACGATCAGCCCGACGATCAGGAACAGTGGGTAGTCGGCAATCTGCACCGCGTCCAGCAGCACCCCGAACATGACCGCGTAGGCGGCCATCAGCACCAGCGGGTTGACCAGGTACCAGAC
Source organism: Solirubrobacteraceae bacterium (assembly GCA_033855845.1). Classification (GTDB taxonomy): domain Bacteria; phylum Actinomycetota; class Thermoleophilia; order Solirubrobacterales; family Solirubrobacteraceae; genus AC-38. Next base: position 55,429 of record JAWVFR010000067.1, read on the forward strand.
CACGCCCAGCACGGAGCCCTTGTACTTCTGGCGCAGCTCACGGCGCACCATCTGCTCCAGGAGGTAGCGGTACCGCACGCCCCGATTATCCGCTGCCGGCGGCTACCGTGGATCGATGGGCGTGATCGTGCCCAGCGCGTCCTCGATGGCCTGGGCGGCGTCCAGGCACAGGTCCTCGCGCCAGCGCGGGCCGATCAGCTGCACGCCCTGGGGCAGGCCGCCGGCCTCGCCGACGGGCACCGCGGACGCGGGGAGGCCGAGCGCGTTGGCCGGTGCGATCATCCGCATCGAGTCCACCAGGGCGCTCGCCGCGTCCACGCTGGAGATGTCGTAGCCCACCTCAAAGGCCTGCTGCGCGCACACGGGCGCGAGCACGAGCGGCGTGTTCTGCATCCACTCCGCCCACTCGCGCGCGATCCCCTGGCGCTCGACGTAGGCCATGCCGTGCGCCGCCGGGTCCAGCGGCGCCACGATCTCGAAGGCCAGCTCGACGAAGCGGGCGGCGTCCGCAGACGCCACCGGGGCGATCTGCGGCCAGGCGCCGCGGAACTCGGACACCAGGATCCCCAGCCAGATGTCCCGGACCTCGTCCAGGCGCGGGGGATCGACGTCCACGATCTCGTAGCCCGCGCCCTCCAGCGCCTGCGCGGCGCGGCGCACGCCGGCCGCCACGTCGGGGTCCACGCCGTCCCACAGCGTCACGGCCACGCGCCGCGGCGCGTCGGGCGCATAGGTGACTCCGGGCGCCTGCCAGGGATCGCGCGGGTCGGGCGCGCTCATCGGCCCCAGGGCGGCGCGCAGGTCCTCCACCCGGCGGGCCATCGGGCCCTCGACCTGCATGACCTGGACGGCCATGATCGAGTCCAGCGGCGGGACCGTGGTCGCCGCGCCCACGCGGCCGAAGGTGGGCTTCAGCGCCGCCGTCCCGTTGAACTGCGAGGGGATCCGCAGCGACCCGCCGAGGTCGTTGCCCAGGCCCAGCGGCGTCATGCCGGTGGCCAGCGCCACGGCCTCGCCGCCGCTGGAGCCGCCGGGCGTGCGCACCGGGTCCCACGGGTTGACCGTAGTGCCGCCCGCGCCGCTGTGGGAGTGCCAGCGGAAAGCGAACTCCGCGAGGTTGGAGCGCGCGATCGGGAAGGCCCCGGCGGCCCGCAGCCCGGCCACGCCCGGCGCGTCGCGGGAGGCGAGCGCCTCGACCAGGGCGGCGATGCCGCTCGTGGTCGCGGTGCCGGCGACATCCACGTTCTCCTTGACGGTGAAGGGGACGCCGTGCAGCGGGCCCAGCGCCTCGCCGGAGGCGACCTTGGCGTCGGCCTCGTCGGCCGCGGCCAGCGCTTCGTCGGCGAGCACCACGCGGAAGGCGTTCAGGCGCGGGTTGACCTCGTCGATCCGCGCCAGCAGCGCCTCCACCGCCTCGCGGGAGGACAGCTCCCGGCTCGCGATCTGCCCGGCGAGCTCGACCGCGCCCAGTCTGGTGACTTCCGTGGCCGGCATGGGCGCACCCTAGCCGCTCACGAAACGCCGTTTTCTAGAACGCTCCGTTGCCTTTGAGGACGGCGGGGATCGTCTTGAGGATGATCGTGAGGTCGAGGAAGATCGACCAGCGCTCGAGGTAGAGGAAGTCGAGGCGCACGAGGTCGTCGAAGTCCAGCTCCGAGCGGCCGGAGACCTGCCACAGCCCGGTGATCCCGGGCAGCACGAGGTAGCGCTTCTTGTGCCACTCCTCCAGGCGGTCGAAGTCGCGCTGGGGCAGCGGCCGGGGGCCGACGAAGGACATCTCGCCCCGCAGGACGTTCACGAGCTGGGGCAGCTCGTCCATCGAGAAGCGCCGCAGCAGCGCGCCCACCGAGGTCAGCCGGGGATCCCGGCGGATCTTGAACAGCGCGCCGTCGGCCTCGTTGAGGTCCTCCAGCTCGTCCTGCATCGCCTCCGCGCCGGAGCGCATGGTGCGGAACTTCAGGCAGTCGAAGGGCTGCCCCCCGATCCCCGGCCGCCGCGAGCGGTAGATCAGCGGCCCGCGCGAGGTCAGCTTGACGGCGGCCGCGATCAGGAGCAGCAGCGGGCTCAGCACGAGCAGCGCCAGTATCGCCCCGGCCACGTCGAACGAGCGCTTGACCGCGAAGTCGATCCCCTCGAAGACGGGTGGGCGCAGCTCGAACAGCGGGACGGACTGCCCGGGGACCAGCTCCGCGCGGTGGGTGAGGATCTCCATCGTGGACGGCGCCACGCGCACCGTCACCCCGCGCTGGTGGGACTCGTCCACCAGCTCCACGGCCCGGTCCTGGGGGAAGTCGGGGTCGGCGATGATGACCTCGTCCACGCGGTTGCGGTCGAGGATCTCGCCCAGGTCGTCGATCGGCCCCAGCGAGGTGAGGCCGTTGTCGGGACGCGGGCTCAGCGAGATGTAGCCCACGAGCTCCAGGCGCTGGTGGGAGTCCGTGAGCGCGTGCGCGACCGCCTCGATGTGCTTGCCGGTCCCCACCAGGACCGCCCGCCGGTGGTAGCCGGCCGCGCGCAGCAGGACACCGGTGATGCGCTCGTAGCCCAGCCGCAGCAGGCCGACGTAGACGGTGGCGAAGAACAGCGACCCGTAGAAGATGTAGTAGCTGCTGAAGCTCTGGCCGCTGGCCAGCGCGAACACCACCGCGGCGAGCATGACCTGGAACAGCGCGGCCACGATGCGCGACAGGCCGGGACGCTCGGCCCGGTTGGCGTACAGCGATGAGCGGGCGAAGAGCAGGACGGTGACCAGGTAGGCGAAGGCGACGGTGCGGCGCGTCTCGTGGAGCACCGCGCCCCAGTCCAGCTGGCCGCGGGCCGCCGCCTTGATCGTCAGCGCCGTGAGGATCGCGGCGTAGATCCCGACGAAGTCCAGCGCCAGCAGCGAGCCGATGCGGCCCATCCGGCGCAGCGTCTCCATCCGCAGCAGGAAGAAGAGGGCCGGCGGGCGCTTGCGGCGCACGTCGTGCTCGGGCAGCCGGAGGTCGGGCGCGGGCGCGGGAGCGCGCGGCGCCGGGTGCTTCTCCAGTTTCAATCCTCCATCAGCCATCACGTGCTGAAACGCGGATGCGAGCCGCGAAGTAGCGGTTTTACGGCCCGGCGCCGACGAGCTCCTCGATGCCCGTCGCCTCGATGGTCCGCTTCAGTCCCTCGCGCAGGTCGACGGTCGGCTCCCACCCCAGGATCTCGCGGGCGAGCGAGATGTCGGGCTGGCGGACCTGCGGGTCGTCGCGGGGGAGCGCCTCGTACACGATCTCCGAGCGCGAGCCGGTGACCTCGATGACCACCTGGGCCAGCTCCAGGAGCGTGTACTCCTGCGGGTTGCCGATGTTCACAGGGGAGTGGTACCCGGATTCCGACAGCGCGATCAGCCCGGCCACCAGGTCGTCCACGAAGCAGAACGACCGGGTCTGCGAGCCGTCGCCGAACACGGTCAGCGGACGGTCCTGGAGCGCCTGGCGCAGGAAGGTCGGGATCGCCCGGCCGTCGTGCGGGCGCATGCGCGGGCCGTAGGTGTTTGCGCAGGCAACGCCAGTCCCGCCCCAGAAATTCTCCAAGCCCGGCACTGAGAAGTCAAAGACGGCATCCGTGGCCGGAACCTCGACTATCTCCTTCACTGGCGCCCACACCAAATCGCCGTATCGACGAGACCGCAGGATCTGCTCGACGCCCTCGTCCCACTCAAGGATGTTCCACGGCGTCACGCGTGAGATGTCGAGGGACCAGAACGGATAGCGCCGCTCACCCGTCCGCTTACGGAAGGTGGTCGAGTAGCGTCCAACAGACGGCACGAGGCCAAAGCGCGCGAGCGCGACGATCAGGTCGTCCTTCAGCTCCTCGCAAGTCGTTACGAAATGGTGCGAGCGGCCGACCTGCTTGCCGGAATGCACGCCATCGCCCTCCCGGTAGCCCTCGAGGAACCACTTCAGGCGACTCAGCGGCAGGCCCAGGATCCAGCCCGGGATCCGCTTGCGATTGCCGCCAAAGCCCAGGAAGTCCATGAGCATCAGCAGCAGCTTGGAGTGCACGAACAGCGACGGGGCGCGCGCATCGCTGCCCTCGGTCCGGACGACATGGAGCCCGAAGGTCCGCGCGATGACCTCCTGCGCGCGGTCGAGGAGGGCGTCGTCCGCCGAAAGGGTGAGGAACGCGTTTCCGTCGCTCTCGTGCCATGAGCCCTCGGCCACCCAGAGTCCCAGGAGCCACAGAAGCTCGTCGGTCAGCGGGATGCGGGCCGGCATGGGAACGCTGCGCCCGGCATGGCGTAGGCGGACCTTCGCCTCCTCCGGCCACTCGCCGGCCAGGCGCCAGAACGCCGGGAGCGGAATGCGGTCGCTCCGCCGCATCCGAATGATCTTGCTCCAGGCGCCGTTGCGCCAGTTCGGACCGTTGTTGCGGCGCCCGGACACCAGCAGGCCGAACAGGTCGTGCCGGCGCTCCCAGGCGAGGTCGCCGAGCCCGGGCGCCTCCACCGTGAGGTCCCACGGATCGCGCTCGTGCCAGCGCCACATCTCGACCATGCTGATGATCGTGCGGTCACGCTCGGGCACGTCGATGCGCCCGGCGATCGCGACCCGGTCGCCCACCTCGAGCTCCTCGACCGGCTTGGGGACCGGCTCACCGCCCTCCCCTTCAACGAAGATCGAGTGGTGCCCGGTGACCCGAACGGAGCGCCCGTACCGGGTTCGCACCTCGTAGCAGCGTTCGTCGGTGGGATGCGCGATCAACGTCGCCGCCGGCGCCGCGACCATCCGGCCTCCCTCCGCGAACGCCGGGACGGAGTGGTGCTCGAGCGGATACTCCATCGCCGGCGAGAACCCGGCGTCCAGTACTGCCAGGCCCTCCGGCGCGCGCTTGGGGACGTAGCCCGCTGCGACGGCCCAGGTGGCGCACCGAGCCGCCAGCTCCGACACCTTCTCTCGCCGCAGCTCCCGCCCGTCGTCATAGAGCACCTGCTCATCGGCAAGGATGGAGTTGAAGATGCGCACGATCGCGGTGTCCACGCCCTGCTGGCGGTGGTAAGCCATGGTCAGGGCCTCGGCGTAGCGCTTAGCCTCGTCGTAGACCCCGCGGGGGCCGATCGGGTTGACGTGGCCCCAGTAGCTCTCCGGCTGGGGATGGACCTGCGGGTCTCCGTAGACCTCGCTGGTGGAGGCCAGCAGGAAGCGAGCGCGCTTGTGCTTGGCCAGCCCGACCGTGTGGTGGGTCCCGTGCGACCCGACCTTCAGGGTGTGCAGCGGCAGGCGCAGGTAGTCGATCGGCGAGGCGGGCGAGGCGAGGTGGTAGACCGAGTCGATCTCCTCCTCGACGAAGTACGGCTCGATGATGTCCAGGTTCACGTGGACGAAATCGGGGTCGCGCAGGTGCTCGATGTTGGCCAGGGAGCCGGTCTCGAGGTTGTCCACGCAGATCACGCGGTTGCCGCGGCGCAGGAGCTCCTCGCACAGGTGCGAGCCGAGGAAGCCGGCGCCGCCGGTGACTAGGCACGTCGGCACTGCACGAGAGGATATCGTCGGGTTCCGGTGAGCACGTGACCGACGAGCAGGGCAGCTTCGAGCTCGAGCGCTTCGAGTTCATCCCCACCACGCCCGTGAACGCCCTCGTGCGGGTGCGGGGATGGTGGCGGGGGACCGGGTCCGAGGCCTCTCCGCCCGAGCTGCTGGCGCAGCGCGGGGACCGCGTGCGGCGCTTCTCGCCGCTGGACCCCAGGGAGGCGTCGGGCGGGCTGGGCGAGGCGGAGGCGGAGGGCTGGCGCGCGGCGTACGGCGTTCCCCTCGACGTGATCGAGGACAGCCAGGTCGTCTTCGCGCTCCAGGGCCCGGGGGAGCCGGTGACGCTCCCCGCGCCGGTGGAGCCGATCCTGGGCGACGCAGAGGGACGGCTGCGCGAGCGCCGCGGCGTCCCCGAGCGCAGGCTGCGCGAGCGCCGGGTGGAGGAGGCCGAGCCGGACGCGGAGGAGGGGCGCGGCGAGCAGCGCCGGCGCGACGCCGACCGCCGCCGCCGGCGCTCGGCGGCCGAGCTGCAGGCGTTCCGGTCCGCGTTGAGCGCCCTGGAGGAGCAGGCCTCCGACGTCGACCGCGTGCGGCGCGACCTGCTGCGCGCACAGCTCAAGCTGCGCGCGGACCTGCGCCGGGTCGACGAGGCGCGCCGCACCGCGGAGACCGCCGCGGAGATGCAGGCCGCGGCCACCGAGGACGCGCGGGCGGCGCTGGTGGCCGCCCAGGAGGCCCTGGCGGAGGAGCGGGTGCTGCGCGAGCAGTCCGCCGCGGCCGCCGCGGAGCACGTCGAGAGCGCCGACCAGCGCGCGCGGGACCTGGCCGACCAGGCGACGCAGGCGGCCGCGCGGGCCGCGGCCGCCGAGGAGACGGCGAGCGAGTTCGAGGCGCGCGCCGTGGAGGCCGCGGAGGGCGCGGCGGCGACGCAGGCGCTGGCCGACCTGCTCCGCGCCCAGTCCGACGAGGCCGGCGCGGCGGTGGCCGAGCTCGAGGGCCGGCTGGCGGAGTCCGGCACGCGGACGGCGCAGCTGGAGGCCCAGGCCGAGGAGGCGCAGGCCCGAGCCGCGGAGCTGAGCACCGGGCTGGAGGAGTCTCAGGCCGAGGCGGAGCAGGCCGCGGCCGAGCGCGACGCGCTGGCCGAGCGCCTGGCTCAGATCGCCACCGACCGCGAGGCGGCGGTGGCCGAGTACGACCGCGAGCGCGCCGGTCTGGTCCGCGAGCGCGAGACCGCGCGCGAGGAGGCGGACGCGGTCCGCGCCGACCTGGTCCGCGAGCAGGAGCGCGCCGAGGCGCTGGAGCAGCGGTCGCTGGAGGCCGAGCGGCGCGCGGCAGCGCTCAGCGAGCGCGGGGAGGCGACGGAGGCGCGCCTGGCGGAGCTGACCACCGAGGCGTCCAACCTGCGCGAGTCCTCGGCGCGCGCCGACGCCGCCATCGACGCGGCGCGCGGCCGGATCGAGGAGCTCGAGGCCGAGCTGGGCGCGGCGCGCGAGCAGGCCGAGGCGCAGCGCGCGGAGGCGGAGGCGCAGAGGGAGGCCGCCGCGAGCCGGGTGGCGGAGCTGGAAGCCTCCATCGCCGCACAGCGGGAGGAGGCCGAGGCGCTGAGCCACGCGGCCGGCGGCCGGGCCGAGGAGCTGGAGGCGCTGCTCACGACCGCGCGCGAGGAGGCAGAGAGCGCCGGGGCCCGGGCCGACGCTGTGGCGGCCGAGCGCGACCGGCTGGCGGAGCGGCTCGAGCGCACGGACGCCCGGGTCGACGAGCTCGCGGGCGAGCACGACCGCGCGGTCGCCGACCTGCGGCGCTCCCAGCAGGACCTGGAGGGACGCCTGCGCGAGCAGGGCGGCGAGCTGGAGGAGGAGCGCAACCGCGCGCAGGACGCGCTCACCCGCGCCGAGCGAGCCGAGGCCCGCGTGGCCTCCACGCTGCAGAACCTGTCGGAGGCCGCCGAGCGAGCCAGCACGGTCGATGCCGCCCTGGCGGGAGCGACCGAGCGCGCCGACTCACTCGAAGCCGCCCTGTCCGAGACCACCGCGCGCGCGGAGCAGCTCGGCCAGGCCCGGGCCCACGCGGAGGCCGCCGCCGTCGAGGCCGGTGAGCGCGCCGGCGAATCGGACGCCCGGCTCGCGCAGGCCGCCGAGCGGGTGAACGACCTGGGCGCCCAGCTGACCGCCGCGACCGAGCGGAGCGATGCGCTGGAGGCCAGGCTGGCCGAGGCCGACCGCCGCAGCCACGCGCTGGAGGCCCAGCTGGCCGAGCAGCAGGAGGCGGGGGAGCTGCTCCAGGCGCAGGTCGCCGAGATGGAGGCGCGGGCGCGCGCGGAGCCCGCCGTCGACCCGGAGCTCGTGCGCCAGCTGCGCCAGGCCGCGGCGGACGCCGAGCACCGGGGCACGCAGACCCGCCAGCGCCTGGAGGACGTGGCCGGGGAGCGCGACCGCGCCCGCGAGCAGCTCGCCGAGCAGCGCCGCAAGCTGCGCGAGGCCGAGTACGCCGTCTCGCAGGCGCAGGCCGAGGCCGCGAGCAGCGCCGGGGTCGCCAGCAACCGCGACACGCAGCGCGTGGCCGAGCTAGCCTCTGTGGCGGAAGGTCAGTGGGAGATGCTTGAGCTGGCCGAGGCCGCCGCCGCGGCGGCCCGGGCCGAGCTGGACGCGCTTCGCCGAGCCGGGCAGTAGACGCCCGGCCGTGTAACGGGAGGACGGGCCCGACGCACATGCCAGGCAGGACGCAGGCCCCTTTTCGCACCCGTGCCGGCCTGCTCGCCGGCCTCGCGCTCCTCGCCGCCCTCGCGCCCGCGCCGGCGAGCGCCCGCGGCCCCCGGACGTTCTACGTCAGCCCCGGGGGCAGCGACCACGCTCGCGGGACCTCGCCCGCCCGTCCCTGGCGCACCGTGCGCCGCGTAAACCGCGCCACGCTGCAGCCCGGCGACGTTGTGCTGCTGCGCGGCGGCGCGCGCTTCGCCAACCCACTGATCCCGCCCGGCAGCGGCGAGCCGGGAAGGCGGATCGCCTTCGCCGCCTATGGCGGCGGGCGGGCGGCGCTGCCGCGTGGCGTGTGGTTCCGCGGCCGCCACGACCTGGCCTTCGACTCCCTGGAGATCGAGGGCGGCAACTTCCTCGGGCACGGCGACCGCATCGCCCTGACGGGCTCCCAGATCTTCCGCACCGGCATGGGCGTGTACGCCGACGGGAGGCGCTGGCTCATCGCGGGGAACCAGATATGGGACACCGGCGACTCGGGCCTGGTCCTGGTCGGCACGTCGATGAAGGTCACGGGCAACACGATCGAGCGCACCGGGCGCGACCGCCGCATCCCGTACGGCAAGCACGGCATCTACCTGCGCGCCGCCCATGCGCGCGTCACCGACAACGTGATCCGCGGCTTCGCCGACAACGGGATCAGCGTCCGCTACCGCAACAGCGTGGTGGAGCGCAACCGGATCGACGGCGGCCCGATCGGCATCGCCTGGTTCCAGTACGACCGGCGCCGCGGGGTCAGCTCCTGGGTGGGCAACGAGATCGCCCACACCACCACCGCGGGCATCTACGTCTCGCGCGCCGACGAGGCCGGGCGCACGCGGGAGAGCTTCGTGATCGCCCGTAACGTCGTACGGCCGGACGCCGGGCGGCGCCTGGACCTGGGGGCCACGCTGGGCTCCTACCGGGTGCTGGGAAACCTGTGGGGCTGAGTCAGGAAGCGGGGGCGCCGGCGCGCGCCAGCGGGAACCACTGCTGCGACGTGATGTGGCGGGCCTCCGCCCAGATGGGCGCGGGCTTGCTCTCGTCGCTTACGAGATAGTGGAGGTCCGGCGGCGGGTTCCCCCCGACGGACTTGCGGCGCACGCCGGCCCCGACCTGGTCCTCGTACCAGCCGATCGCGATGACGAGGCCGCGAAACGGCTCCTTTCGACCCGCCCCCTCCACCAGAAGCGTCTTGTTCATCGGGACCACGTTGAAGTCGGGCATAGGAGCAGGGGCCGGACGGCGACCCGCGTCCAGGATATCCGCGCCGGCGGATCACGGGGACCCCAGGGGGTATAAGTGGCGGGCGTGACGCGGCCGACCACCTTCCTGAGCGCGGCGCCCGCGGCGCTGCCGGCCCTGCTGGCCACCGTGATCTTCTCGATCTGGGCCACCCGGGGCGCCGGGTACCTCACCACCGACTGGTACCCGGGCGCGCTCTTCCTGGTCGCGCTGCTCGCCGTCACCGCGGGCGCCGTGCCCCAGCGCCTGGCCACGATGCCGCGGCCGGTGCAGCTCGCGCTCGCGCTCCTGGCCGCCTTCACGGCCTGGAGCTTCCTGTCGCTGCTGTGGGCCGACGACCGCGGGGAAGCCTGGGACGGGGCCAACCGGACCCTCCTGTACCTGGTCGTGTTCGCCCTGTTCGCGCTGTGGCCGATGCGCGGGGACGCCGCCCTGCTGCCCCTGGTGGCCTGGATCGTGGGGATCGCGATCGTGGCGGCGATCACCCTGGTGCGCGTCTCCTCGGCGTCGGACCCGCTCGACTTCTACCTCGCCCAGCGCCTGGCCGAGCCCAGCAGCTATGTGAACGCCAACGCCGCCCTGTTCGTGATGCCCGCGTTGCCGGCCATCCTGCTGTCCGGACGCCGCGAGGTGCCCTGGTGGCTGCGGGGGCCGCTGGCCGGCTGCGCGACGATCCTGGCCGGGGTCGCGCTGATGGGCCAGAGCCGGGGGTCGGTGTACGCGATCCCGGTGGTGCTGCTCGTCCTCTTCGCGGCCTTCCCCGGGCGCGTGCGCAACTTCGCTGCGCTGCTCCCGCTGGCGGCCGCGCTGGCCGTGATCGCGCCGGTCGTGCTGCATTCGTCGGATCTGATCTCGGCCGGGAAGTCCGCCACGGACGCCGTCGCGCCGCTGGCGCCCACGATCCTCCTGGCCGCGCTGGCGGTGACCGCCGTCGTCGCGACCGTCGCCGTGCTCGAGGCACGGTTCGCCTCCCCCGACCGCGAGCGGGTCGCCCGGCGCGCGCTGGGCGCCGTGGGCATCGCGCTGATCCTGGCCGCCGTGGTGGGCGGCTGGGCGGCGACCGGGGGGCCGGTGTCCGCCGTGCGCGACGGCTGGGACTCCTTCAAGCAGGGCTACTCGGATGACCGCGGCGGGCGCCTGTTCACGTCGGGGCTGGGAAGCAACCGCTACGACTTCTACCGCGTCTCGCTGAACGTGTTCGCCGACCACCCGCTGACCGGCGCCGGCGCCGACAACTTCGCCCAGGACTACCTGGCGCACCGGCGCAACAGCGAGGAGTCGCCCCGCTATCCCCACTCGCTGCAGATGCGCACGCTGGCCCAGACGGGGCTGATCGGCGCCCTGCTGCTGGCGGGCGCGATCGGGGCCGCGCTGTGGGCGGCGTTCCGCGCGGCGCGCCAGCGCGACCGGCTGGCCGGGGCGGTGGCGACCGGGGCCGCGATCAGCTTCGTCTACTGGCTGGTCCACGGGTCGTTCGACTGGTTCTGGGAGTTCGCCGGGCTCGGGGCTCCCGCCTGGGCGATGATCGGGCTCGCGTGCGGCCTGGTGCCGCGCCCGGAGGCCCGCCGCCCGGAGGCCCGCCCCCCCGGCCGCGCGTCCGTCCACGCCATCGCGATCGGGGCCTTCGCCCTGCTGGCGGCCGTGTCGCTCGTCCTGCCCTGGATCTCCGAGACCCAGTCGCGGCGAGCCGCCCACAGCTGGCCCCAGAACCTGCGCCTCGCCCACGACCGCCTCGACCAGGCCGCCTCCCTCAACCCGCTCAGCGAGCGGCCCTACCTGGTGGCGGGCACGATCGAGCTGCGGCGCCGCAACCTCCCGGGCGCCGAGCAGGACTTCCGCCGGGCGCTGAAGCGCAACCACCGCAGCAGCTACGCGGCGCTGGAGCTCGGCGCGATCGCCGCGGCGCTGGGCCGCCGCGACGAGGCTCTGCGCCTGCTCGAGCAGGCCGTCGCCCTCAACCCGCGCGACGACCTGACGCGCGCGACCCTGACGCGCGTCCGGCGCGGCGAGACCGTGGACGTCGAGCGCCTGAACGAGAACATCCGGACGCGCGCCGGCCGCATCCGCTGACACCGGCGCCGCCGGGGCGTCCAGAGGTGTCCAGAGAAGCTCAAGCCCGCGGGTGGGGCTGCCGAAACCCAGGGCAACAAGCGTCCAAGCAATCCGCACCGAAGGCACTCCCGAAAGGGCACCCCCGTCGCGAGACGGGTCCGCAAAGCCACGGGACTCATTGAGTCAGCCGAGCTACCGAAAGAGATGTTCCGGGTGAGCCAGGTCGGAACAACCATCGGAGGTCCTTCGACATGGTCCTGGCTGACCGCCCTCGGGCATTTACCTGGCTGCTCGCCCCCGTCCTCGCGGGAGCACTGCTGGCCGGCGCCGCTCCCGCCCAGGCCGCCGGACCCGTGGCCAGCGCCGACGGCGCCGCGCCCCGGATCGTCGTCACGGCCCCCCGCGCCCGTACCGCCGTCTCCGGCGTCGTCCGCGCCCGCACCTGGGTCCACGACAACCGCCGCGTGCGGCGCGTCGTCTTCCGCGTGAACGGCCGCAAGGCGGCCACCCGCGTCCGCGCCCCGTTCTCCTTCCGCCTGGACACCCGGCGCCTGCGCAACGGGCGCAACGTCCTGCGTGCCACCGCCTACGACACCTCCGGCAACCACCGCACCCGCATCGTGAGCTTCGTGGTCCGCAACGCCCCGCGGACGGTCGCCGCGCCCCAGGCCCGCACCCCGCAGGCGTCGGCCTCGATCTCCGTCGGCTCGTCGGGCGGCGTCGGCACGTTCACCCCGGTCCCCATCACGGGTACGACCTACTACGTCAGCTCCTCGGGCTCGGACTCCAATCCCGGCACCAGCCCGGAGCAGGCCTGGAAGACGGTCCGCCAGGCCAACCGCGCGGTCCTGCAGCCCGGCGACGGCATCCTGTTCGAGGGGGGCTCCACGTTCGCCGACGACACGCTGATGCCCGAGCGCGGCGGCGCGTCCGGCCATCCCCTGGTCTACGGCTCCTACGGCGACGGCCGCGCGCGCCTGCCCAAGGGCGTCTGGTTCCGCGGCAAGGACGACTTCGTCTTCCAGAACCTGGCCATCCCCGGCGTCACGCAGGGGATCCAGGGCCACGGCGACCGCATCACGGTCCAGGGCGTGACCCTGGAGGGCAACTCCGTCGGCCTGTACGCCGACGGCGACGACTGGACCATCGAGGCCAACACCGTCGACCACTCGGGCGACTCGGGCATGATCCTCATCGGCAAGCGCCACACGGTGCGCGCGAACCTGATCACCGACACCGGCCTGGACCGCTCGATCTCCTACGGCAAGCACGGCATCTACCTGAAGGTCGTGGACGCGGTGGTGAGCGACAACACCATCCGCGGCTTCTCCGACAACGGCGTGAGCGTCCGCTACCGCAACAGCCAGATCGAGCGCAACACGATCAGCCAGGGCGCGATCGGCATCGCCTGGTTCCAGTACGACACGGTGGCGGGGAACAGCACGTGGCGGGCGAACGACATCTCGCAGACCACCGCGGCCGGGATGTACGTCTCCCGCGACGACGTGGCCGGCCCGACCCGCGAGAGCTTCGTGATCTCGGGCAACCGCATCGCCCCCGCCTCCGGGCGCCATCTCGATCTGCCGTCCATCCAGGGCACCTACAGCGTCTTGGGTAACTTGCAGGTCTGAGCTCGTCGCGCCCCCGGATCGTCCTGGCGGTCACCCTCTCGGGTGTGGGGGGCGCCCAGGCGTACGTGGCCGAGCTGACCGGCGCCCTGTCCGCGGACTACGACGTGGTGGTCGCGGCACAGGGGGAGGGCCCGCTGAAGACGGCGGTCGAGGCGGCGGGCGCGCGCTACGTCGCGCTGCGCTGGGTGGGGCGCGCGGTCGGGTGGCGCGACGCCCTGGGGCTGATCGAGCTGGTCCGGCTGTTTCGACGCGAGCGGCCCGCGGCGGTCCACCTGAACTCCTCCAAGATGGGGCTCCTGGGGCGCCTCGCGGGCTGGCTGGCGCGCGTCCCGGTGCGGATCTTCACGGTCCACGGCTGGGCCTTCGCCGCCCACCACGGCGCCGCGGCCACCGCCTACCGGTGGGCGGAGCGGGCCGCGCGCCCCTTCGGCACGGCGATCGTGTGCCCGGTCGAGCAGGTGCGCCGCATGGGCATCGCGGCCGGTACCTGCGACGAGGCCCGCAGCGTCGTCATCCACAACGCGGTGGACGCCGCGGCCGCGCCGGTGGCCGCGCTCGACGCCGACGTCCCGACGATCGTCAGCGTGGGACGCCTGCACGAGCCCAAGGACTTCGCGACCCTGGCCCGCGCGCTGCGCTCGCTGCCGGCGGCCGGGTGGAGCGCTGAGATCGTGGGCGACGGCCCCGACCGGCCCGCGGTCGAGCGCGAGCTGCGCGAGGGCGAGCTGACCGCGGCGGTGCGGCTGGTGGGCGAGCGCACGGATGTGCCGCGACGCCTGGCGCGCGCGGACGTCTTCGTCCTGTCCAGCCGCTCGGAGTGCATGCCGATCTCCGTCCTGGAGGCGATGGCGGTCGGCCTGCCGGTCGTGGCCAGCGCGGTCGGCGGCGTGCCGGAGATGGTCGTGGACGGCGAGACCGGCTACCTCGTCGCCCCCGGCGACGACCGGGCGCTGGGAGCGGCGCTGGCCCGCCTGGTCGCCGACCCCGACCTGCGCCGGCGCATGGGCGCGGCCGGCCGCGCGCGGGTGCAGGAGCGCTTCGACCTCCCGGGCTTTCGCGCGGCCCACCTGGCCCTGTACCGGCGCGAGATGGCGACGGCCTGACCTGTCATCCTTGCGCCGCCAACCGAGGAGAGGCTTTGGACGACCAGAAGATCGGCACCATCCTGTGGCGAGGGAAGTACATCATCCTCGTGTCGCTCGTCGTGGGGATCGCGCTGTCGGTCCTGGCGACGCAGCTGACCACCAAGGTCTACGAGGCCACGGCGATCTTCCAGGTCAGCGCGCCGAGCAGCCAGCAGGGCAACGTCTCCGCGCTCGACAACCAGGGCCTGGCGAAGAACTACGCCACCGTCCTCACCTCGCGCTCCTTCCTGCAGCGCATCCGCCCGCAGGTGGGAGGCGGGAAGCTCGGGGTCTCCGACCTCGAGTCCCGGCTCAGCGCGGCCACGATCCCGGACACCGGCCTGGTGGAGCTCAAGGTCCAGGGCAGCTCACCGGCCGAGGCCCAGCAGCTGGCCAGCCAGATCTCCTCGGCCTTCCTGACCTCCCTCCAGCGTGACGCCGCCCAGCAGAGCCTCGCCCAGCAGCGCGAGATCCAGCGCGTCATCGTCGACCTGTCCAACCAGATCGACGCCCTGGAGACCGGGCCCAACGCCAAGAGCCCGGCCGTCGTGGAGCAGGTCGCGTCGCTGCGCGCCTCCCGCGACGCCCTGACCCGCCAGAGCGCCGCGCTCGTGGCCAGCGGCGTGGCCCGTGGCGCCAGCGCCACGCTGACCGCGCGCCCGTCGGCGTCGTCGCAGCCCGTGTCCCCGCGGCCGCTGGTCAATGGGATCGCCGGCGCCCTGCTCGGCCTGCTGGCCGGCGTCGGCCTGGTGTGGCTGCGCGAGCGCCTGAGCCCGGCGCTGCACTCGTCCGAGGACGCGGGGGAGATGCTGCAGGTCCCGGTGTTCGCGTCGATCCCGCTGCGCCGCCGGGCGCTGCCGGGCGACCCGGTGCTCAGCGAGGCCTACGAGGTCCTGCGCGCCAACCTGGTCTTCCGCGCGCGCGACGAGGGGCTGAAGGTGATCATCTTCGCCAGCTACAACCCCGCGGTCGGGAAGACCTCGGCCGTCGAGGGCTTCGCCTACGCCGCCGTGCGGGGCGGCGCCAACGTCCTGATCGTGGACGGGGACCTGCGCGTGGGCGCCCTGTCCCATCGCCTGGGGCACACGGAGGGCCCGGGCCTCAACGGAGTCGTCAGCGGCGAGTGCTCGCCCGAGGAGGCCATCGTGTCGCTGGCGCCGGGGCTGTCCCTGCTGCCGGCCCGCACGCCGGCGTCCAACCCGCCGAGCCTGCTCTACAGCGAGGACATGCGCAACCTGATCCACCATCTGCGGTCGCGCTACGACATGATCGTCATCGACTCGCCGCCGATCGAGCACCTCGCGGACGCCCTGATCCTGGCCTCGCTGTCCGACGGCGTGGTGCTGGTCGCGCGCACCGGGGTGACCAAGCCCGAGCAGCTCAAGAGCGCCGCGCTCGGCCTGGAGCAGACGGACACGCCGGTGATCGGCCTGGTGGTCTACGAGCCGCGGCAGATCGACCGCACGTACTACCCGGCGATGGCCCAGCGCCAGCCGTTCGAGAACGACCCGGCCGTCCCACGCTGACCGCACGCTCCTCCCGGCTGTGGATGGGCGCCGCGGCGCTCGTTCCGCTCCTGCTCTTCCCGTTCATGCTGCAGCCGGTCGCGGGCATCCTGCTGGCCGTGGCGGCGGTCGCGATCCTCGGCGCCTGGTACTCGCCCGCGGTGCCGCTCGCGATGGCGGGCCTGCCGACCGTGGCGTTCGCGATCGTGGGGCCCAACCCCCTGCCGCCCGGTGGCGTGACCGCGATCATGGCGATCTGGATCGCGCTCGGCCTGGCCTTCGCCGTCATGCGCCGCCGCGGAGTCCCGCCGCCCCGCGCCGCCCTGTCGGCGCCGGTCGTGCTCACCGTGCTGCTGGCGCTGCTGATGCTCATTCGCCTCCCCTCCGAGGCGCTGACCGCCTACGGCGCCACCAAGCTCCAGCTGTTCCTGGTGGCCAACCTCGTGCTTCTGGTGGGCGGCGTGTTCGTGGGCTGGCGCCATCAGCAGGTGGAGCTCTTCCTCGCGCTCACGATGGCGGTCGCGCTGGCGGGCGCGCTGGTGCTGCTGGCCAAGTTCGTGGGCGGCAGCGCGAGCACCGTCCTCCCCGACCGGTTCGCCGTCTCGCCCGAGGACGATCCGATCGCCCTGAGCCGCGACAGCGCCTACGGCGTGCTCATCTCGATCTACCTGATCGTGGCGGCGCGCAACGCGTCGGTGCGGCTGTGGGCGATGGCCGCCCTGCCGGTGCTCACGGTGTCCCTGATCGCGGGCGGCTCGCGCGGGCCGATCGTCGGGCTGGCGGTCGGGCTCGTGGTGTTCGCCGCGCTGGCCAGCGCCACCGCCGCGACCCGGCGCCGGCTCCTGCTGGTGGGGCTGGCCGTGGTGGCGGCGGTCGCCGTCGTGCCCCAGGTGCTCCCGGGCGCGACGATCAGCCGCTCGTTCTCGTTCCTCACCGACAGCGGCATCGACGTGTCTTCGAACGGGCGCCTGGAGCTCTGGGACCAGGCGCTGCAGGCGATCGCGGCCCACCCCCTGGTCGGCATCGGGACCGGTGCGTTCGCCCAGCTGCAGCCGGTCCTGCGCTATCCCCACAACCTGCTGCTGGAGACCTGGGTGGAGCTGGGGATCCTCGGGCTGGTGTTCACAGTCCTCTTCGCCACCGACGTGCTCCGGCGACTGGCCTCCGCGTGGTCGGCCGTCCAGGGCCGGGCGCGCGTCACGGTCGCGGCGGTGCTGTCGCTCCTGCTCGCCGCGCTGGTCAACGCGATGTTCTCGGGCGCCATCGTCAACAACGGCACGATGTGGCTGTGGGCGGGTGTGGGCATCGGCCTGGCCGCCTCGCTGCGTCGCGAGCAGGCACAAGCCGCTCGGCCCCGCTGAGGCGGAGGCCGCCCGTGCGCATCGCCTACGCCTGCTACTGGAACGCCTACTCCGCGGACGGCGTGAGCGTGAAGCTGGGCGAGCAGGTCGAGGCCTGGCGCGCGGCGGGGCACGAGGTCGAGATCTTCTGCGTGACGCCCGCCGGCCCGCCGGGCGCGCGGCCCGCCTTCGAGGCGCGGCGCTTCGAGTTCCGCGGCGGGCTCGGGCGCATCGGTGCGACGCGGCGCATGGAGGCGGAGGCGGCGCGGTGGGAGCCGGACGTGGTCTACCTGCGTTACGACCTGTTCGTCCCCCCGCCGCTCCGGCTGCTGCGGGACTTCCCCGTGGTGGCGGAGCTCAACGAGAACGACGTCGAGGAAACCCGGCTGCGCGGCCGGCTCCCGTTCGCCTACAACGCGCTCCAGCGCCGGCTGGTGTTCGGTCGCGTGGCCGGGATCGTCAGCGTGGCGCACGAGCTCGTGGAGCCGCTGTCGCGGTTCGGCAAGCCGGTCGTCGTCGTGGGCAACGGCATCGACCTCGACGCCCGCGAGCCGATCGCGCCCAGCGCGGGCGAGCGGCCCTCGATCGTCTTCCTCTCGGGCGCCGAGGTGCCGTGGCAGGGAGTCGACAAGCTCCTGGAGCTGGCCGCCGCGGCGCCGGAGTGGGACTTCCAGGTCCTCGGCGTCGACCTCGAGCGTTGGGGCGGGAGCGAGACGCCCAACGTCACCATGCGCGGGATGCTGGGCCGCGACGAGTACGAGCCGATCGTGGCGCGCGCGGACGTGGGGATCGGGACGCTGGCCCTGCACCGCAAGCGGATGGAGGAGACGTCTCCGCTCAAGACGCGCGAATACCTGGCCTACGGCCTGCCCATCGTCCTGGCCTACGAGGACACGGACCTCGTGGGCCTGGACCCGTGGTACCTGCTGCGCCTGCCCAACCGCGAGTCCGGCGTCCGCGACCACGTCGACGAGATCCGCGCCTTCGTGGACCGGGTCCGCGGCCGGCGCGTGAGCCGCGAGGAGATCGAGCCGATCGTCGGCCGCGCGGCCAAGGAGGCGGCCCGGCTGGACTTCATGGCGCGGGCCGCGGCGGCTCAGCCGCGCGCGCGCCGTGAGCGCAGGCGCTCCCGGCCGCGGCGCAGCACCTCGCGGTAGGCGCGGAAGTCGTCGCGCCGCGGGACGATGAGCTCCCGCACGGGGATTTCGCTGACCCGGCTCAGCGCGATCAGCGAGGCCACGCCGAAGATGCTGTAGGCGCCCACGGAGGCCAGCGCGGCGCCCATGACGCCCAGCGGCGGGATCAGGGCGAAGTCCAGGGCCACGGTGAACGCGGCGGCCAGCCCGCCCAGCACCGAGGACAGCCCCGGTCGCCCCCGGCCCCCCAGGTCGCCGGCGATCACCATGCCCAGGCCCAGGAACCACACGCCCGGGAGGAGGACCAGCATGGGCACGATCGCCGCCTCGAACCCGGGGCCGAACGCCACCGCGATCAGCAGGCTGCCGAATCCCGCGTTGGCCACCACGGCCGCGCCGGCGAGGATCCCGTAGTGGCGGGTGGAGGCGACGGTCGTCGCGCGCTGGCGCTCGTCGCCCTCGTAGTGCGACACCAGCGGCAGGATGCTGGTCCGGAACGCCAGCGCCAGGGTCATGACCAGCTCGGCGATCGTCTGCGCGATCACGTACTGGCCGACGTCGTGCAGCGGCTTGTAGAGCCCCAGCACCAGCACGTCCAGGCGGGCGTTGGCCGTCTGGAACAGCGCCCCGACCTGGACGCGCGTGCCGTAGCGCAGCAGGCGGCGCAGGAGCGTCCCGTCGAACAGCGGCCGGCCGGCGGCCAGGATCGGCCGCAGCGAGCCCCCCACCATGATCGCCGACCCGATCGCCGTGGCGATGATCGCCGCCGCCACCCCCAGCTCGAACACGCCCAGCAGGACGACCACCCCCGCCAGGTAGACGACCTTGGACAGGACGACCAGCACGTTGTAGCGGCCGAATCGCAGCGTCCCCACGAGCTGGTTGTGGGTCGTCCAGTCCAGGAACGTGACGGGCACCAGCGCCGCGGCCAGGACCCACGCCGTCCCCCCGCGCCCGCCGCCGAAGGCGTCCGCGATCGGCTCGCGGGCCAGCCACGCCGCAGGGACCAGGACGGCGGCGATGAGCGCGGCCCAGGCCAGGCTGTCGCCCAGCAGCGCCGCGGGGCGGGCGTCCCTGCGGCTGGCGTGGTAGGCGACGGCCAGCGGCATCCCGACCCCCACCACGACCAGCGCCAGCGAGCTGGCCGAGAGCATGACGCCGAGCAGGCCACGGTCGGCCGGGCCCAGCGTCCGCGCCAGCGCCACGGAGGCGCCGAACCCGATCACCAGCGTGGCCGCCTGGCCGACGACGTTCAGCGCCACCGAGCGGGCGAGCAGCGGCGTCGCCTCGGGCGGCTCGGCCGGCGTGCTCATCCGCGCGAGAGCCGGCGGTAGAGCCACCCGCGCCCGAGCGGCGGCGCGTCGAGCCGCCCATCCAGCTTGGCGGCGAAGCGGGCGGCGTCGTCGCCCCAGTAGACGAGCGTGCGGCGCAGGCGCTCCAGGGGCGCGCCGCCCGGGTTGACCCCGGGGCGAGTGGTCACGGCGCCGCGGTAGCCCGCCTCGCGGACCAGGCGGGCGTCGCGCTCGCCGAACAGGCCGGCCGGGTAGCACAGGCTCGTGACCTCGTAGGGGACGTGGCGCTCGAGGTCGCGCTTGGCCCCGGCGATCTCCTCGCGCGCGGCGTCGTCGTCGACGTGGGGAAGCCGCCGGTGCGTGCGGGTGTGCGCCTGGACGTCGACCAGGCCGCCGGCCACGATGCCCGCGATCTCGCTCCAGCTGAGCGCCGGCGGCGGGTCCTCGTACCAGTCGTAGGTCGCCTCCCCGTCGATGACGGCGGTGGGCACGAAGATCGTCGCCGGGATCCCCAGGTCCTCCAGCACCGGGAGCGCCTCCAGCAGGTTGTCGCGGTAGCCGTCGTCGAAGGTCACGCAGACCCAGCGGCCCGTGACCGGCTGCTCGAGCATCTCCAGCGCGCGGTCCAGGCGCACGGGGCGCAGTCCCGTCTCCAGCACCTGCTCCATCTGCGCACGGAACGCGTCGGGGTGCACCGAGAGGTCGTCCCCCGCCGGCGCGATGCGGTGGTAGCCCAGGATGCGCACGCCCGTCCAATCGCTCGCACGGCCCAGCCGCGCCCTCAACATGCGGCCCCGCTGGTACGCGCGCATCGCCAGGTGGGTGGGGCTGGGCGCCATCCGGGAGCAGGGTAGTGGCGAGACCGGGTGTCCAGGCCGGGCGCCATAACGTCAAGGACCGCGCCGGACGGGTCGAAACCCCAGGCAACAGACGGATACAGACAAAGGCCTCTCCCGAGAAAGGCACCCCCGCCGCGAGGCGGGTCCGCAAAGCCACGGAGCTCCCTGAGCCAGCCGGGCCGCCGAACGAGAGATTCCCGGTCAGGGGCCACGAAACGCCATGGAGGCAACTCGTGAGCACCGCTGCGCGCCCCGCCCGGACCATCCGCATCGCCCTGCTGGCCGCCGCGCTGTGCGCCACCGGGGCGGCCGCCGCTCCTGCGGCTGACGCAGCCCGGTCCAAGGCCCCGCAGGCGCGCAGCGCCAAGGCGGTCAAGCCCAAGGCCCGGGCCAGCCTCCGCGACGTCACCCCTCCCCGCGTCTCCTTCGCTGCCCCGACCGCGGGCGGCACGGCGTCCGGCACCCTGGACGACTCGACCTGCCGCGTCTCCGTCACCGACAACGCCCGCGTGTCGCGGGTGGTCTTCGCGGTGGACGGCCGGACGCTGAACACCGAGATCCGGGCGCCCTACACCTGCGCCTGGAACACGCGCAAGGCGGCCAACGGGACGCACACGCTCCGGGCGACCGCCTACGACCGCGCCGGCAACCGCGCCGCGCGCAGCATCCAGGTGACAGTCGCCAACGGCGCCGGCGCGCCCGCCTCGGCGTCGAATCCCGAGCCCGCCCGGTCCGCCGCTCCCACCCCGGCCCCCGCCGCGGCTCCCGCGACCGTCCCCGTGTCCCTGCCGGCGTCCGCGCCGGCCCCCGCGGCGAGCACCGCCCCGGTCAGCATCGACGTGCCCGCCGCGGTCTCCCTCCCGATCTCCGGCCGCACCTTCTACGTCAGCCCGGCCGGGTCGGACTCCAACGCCGGCACCACCCCGGCCGCCGCGTGGAAGACGGTCGCCCGCGCCAACCGGGCGACGCTGGCACCCGGCGACGGCGTCCTGTTCGAGGGCGGGGCGACGTTCTCCGATGACACCCTGATGCCGGAGCAGTCGGGCAGCAGCGCCGCCCGGATCGTCTTCGGCTCGTACGGCACGGGCCGCGCGACGCTCACGAAGGGGATCTGGTTCGCGAGCAAGAACTGGCTGGCGTTCACGAACCTCGCCATCACCGGCGCCGCCCAGGGGATCAACGGCTCGGCGAGCGGAGCCGGCTCGGACGACATCGTGATCCAGGGCATGTCGATCACCAACGTCGGCATCGCCGTCAACTCGGCCAACACGGCCAACGACAACTGGGTGATCCAGGACAACACGATCGACCAGACGGGCGACTCGGGGATGATCCTGCTGGGGACCGGGTTCACGATCGCGGCCAACACGATCACCAACACCGGCACCGACGCGTCCATCTCCTACGGCAAGCACGGCATCTACCTGAAGGTGATCGACGCCCACGTGGTCGGGAACACGATCCGCGGCTTCGAGGCCAACGGCGTGTCGGTGCGCTACCGGAACAGCACGATCGAGGGCAACACGATCGAGGGCGGCGCCATCGGCATCGCCTGGTTCCAGTACGACCCGGTGGCCGGCACGAGCCACTGGCGCGCCAACACCATCTCGCGGACGACCGCGGCGAGCATCTTCGTCTCGGACTCCGACGTGGGCGGCTCCACCCGGGAGAGCTTCGTCATCGCGGGCAACACGATGTCGCGCAGCAGCGGGCAGTACATGAACCTCAAGCCCACCTCCGGCACCTACACGGTGGCCGGGAACGCGCAGCTGTAGGCCCCCCGGGGCCCGGCAGGCCGGGCGATAACATCGCCCGGCCGATGCGGATCCTCTTCATCTCGCCCACCCTCGGCATCGGCGGCACCGAGACCCTGATCAGCCGCTACGCGACGCAGATGCAGGCGCGCGGGCACGAGGCGGTCATCGCCTACGGCTGGTTCGGCGAGCAGGTCGAGAGCCTCGAGCGCGCGGGCGTGCGCTGCGTCCTCGCCTCGCCCAACCGCCTGACCGGCCGCAGCCTGCCCGAGTGGCGCCGCTCGCTGCGGGCGCTGGTATCTGAGTACGAGCCGGACGTCGTCCACGCGCAGTCGGTGACCAGCGCGGTCGCGGCCCGGCTCGCGGCCCCGCGCCTCCCGCTGCTGGTGACGCTCCACGGCCTGGAGCAGGCCCGCCACGAGCGCGCGGCCGCCCTGCTGCTGCGGCTGACGCGCGGGACGCTCACGGCCGTGTCCCAGCGCGCCGCGGACAGCGTGCGGCGCTACTTCCCCTCGCCGCCGGTCGAGGTGCTCCCGGCCGGGCTGGACATCGCCCAGGTCGAGCTCGCGGCGCAGGGCGAGGTTCCGCCGGCGCCGGGAAGCCCCCATTTCTCCTGCGTGGCCCGCCACTTCCCCGTGAAGGGGGTCGACGTGCTGCTCGAGGCCTTCGCGCTCGCACTGGAGCGGATCCCCGGCGCGGGCCTGACGCTGGTCGGGGGCGGATCGTCGGGGGAGGCCTACCGCGCCCTGGCCGCACAACTCGGGATCGAGGGCCGCCTGCACTGGGCCGGGCGGATCCCCAACGCGCTGCCGTTCATCCGCAACTCCGACGTGGGCGTCCTGCCCTCGCGCCGGGAGGGCCTCCCGATCGTCGCCCTGGAGACGCTGGCGCTCGCCCGTCCGATGGTGGCGACGGCGGTCGGCGGCACGCCGACGGTGGTCCGCGACGGCGAGACCGGCTGGCTCGTGCCCCCGGAGGACCCCCGCGCCCTCGCGGACGCGCTGGTGGAGGCCGGGTCCGACCCCGCCGAGGCGGCTCGGCGCGGCCTTGCGGGCCGGCGCCTCGTCGAGACCGAGTTCGAGCCCACACGCCTCTACGACCGCATCGAGGAGCTCCTGCTGGACCTCTCCGGCGAGCGCCGGGCGACCCAGGTCCCGCCGCTCAAGCCACGCCCCTGGTACGTCGCCGCGCGCGGCTACCAGCGCGCCCGCCTCGTGGGCCGGCGCAACGGGACCGCCACGTGGCACGGCGTGCGCGTGCTCGGCTACCACCGCGTCAGCGACGACGGCGACGTCCTGGCCACCCCGACCGCGGCGTTCCGGCGCCACCTGGAGGCGCTGGCCGCCTCCGGCGTCGAGGTGCTGGCGCTGCCGGACGCCCTGCAGCGGCTGCGCGAGCCGGTGGCGGGACGCCACGCGTGCATCACCTTCGACGACGCGTTCGCCGACGTGGCGCGCAACGCCGCCCCACTGCTGGCGGAGCACGGCTTCCCGGCCACCGTGTTCGTGCCCACCGCGATCGTCGACGGCCGCGCCGCGTACACCTGGTACGCCGATCCGCCGCCGGCCATGACCTGGGACCAGCTGCGAGAGCTCGTCGCGAGCGACCTGTGGTCGGCCCAGGCCCACTCGCGCACGCACCCGCGGCTGTCCGCGCTGTCGCGCCGGCGGGCGGCCGAGGAGATCGCCGGGTCCAAGGCCGACCTCGAGGAGCGCCTGGGCCGCCCGGTCACCAGCTTCGCCTATCCCGCCGGGCTCTACACCCCGCGCGACGTCGAGCTCGTGCTGGAGGCCGGCTACACGGCCGGGATGACCTGCCACCCCGGGGTCAACCCCGGGGGGGAACCGCTGGGCGAGCTGCGCCGGACGATGATCGCGTGGGGCGACGGCGAGCAGGAGTTCCGGGCCAAGCTGGCGGGCGCGCTCGACCGCCCCGCCGCAGCGGCGCAGTGGCTCCAGCGCCGCCGCGTCCGCGCGCGGGGCTAGGAGCCGCGGAACACGGGCAGTGCCGGACGAGCGACTGGGCGTGGCTGACGGTGAACGTCGGGTGAGTCGATGCCAGGCATCGGCGATCCCGACGGGCGCCGTCAGGCGCGTCCAGGCGCCGTCCGGGCTAGGAGCCCGAGGCGTCGGCGGCGGAGAGGGCGAGGTCGGGCGCCGTGACGCCGACGATCTCGGGCAGGTCCGCGGGCGCGGTGGCCCCGGGCTCGTCGAACAGCCAGCCGACGGTCTCCGCGTCCACGTTGTGCGGCTTGGGCCGCAGGAGCGTCAGGACCGTCTCCCACACGATGGCGAAGTCCAGCGCCATGGAGCGGTGCTTGAGGTAGTACAGGTCGTGCGAGACCTTCCACAGCGAGCCCACGTCGGAGCCCTCGTAGCCACAGCGCACCTGCGCCCAGCCCGTGAGGCCCGGCTTGATCAGGTGGCGGCGGGTGTAGAAGGGCACCGCGCGCTCCAGGCGCTCCACGAACTCGGGCTGCTCGGGGCGCGGGCCCACGAGACTCATCTGGCCCCGCAGGATGTTCAGCAGCTGGGGCAGCTCGTCGACGTGGCTGCGCCGGAGCAGGTGCCCGATCCACGTGACGCGGTCGTCGTCCTCGCTCGTCCAGCGGGCTCCCTCGGGCGCGACGCGCATGGTCCGCAGCTTCCACACCGTGAAGGGGCGACCGCCCTCGCCGATGCGGGTCTGGCCGAAGAACACGGGCCCGCGGTCCAGCTTGATCAGCACCGCGAGCACGGCCAGCAGCGGGAGGCATGCCACGCTCATCGCCAGCGCGCCGACCACGTCGAACACCCGCTTCGCCACGGAGATGCCCGAGCGGTAGCGCGGGTGCATGATGTACTGGAACCACGCGGTGTTGATCTCCGTGACCGTGACGTGGCCGAAC
>JAWVFR010000068.1:0-2651 GCA_033855845.1 Solirubrobacteraceae bacterium
CCTCCGGCGGCACGTCGTCCGCAAAGCTGGGCACCACCCGGCGCTCAGACGGCACGACCCAGGTCACCTACAACGGCCACCCGCTCTACACGTTCGTTCTGGACCACGGCAAGCCGGGCAGCACGGCGGGCGAGGGCAGCAAGGCCTTCGGCGCCGAGTGGTACGTCCTCGGGACCAACGGCAACAAGATCGACAAGAGCTGACCCTGGCAGTCCCGTTCCCCGGACACGGGGACGCCAGGACGCAGTGCCGCTTGCCTGCGGCCGCCGCCGGGCCGCGGCTCGGCGGCGGGGCCCCAGTCGCGGGGGAGACCAGGAGCACCGCCGGCGCGGCGGCATTCCTCATGCGCGACGTTCGCCGGGCTCCGGCGACTGGGCGCAGGCCCGTGGCGTGCTCGACCATGTCCTCCAACAACGCGGTCTTGCCGACGCCCGGCTGTGCCGTGCGCGTCTGAGGCAGACGGGTTCGCTGAGCCCTGATGTCCCACGGGGCGCTTGCTCGGGCCGAACGCGCGACCGCACGATGGGCCGCTCAGCGCAATGGAACGCGAACCTCTTCATGCGGGTCGGGCTTGGGCCTTGACCCGGTGGCGTAGCCGCAGATAGCCGGTGGCGGCAGCGGTGGCGACGGCGAGCGCCCCGGCGAGGGCCAACCACATCAGCAGGGGCGGGCCGGTGTCGCCGGCGGCGGTCGTCTCGCCGGCCTGCTCCTTGAGCTGCCGGCCGAGCTTGGGCGTGAACGTGATGTGCTGGTCGACGCGGATGGGAGGTCCGTGGCGGGGCTGGATGACGCCCGTGACGGCATAGGTTCCGCGCTTGAGCGCGCCCCGCCAGGCGACCGGGAACGAGATCGCCGTCTGGGGGATGAAGTCGGCAAGCCGCTCATTGACGGCGAAGAGTGTCCGGCCGGAGCGGCTGACCTTGAGGTGGATGCGGGTGGCGCGGGTGATGACGCTGCCGTCGTTGCGCAGCGCGAGGCGCAGCTTGCTGCCGGCCGCGTCCACGCCGAAGCCGATGCCGGACAGTGCGAGGTGATGCAGCAGCGGACCTGGTGTGGTCACCTTGATGGGCAATGCCAGCCGCGTGAGGTGGCGCACTGAGACGCCGCGCTTGTGCGACGGAGCGCGAGCGGCCCTGGCCTGGGCGACGTCGACGGCGACGATCCCCGCGTAGTGCTCGCCGCCGGTGATCGTGGCCGGGACGCGGGCGCGAAAGCGGACCAGGGCGCTGGAGTGCGCTCGCAGGCGCACCGTGGCGTGCTGGAGCGTCACCCACGCGCCGGTGGTACGCGGGCGTGACTGCGGAAAGCTCACGCCCCCGCTGTCGGCGGTGGTCAGGTCCGCGGGCGTGAGACGCACCACGAGCGACCTGGCCTTGAGATTGCGCACCCGCACCAGCCCCGTGACCACGGCGCCCGGCCGGGCGGTGAAGCGAAAGTAGCTGGGCTGACCGACGGCCACGATCGAGAAGCCGGCCGCGATCGGCGGCCTGGCGGTGGCCGCGCCGGCAGGTGCTGACGCCGCCGCCGAAGCGGCGAGCGCCAGCACGCACAGCAGCGCGGGCCTGCGGCGGAGATGGATCGTCATCGCTCGAGGACCGCGCCCGGACGTCAGACCGCGAGGTTGACGGTCGTGGTGATCGTGCTCGTGTAGCTGTCGGCACGGGCGCTGGCCGGCACCGTCAGCGTCAGGCTGTCGGCGGCCTGCGTCAAGCTCCACTGGCCCTGGCCGTCTCCGGCGATGGCGTTCGCGACGTTGACCCCGCCGGCGCCGAGGATGTCGCCGGCGGCGACCGCCGGGGCGGTCGCGGTGTTCGACACATCGGTGGCCGCGACGGTCGGCGCGGTCAGCGCCATCGCCGCGCCGGCCATCGTCACGGTGCTGCCCGCATTGTGCGGCGTGTCAGCCTCGACGTTGATGGACCAACCAGCGGCGGTACCCGTGGCATCGTTGACGCTCCAGTTGCCGACCGTGGCGGTCGTGGTCTGCGCGGAGCCGTTCAGGACGACGGCGGCGAAGTTGCCAAACGACGGGGAGCTGAGCGTGACCGCGGGCGCTCCGGTGACGGCGACCGTGACCGGGGCGGTGTCCGCCTGCGCGAGCGAGGCCGGCGCGAGCGCCGCAGCGACGACGAGCCCGCCCGCGAGCCGCGCGAGGCGGCGAGATGGGAACTGAGACATGGAACTCCTAGAGGATGCGAGCAGCGCGACGACGTTCCTCAGCAGGCTCGGCCGGGCCGCAGCAATCGGCCCGTGACGGCTGTTCCTTCGGTAGCCCGGCTGACTCCGGCGGAGCCCCGTGGCTTTGCGGACCCGCCTCACGACGGGGGTGCCCTTGTCGCGAACACTGCTCTGTGTTCTCCCTGAGTCCTCGTCCAATCCGTCCGTCGCCGTTACGAGGCGACAGCTTTGACGGCCCCCGTGGGAGCTTCACGGTGCCGGAGCTGCACCGGGCGCGCCGGGCCGGGCGCCGCCGGGCGCGCCGCGAGGCGGGCCCGAGCGCACGCCGGTGACCGTGAAGGACTTGCTGACGAGCACGCGGATCTCCGAGCCGCCACTGCTGCGCACGACGCCCGCGACGTAGCTGCCGTCGGGCACCTGCGAGATGTCCTGGATCGTCCCCGGGTACTTGGCCAGCGCCGCGGCCTTGACCT
>JAWVFR010000069.1:0-15586 GCA_033855845.1 Solirubrobacteraceae bacterium
GCGGCGTCGAAGTCCGGCGAGGTGCCGACCAGCGGGACATCGGGCCCCAGCGAGAGGTTGATCACGTCGGCGCCGTGGTTCGTGGCCCAGTCGATGCCGGCCACGACATGGTCCTGCGAGCCGCTGCCCTTGTTGTCCAGGACGCGGATCACCAGCACCTTGGCGCCGGGGGCCACGCTCTCCACGCCCACGTTGTTGCCCGCGTTGGCGGCGACGATCCCGGCCACGTGCGTCCCGTGGCCCTCGCCGTCGGAGGGCACGTTGTCGCCGTCCACGAAGTCCGGCCCGGCGATCAGTCGGCCCTGGAGATCGGGATGGCCCAGCGCGGCGCCGGAGTCGATCACCGCGACCGTCGCCCCCGCGCCGGTGCTCGTCGCCCGCGCCGCGTCGGCGTTGACCATGGTCAGGCCCCACTGCTTCGAGCGCAGCGGATCCGCCGCGCCGGCCGGTGCCGCGGCCGCCAGGCAGGCCAGCAACACGATGAGAATGGTCCCCTGCCGCATCGGCTCCGAGTGTAGGGGCGAGGGCGCGCCGAGGTCGCACAGGGGGGCGATGCTCTCATCATTACGTTTGTACGTGATAACGTACGCACTCGCCGATGGCCACCGCCGCCGCCGACACACCCACCCTCGGGGCCCGCGTCCGCGCGCTGCGCGAGGCCGAGGGCCTGAGCCTGCGCGACCTCTCCGAGCGCTCCGGCGTCAGCGCCCCCATGCTCTCGCAGGTCGAGCGGGGGGAGACCAGCCCGACGGTGGCCGTGGCCGAGCGCATCGCCTCGGGGCTGGAGCTGCGCCTCTCCCAGCTGCTGCGCCTGGACGAGGGCGGCGCGGCCGTGACCGTCGTGCGTCTCGCCGAGCGGCGCAAGGGCCCCGGCGGCGCCCGTGGCCACCGCTACGAGCTGCTCACCCCGCCGCTGCCCGGACTGCGCTCCGAGCTCTCGCGCCACGCGATCGCGCCCGGCGCCCGCACCGGCGGCGCCGGCGACCCGCCCATGCACGAGCCGGGCAGCCGCGAGACAGCGGTCGTCGAGCAGGGCACCGTCGTGCTGGTCTGCGACGGGGAGCGCCACGCGCTGGCCGCCGGCGACTGCGTGACCTTCGACGCCGACCTGCCCCACCACTTCGAGAACCCCGGACCCGGCGAGGCGGCCCTCCTGGCCATCGTCTCCGCCGGCCTGCGAAGGAGCTGACCCCGATGCCCCAGACCCTGTTCGACAAGATCTGGGCCACCCACGAGGTGGCGCCCGGACTGCTGTACGTCGACCTGCACCTCGTCCACGAGGTCACGAGCCCCCAGGCCTTCGACGGGCTGCGCCTCGCCGGTCGCCAGGTCCGGCGCCCCGACCGCACCCTGGCCACGGCCGACCACAACGTCCCCACCGACGGGACGGCTGGGGCTTCCTTTATCCGTGATCACCTTTCCCGCAAGCAGGTGCAGACGCTGGAGCACAACTGCGCCGAGTTCGAGATCCCCATCTACTCCCTGGGCTCCGAGCGCCAGGGCATCGTGCACGTGATCGGCCCCGAGCTGGGCGTCACCCAGCCGGGGATGACCATCGTCTGCGGCGACTCCCACACCGCCACCCACGGCGCCTTCGGCGCGCTGGCCTTCGGCATCGGGACCAGCGAGGTCGAGCACGTGCTGGCCACCCAGTGCCTGGTCCAGGCCAAGCCCCGCTCCCTGCGGGTGCGCTACGAGGGCGAGCTGGGCTTCGGCGTCACGGCCAAGGACCTGATCCTGGCCACCATCGGTCAGATGGGCGTCTCCGGGGCGGCCGGCCACGTGGTCGAGTTCGCCGGCCCGGCCATCGAGGCGCTCTCCATGGAAGGCCGGATGACGGTCTGCAACATGACCATCGAGGGCGGGGGGAAGGCGGGCATGATCGCGCCCGACGACACCACCTTCGCCTGGATGGGGGGTCGCCCGGCCGCGCCGGCCGACCTGGCGGCCGCCATCGAGAACTGGCGCGAGTTGCGCACCGACGAAGGCGCCACGTTCGACCGCGAGGTCGTCGTCGACGCCGGCGCGCTGTCGCCCATGGTCACCTGGGGCACGACCCCGGAAATGGTGGTCCCCGTGACCGCCACCGTCCCCGAGCCGGCCGGCGAGCAGGACGAGCGCGCGCTGGAGTACATGGCGCTGGAGCCCGGGACGCCGGTCCAGGACATCCGCCTGGACCGGGTGTTCATCGGCTCCTGCACCAACTCGCGGATCGGCGACCTGCGCGCTGCGGCGAAGGTCGTGGACGGCCGCAGGGTGTCCAAGGATCTCTACGCCATGGTCGTCCCCGGGTCCCAGCAGGTGAAGGCCCAGGCCGAGGCCGAGGGGCTGGACGAGGTCTTCCGGGCCGCCGGGTTCGACTGGCGCGGCGCGGGGTGCTCGATGTGCCTGGGGATGAACCCCGACATCCTTCAGCCCGGCGAGCGCTGCGCCTCGACCTCCAACCGCAACTTCGAGGGCCGCCAGGGCCGCGGGGGCCGCACGCACCTCGTCTCGCCCGAGATGGCCGCGGCCGCCGCCCTCGAGGGCCACTTCGTCGACATCCGGGATTGGAGCTGAGATGGACCCGATAAGCATCGTCGAGGGCAAGGTCTCCGTGCTGGATCGCGCCGACGTCGACACCGACCAGATCATCCCCAAGCAGTTCCTCAAGCGCGTGGAGCGCACCGGGTTCGGCGAGTTCCTGTTCTACGACTGGGCCAAGGAGCCCGGCTGGGAGCTGCCGCGCAACCCGATCCTCGCGGCCGGCCGCAACTTCGGCTGCGGCTCCAGTCGCGAGCACGCTCCCTGGGCGCTCCAGGACTACGGCTTCCGGGCCGTGGTGTCGTCGTCCTTCGCCGACATCTTCTTCTCCAACTGCACCAAGATCGGCCTGCTGCCGGTGGCGCTGCCCGAGGAGGACGTGCGGGCCCTGATGGCCGCGGGCCAGGCCGAGATCGACCTGGAGGCCCAGGAGGTCCGCTTCGACGAGCGCACCGTGGCCTTCGAGATCGACCCGGAGATCAAGCACCGCCTGCTCAACGGCCTGGACGACATCGCCTTGTCCCTGGAGCGTGCAGGCGAGATCGATGCCTACGAGCGCGACCGCGAGCGGGTCGGGCCGGTGACCACCGGTTTGTGAAATCGTGCCCGGCGGGTACGCAGTTTCGGTAGGGGAACAAACGACCCCGGGAGGGTCCCTAGATGAGAAGACTGATCTGCGTCTGCGCGGTCGCGCTCGGCGCGCTTGCACTCGCACCGGCCGGCGCCCAGGCGGCCGGCGAGATCCACCCCGGCGTCATGACCTTCACCGACGGGGCCCAGTGCACGGCGAACTTCGTGTTCAGCGACGCCGGCGGCACCTACATCGGGCAGGCCGCCCACTGCTCCGGCACCGGCGCGCCGACGGACACCAACGGCTGCAACTCGGGCTCGCTCCCGATCGGCACGCCCGTCGAGGTGGACGGCGCCACCAGGCCCGCCACCCTGGTCTACAACTCGTGGATCACGATGCAGGCCAAGAAGGAGGCCAACGTCGACGCCTGCGACTACAACGACTTCGCGCTGGTCAAGCTGGACCCGGCCGACGTGAGTCGCGTCGACCCGACCGTCCCGGGCTTCGGCGGTCCCACCGCGGTGGCCGAGCCGCCCACCGCCACCGGGGCGACCGTCTACACGTACGGCAACTCGTCCCTGCGCGCGGGCGTCAGCAAGCTGAGCCCGAAGGAGGGCCGCGTGGTGGGCACCCAGGGCAACGGCTGGAGCCGCGACGTCTACACGGTCACGCCCGGCATC
This sequence comes from Solirubrobacteraceae bacterium, assembly GCA_033855845.1. Lineage (GTDB taxonomy): Bacteria > Actinomycetota > Thermoleophilia > Solirubrobacterales > Solirubrobacteraceae > AC-38. The sequence continues at coordinate 3,775 of JAWVFR010000069.1, forward strand.
CCCGGCGACTCCGGCAGCGGCTTCCTCAGCTCGACCGGCCAGGCCATCGGCGTCCTGAGCACCGTCCAGTTCCTGCCGCTGGCCGGGTCCAACGGCGTCGGCAACCTGAGCCGCCAGCTCGACTACCTGCACGCGAACACGAGCTTCACCGGCGTGGCGCTGGTGCCGGGCACCCGGCCCTTCACGCCGAACCTCGTGGCCGCGATCCAGGGCTCCTGAGCCTCCCCGACACGGGCGGGTAATGTGCCCGCCCGTGCCGGCCCTCCGCATCGTCACCCTGCCCGGCGACGGGATCGGGCCCGAGATCATGGCCGTGGCGCTCGAGGCGTTGCAGCGCCTGGGGGACTTCGAGTTCGAGGAGCACGTCTTCGGCGGCGCGTCCATCGACGCCCACGGCACGGCGCTGACCGAGGAGACGCTCGCCGCCTGCCGCGCCGCCGACGCCGTCCTGCTGGCCGCGGTCGGCGGCCCGAAGTGGGACACCACCGACCCCGACGCGCCCCGGCCGGAGCAGGGGCTGCTGGGCCTGCGCAAGGGGATGGGCCTGTACGCCAACCTGCGCCCGGTCCGCCCCGTCCCTGCCCTCTACGACTCCAGCCCCCTGCGCCGCGAGCGCATCGAGGGCACCGACCTGCTCGTCGTCCGCGAGCTGACCGGCGGCCTGTACTTCGGCGACCGTGGCCGCGACGGCGACACCGCGCACGACACCTGCGTCTACAGCGTGGGGGAGATCGAGCGGATCGCGCGCGTCGCGTTCCAGGCGGCCAAGTCGCGGGTCACGAGCGTGGACAAGGCCAACGTGCTGGAGACCTCGCGGCTGTGGCGCGAGGTCGTGCGCCGAGTCCACTCCGAGGAGTTCCCCAACGTCGAGCTCGAGCACATGCTGGTCGACAACGCCGCCATGCAGCTCGTCTCCGCCCCTCGCCACTTCGAGGTGCTGGTGACCGAGAACATGTTCGGCGACATCCTCAGCGACGAGGCCGCGATGCTCACGGGGTCGATCGGGATGCTGCCCAGCGCGTCCCTGGGCGAGCCCGGCGCGCCGGGCCTGTTCGAGCCCGTCCACGGCTCCGCGCCGGACATCGCGGGGACGGGAACCGCGAACCCGCTGGCCATGCTCCTGTCCGCCGCGATGATGCTCCGGCACGGTCTCGGTATGCAGAACGAGGCCGCCGCCCTAGAATCCGCTGTGGACCGGGCGCTGCAGGACGGCCTTCGCACCGCGGACCTCGGTGGCTCCGCCACGACGGAGCAGGCCAGGCGCGCGGTCCTCGACCACCTCTAGGAGGAGACCCACAGTGGAACCGAGCGACCTCATCTGGATGAACGGCGAATTCGTCGCCTGGGAGGACGCCAAGGTCCACGTGCTGACCCACGGCCTGCACTACGGGACCGGCGTGTTCGAGGGCATCCGCGCCCACGACACCGAGCTGGGCACCGCCGTCTTCCGCCTCTCCGACCACCTGGAGCGCCTGCGCCGCTCGGCCGAGCTCTACTACATGCCGCTCGGCTACGAACAGGAGGAGCTGCGCTCGGTCGTCCACGAGGTGATCGCGCGCAACGGGCTCACCGAGTGCTACATCCGGCCGCTGGTCTTCCGCGGCTACGGCCAGATGGGCCTGTTCCCGCTCGAGGCGCCGGTCGAGGTGACGATCGCGGCCTGGAAGTGGGCGCCCTACCTGGGGGCGGACTCGATGACCGCCGGGGTGCGGGGCAAGGTGTCCTCGTGGCGGCGCATCTCCTCGGAGTCCCTGATCCCGCACGCCAAGGCCACCGGCCAGTACCTCAACAGCGTCCTGGCCAAGATCGAGAGCCACAAGGCGGGCTACGAGGAGGCCATCCTGCTCGACGCGCAGGGCAACGTCTGCGAGGGCTCGGGCGAGAACATCTTCATCGTGCGCGACGGCGTGATCTCCACACCGGGTCAGACCAGCGGGATCCTCGAGGGGATCAACCGGCGGTCGGTCATGCAGGTGGCCCGCGACCTCGGCCACGAGGTGGTCGAGCGCGAGGTGGCCCGCGCAGAGCTCTACCTGGCCGACGAGGTCTTCGTGACCGGCACCGCGACGCTCCAGCCGGTCCCGGTGCGTGAGGTCGACGACCACCAGGTCGGCGACGGTCAGCGCGGCCCGGTGACCCGGGAGTTGCAGTCGGTCTACGCCGACGTCCTCAGCGGCCGCGCCGAGCGCTACCGCGACTGGCTGGACGTCGTGAAGGTGCGCGAGACGGCCTAGGCCTCGTGGCCCGGCTCGATGCGCCGGGCCCGGTGGAAGGCGAGCTCGTCGAAGTCTCCGGCGACGTCCGCCTCCAGCGGCTCCAGCAGGAAGCCGACGTGGTCGCCGAAGGGAAGGCGCTCCAGGATGCGCCCGGCGAACCGGTTGCCGCAGTCGTCCAGCAGCGGGGCGCCGCCCGGCCCGGGCCGCCACGCCACCCGCGCGAGCTTGTCCACCTCGTCGCCGGTCTCGCCCCCGAACAGCTCGGCCAGCTCCTCCTGGTCGGCGGCCAGGAAGTGCACGGCCAGCGTCTCGGCCTCGCGCGCCACCCGGTAGGTGCGGTTCTTGTCCGACAGGCAGACCAGGAAGCGCGGGGGATGGATGCTCGCCTGGGTGGCGAACCCGACCAGGCAGCCGGCGCGCTCGGGCCCCGCCGCGGCGGTGACGATGAACATCGGGTAGTCCAGCGTGCCCACCAGGCGCTCGAAGGACATGCACGTATCCTGTCCGAAAACCACTCTCATGAAGATCCAGCTCTACGACACGACGTTGCGCGACGGCATGCAGGGCGAGGGCATGTCGCTCTCGGCGCAGGAGAAGGTGCGCCTGGCGCACAAGCTCGACGAGCTCGGCATCGACGTCATCGAGGCGGGATTCCTGTCCTCCAACCCCAAGGAGGTGGAGCTGTTCGAGCTGCTGGCGGGGGAGACCTTCGCCCATGCCGAGATCGCCGCCTTCGGGATGACCCGCCGGCGCGACCTGGCGGCCGACGCCGACCCGGCGCTGCGCGTCCTGGCCGACGGCTTCACGCCGGTCTGCACGCTGGTGGGCAAGACCTGGAAGCTGCACCTGGAGAAGGTGGTCCGCGTCGAGCCCGAGGAGAACCTGGCGATGATCGCCGACTCGGTCGCCTTCCTCGTGGCCCAGGGCAAGCGGGTCGTCTACGACGCCGAGCACTTCTTCGACGGCTACGCCGACGACCCCACCTACGCGCTGAGCTGCCTGCGCGCGGCGGCGCAGGCGGGTGCGGAGACCGTCGTGCCCTGCGACACCAACGGCGGCTCGCTGCCGGACCACATCGCCACGGCGATGGCCGCGGTGGTGGCCGAGGTGGGAGACACCGCGCGCATCGGCATCCACTGCCACGACGACGCCGGCTGCGGCGTGGCCAACACGCTGGCCGGAGTCCAGGCGGGCGCCACCCACGTGCAGGGAACGCTCAACGGCTACGGGGAGCGCTGCGGCAACGCCAACCTGGTGTCGGTGATCCCCAACCTCCAGCTCAAGCTCGGCTACCGCTGCCTGGAGGACGATCGCCTCGGACGGCTGACCGAGGTCGCGCACTTCGCCGACGAGCTGCTCAACTTCACGCCCGACCCCGACCAGCCCTACGTCGGGCGCAACGCCTTCGCGCACAAGGGCGGGATGCACGTCGCGGGCGTCAACGTCGACCCCGCCACCTTCGAGCACGTGGAGCCCGAGAGCGTGGGCAACTCGCGCGACGTCCTGGTCTCCGAGCTGTCGGGCAAGGGAACCGTGCGCTCGGCCGCCGAGGCGTCCGGGATCGAGCTGGACGACGACGCCGCCCAGCGCGTGGTCGACCGCGTCAAGGACCTCGAGCACCGCGGCTACCACTACGAGGCCGCCGACGGGTCCTTCGAGCTGCTCCTGCGCAAGGAGACGGGCGAGTACGAGCCGCTGTTCCGCCTGGAGTCCTGGCGCGCGATCGTGGAGAAGCGCGCCGACGGCAAGGTGGAGACCGAGGCCACGGTGAAGATCTGGGTCGACGGCGAGCGCTACGTGCGCACCGCCGAGGGCAACGGACCGGTGAACGCGCTGGACAAGGCGCTGCGCTCGGCCATCGCCGAGATCTACCCGCACCTCGACGACATTGCGCTGGTGAACTTCAAGGTGCGCATCCTCGACGAGACCAAGGGGACCGGCGCCGTCACCCGCGTGCTGCTCGACGCCTCCGACGGGCAGGACGTCTGGGGCTCCATCGGGGTGTCGGAGAACGTGATCGAGGCCTCCTGGGAGGCGCTGGTCGACTCGCTGGAGCGCGGGATGCAGCCCGCGCGGGTCCGCACGCAGCCGCTTCCGTGAGCGAGCCGATCCCCCTCGCCCGCCCGGTCGTGGGGCCGGAGGAGGAGGAGCGGGTGCTGGCCGCGCTGCGGTCGGGGCGCCTGTCACTCGGCCCGCAGGCGCAGGAGTTCGAGACGCGCTTCGCCGCGCGCCTGGGCGTGGCCCACGCCAGCGCGGTCTCCAGCGGGACGGCCGGGCTGCACCTGGCGCTGCGCGCGGTGGGCGTGTCCGACGGCGACGAGGTCGTCACCTCGCCCTTCTCGTTCGTCGCCTCCGCCAACGCGGTCCTGTACGAGCGCGCCCGCCCGGTGTTCGCGGACATCGACCCGGTCACCCTGAACCTGGACCCGCAGGCGGCGGCCGCCGCGGTGACCGAGCGCACCGCCGCGCTGCTGCCCGTCCACATCTTCGGCTACCCCGCCGACCTGCCCGCCTTCGAGGCGCTGGGCCGGCCGCTGGTGGAGGACGCCTGCGAGGCGCTGGGGGCGGTGCACGCGGACGGCGTCCCCGTGGGCGGGCGCGGCCATCCGGCGGTGTTCGGCTTCTACGCCAACAAGCAGATGACCACCGGGGAGGGGGGCATGGTCACCACCGCCGACGCGGCCGTGAAGGAGCGCGTGGACTCCGAGCGCAACCAGGGCCGCGCCCCGGACATGGGCTGGCTCGACCACGACCGCCTGGGCTTCAACTACCGCCTCAGCGAGCCGGCCTGCGCCCTGGGAATCGCGCAGCTCGAGCGCCTGGACGACCTCCTGGCCGCCCGTGCCCGCGTGGCCGCCCGCTACCGCGAGGCCCTCGCGGGCGTGGAGGGGCTGGACCTGCCGTGCGAGGACTCGGGAGGCGACCGCCGCGGCTGGTTCGTGTTCGTGGTCCAGGTGCCCCGCGGGGTGGGCCGCGACGCCGTGGTCCGGGCGCTGGAGGCGGAGGGGATCCAGAGCAAGCCCTACCTGCCCGCGATCCACCTGCTGACCTTCTACCGCGAGCGGTTCGGCCACCGGCCCGGGGAGTTCCCGGTCTGCGAGGACGTCGCGGAGCGCTCGCTCGCGCTGCCCTTCTTCCCGCAGATGACCGACGGCCAGGTGGAGCGCGTGGCCGGGGCGCTGCGGAAGTGCCTCGCGATGCCCCGGGAATTGGCATCATGAGCGGATGGACGGGCGGGACCGTGTGCGGGCACGGCGCGTGGGCCTGGGCGGCTTCGCCGTCGCGCTCGCGCTGCCGGCGTTGCTGTTCCATCGCCTGATCGAGGACATCGCGTCCGAGTTCCGGCTGGACCTCGGCTACCTGGTGGCCGAGTGGGCGCCATGGGTCCTGATCGCCGCCGGCCTGGCCTTCGCCGTCCCGGTCGTGTGGTCGGCCGGCCGCAACCCGGACGGCCGCTGGTACCCGCGGGCGCGCAAGGCCTACGCGGGGTGGGCGACCGTGCTGTATCTGCTGGGGATGGCGCTCGCGATGCAGGTGGCCCAGATCTCGGGCACCTTCTAGCCCGCGACTAGACTGGCGCGCCATGTCGCGCTTCGCCGAGCCCCAGGACGACGCCTTCCAGGCGCTCAACGCCTCGATCGGCTTCGACTGGCGCCTGGGGCCCTACGACGTGGCCCAGTCGCGCGCCCACGTGCGGATGCTCGCGGCGGCCGGGATCGTGGAGTCCGAGGACCGCGACGCGCTGCTCGCCGCGCTGGACGACGTGGAGCGCGAGCTGGATGAGGGCCGGTTCCCGTTCGAAGCCGACGACGAGGACATCCACATGGCGATCGAGCGCCGGGTGACCGAGATCGCCGGCCCGGCCGGCGGGCGGATGCACACCGCGCGCTCGCGCAACGACCAGGTGGCCACCGACATGGCCATGTTCGTGCGCGCCCATGCCCTGCAGGCCCGCGACCGGATCGAGAGCCTGATGGCGACCCTGGCCGACCTGGCCGAGCGCCACCTGGACTGGCCGATGCCCGGCTACACCCACCTCCAGCGCGCGCAGCCGGTCTACCTGTCCCACCACCTGCTGGCCTACTTCTGGATGCTCGACCGCGACCGCGAGCGCTTCGGGGACGTGCTGCGCGGCGCCGACCGGCTGCCCCTCGGCGCCGGCGCCCTGGCCGGCGTCAACTTCGCCACCGACCGCCGCGCGGTGGCCGCCGAGCTCGGCTTCTCCGCGGTGTCGGAGAACTCCATCGACGCGGTCTCCAACCGCGACTTCGTGCTGGACTTCCTCGCCGCCGCCGCCACCTGCGCCACGCACCTCTCCCGCCTGGGGGCGGAGATCGTCCTGTGGTCCAGCGAGGAGTTCGGCTTCTGCGAGGTCTCCGACGCCTTCGCCTCGGGCTCCTCGATCATGCCGCAGAAGAAGAACCCCGACGCGGCCGAGCTGCTGCGGGCCAAGGCGCCCCGGATCGCCGGGCACCTGGTCGCGCTGCACGGCGTGCTGCACGGCCTCCCGCTCACCTACAACAAGGACATGCAGGAGGACAAGGAGCACCTGTTCGACGCGGTCGACACGCTGGAGCTGTGCCTCATGGCCGCGCGCGGGATGCTGGAGGGGATCGCCTTCCGTCGCGAGCGCCTGGCCGCCGCCGCGGGCGACGAGTTCCTGGCCGCCACCGACGTGGCCGACCTGCTGGTCCGCAAGGGCGTCCCGTTCCGCGAGTCCCACGGCGTGGTGGCCGGCCTGGTCCGCCGGGCGCTGGAGCAGGGCAAGCCCCTGTCCGCTCTGACCCGCGAGGAGCTGGCGGCGCAGCACCCGGCCCTGGACGAGGACTTCTACGCCGTGCTGGCCGACGGGGCGTGGCTGGAGTCCAAGGCGTCGGAGGGCGGGACCGCGCTGCAGCGCGTGCGCGAGCAGCTCGGCCAGGCCCGCGCGCGCCTGCGGTGAACGCGCTTCCGGCCGAGTTCTACGACCGCCCCGTGGTGGAGGTGGCGCGCGACCTTGTGGGGTGCGTGGTCGAGCACGCGGGCGTCTCGGGGACGATCGTCGAGGCGGAGGCCTACCACCAGACCGAGCCGGCATGTCACGCCTTCACGGGCCGCTCCGCTCGCACCGAGGTCCTGTTCGGGCCGCCGGGCCGCGCCTACGTGTACCGCTCCTACGGGATCCACGCGATGCTCAACGCCGTCACCGAGCCGGAGGGCACGGGCAGCGCGGTGCTGATCCGGGCCCTGGAGCCGCTGGCCGGGGTGGAGGCGATGCGGGCCCGGCGCGGCCTGGACCGCCTGGAGGACCTCTGCTCGGGCCCGGGGAAGCTCTGCCAGGCGCTGGGCATCGGCCTGGGCCTCAACGGCACCGACCTCCAGACCGGGCCGATCCGGATACTCGGGCCCGCCGTCGACGCCCCGGGGCCCGAGCTCACCGAGAGCGTCCGCATCGGGATCACCAAGGCCGCCGACCTGCCGTGGCGCTTCTCGGCGCCGGGCAGTCGCTTCGTGTCGCGGCCCCGGCCGCGCTAGGGCGCGGCCGCGCCGCCGCTGGCGCCGGTCCCGCCGCTGGCGCCGCCGCCACCGCCGCCGCCACCACCGGTGGGAGCACCGCCACCACCGCCGCCGCCGGTCGGAGCACCGCCGCCGCCACCGCCGCCGCCGCCGGTGGGCGCCCCGCCGCCGCCCGCGCTGGGAGTGCCGGTGCCGGCCCCGCCGCCACCGGACGGAGCGGGAGTCGTCCCGGTGCCGGAGCCCTGTCCCGACCCCGGCGTCGTCGCGGTGCCCGACCCGGATCCGCTCGAGGAGTCCGGCGGGGTGGTGTAGGTCTGACCCTGCTGGGCGGCGCGGTCGGCCGCCCGCTGGTCGACGATCCCGTCGGCGGACAGGATGAAGGAGTGGAAGATGTCGGCCGGGAAGCTCCCGCCCGTCACCGGCGCGCCGTTGTAGTCGTATTTCATCGGCTTCAGGGTGTCGGGATAGCCGACCCACACCGCGACGGTCCAGCGCTTGGTGAAGCCCACGAACCAGGCGTCGCCGTAGTTCTCGGTGGTGCCGGTCTTGCCGGCCACGAAGCCGCCGGTGGCGGCGCTGGTGCCGGTGCCGCTCTGCACCACGCCCTGGAGGACCGGGATCGCCTCCTCGACGAGGCGCTTGTTGAAGACCTTGAGCTTGCGGGTCTGGTTGTGGATCGTGCGGCCGCGCAGGGGGTCCTGGACCTCACGGATGCCCACCGGGCCGTTGTCCGACGCACCCAGCGTGCCCGTCACGCGCTTGCCGCCGGCCGCGAAGACCTCATACGCATGCGCCATGTCCAGCGGCGTGACCCCCTCCTTGAGCCCGCCCAGGGTCATGGCCTCGTTGGTGGACAGCGGGGTGCGGATCCCCATCTCGTGGGCGATCTTGGCGATCTTGCGGGTCCCCACCTTCAGCCCCACCTCGGCGTAGACGGAGTTGTCGGACTGCGCGGTGGCGCTGGCCAGCGTGGTGATGCCGGAGTACTGGCCCTCGTAGTTGTTGACGATGAACTTCTCGTTGGGGTCGGCGCTCCCGCGCACCGGGAACACCTTGCGCCGCGACTCCCACGTGGAGTCGGGCGTGATCCCCTCGCGCAGGGCGGCGGCCAGCGTGAAGGCCTTCCACGCCGACCCGGGCTGGCGCTGTCCCTGGGTGGCCAGGTTGAACGGCGCGTGGCCGTAGTCCTTGCCCGGGCGCCCGCCGATCATCGCGCGCACCTCGCCGGTCTGGTTGTCGATCGCCACCAGGGCGGCGGCGGGGCCGTCCACGCTGGACAGGTGCGTGGTCACGGCCTCCTGGGCGGCGTTCTGGAGGTCGAGGTCCAGGGTCGTGCGGATCCGCAACCCGCCGCTGAAGGCCTTGGTCGCCCCAAAGCGGTCCACCACCTGCGCCTTGACCCAGGACGTGAAGTAGGGCGCCTTGGAGTCCTCGCGCGGCGGCTGGATCTCGTCCCGGGTGGGCACCGGCTGGGCGACCGCCGCGTCGTACTCGCCCTTGGTCAGGTAGTGCTGGTCGAGCATCTTGCGCAGCACGACGTCGCGCCGGCGCTTGGCCTTGACCGGGAAGTTGACCGGGTCCCAGGCGTAGGGGGAGGCGATCATCCCCGCCAGCAGCGCCGCCTCCGCGGGGTCCAGGAGCGCGGCGCACGCGGGCTGGCCCTCCTCGCCGCAGCCCGGGTGGTGGGTGGAGAAGTAGGCCCGGGCCGCGGACTCCACGCCGTAGGCGCCGTTGCCGAAGTAGATCGAGTTCAGGTACTCGGTCAGGATCTTCTGCTTGCTCCACTTGCGCGCGAGGTGGTAGGCCAGCGCCGCCTCGCGCAGCTTCTCGAAGATCGTGCGCTTGGCCTGCGTGGCCAGCGCGTTCTTGACGAACTGCTGGGGGATCGTCGAGCCGCCCTGCGCCGCGGTGCGCTGCGTGATGTCGGCGAACAGGGCGCGCGCGATGCCGCGCGGGTCGATCCCGTTGTGCTCGTAGAAGCGCTCGTCCTCGATCGAGATGGCGGCCTTCTGCATGACCGGCGCGATCTGGCTGGCGTTCAGGAGGATGCGGTTCTGGGCCCCCGTCAGGACGCCCAGCGGCTTGCCGTTGACGTCCAGCAGCACCGAGTTGCGCGACCGCTTGTATTCCTCGCGGTTCTCCAGCGACGGCAGGTCCTGCGCGACCGCCATCATCATCCCGAACACCGTGGAGACGGCGGCCAGCACGCCCAGGCCGGCGACGATCAGGGCCAGGCGCAGCTTGTACACGCGCGGGCGTCGCGCGGGGGGCTCGCCCCCGCCGCCGAAGGCGACCGGGTCCGCGTCCGGCGGGACCGGTCGCAGCGGATCGGGACCCGCCCCGGGGGGTGTGGGTTCTTGACTCATGCCGAAGGGCGTGGTGCGGCCGCGGAGCGAAAGGCGCGGAAGGAAGCCGCCCTGCGCACACGGCTCCACGGGGACGAGAGTCTAGCATTGGCCCGGATGGCCGACCCCGGGTCCGACCCCGCCGAGCGGGCTGCCGCGCTGGCTCGCGGGGCCGAGGAATCGCTGCCCGCCGGCGGGCTGGAGGCCAAGCTCCGGACGGCCGCGCAGGAGGGCCGCCCGCTGCGCGTCAAGCTGGGGATCGACCCCACGGCGCCGGACATCCACCTCGGCCACGTCGTCGTCCTGGACAAGCTGCGCGAGTTCCAGGACGCGGGGCACGTCGTGGTGCTGATCGTCGGCGACTACACCGCGCGCGTGGGGGACCCCAGTGGCCGCTCCAGCACCCGCCCCGTGCTGAGCGGCGAGGAGATCGACGCCAACGCCCAGACCTTCCAGGACCAGGCCCACCGCGTGCTGGACGCCGACCCGGAGAAGGTGGAGGTGCGCCGCAACGGCGAGTGGCTGGACATGGCGGTCGAGGATCTCTTCCGCCTTGCCCGCACCACCACGGTGGCTCAGCTGCTGGAGCGCGACGACTTCGCCCAGCGCTTCTCGGCTCGCGAGCCCATCTCCGTCCTGGAGCTGCTGTACCCGCTGATGCAGGGCTACGACTCGGTGGCCGTGCGCGCCGACGTGGAGCTCGGCGGCACCGACCAGAAGTTCAACCTGCTGCTGGGACGCGACATCCAGCGCGCGTACGGCCTGCCCGAGCAGGTGGCCCTGACCATGCCGATCCTGCCCGGCACCGACGGCGTCCAGCGCATGTCCAAGACCCTGGGCAACTACATCGGGGTCACCGAGCCGCCGGACGAGATCTACGGCAAGACGCTGAGCGTCCCCGACGAGGCGATGGCCACCTGGTACCGGCTGCTGCTCGGGAACGAGCCGCCGGCCGGCGTCGGCCCCCGGGACGCCAAGCGCGCCCTGGCCCGGGCGCTGGTCGCCCGCTTCCACGACCAGGACGCCGCCCGCGCGGCCGAGGAGCGGTTCGACCGCATCCACGTGGCCCGCGAGGCGCCGGAGGAGATCGAGGATGCCGACTTCACGGCCGTCGACGGGACGGCCCATCTCCCCGGCGTCCTGGAGCAGGTGTTCGGCATGTCGCGCTCGGAGGCCCGGCGTCTGCTCGCCCAGGGGGCGGTCCGCCTGGACGGGGAGGCGCTGGGGGAGGACGACCAGGACGTGGCCGCCGATCGCCTGGACGGCGGTGTGCTGCAGGTCGGAAAGCGCCGCTTCCGGCGCCTGCGACGCTCAGCCTGAGAGCGCTATACTCCGCGGTCCGCTTCGCTCCGGGCGCAATCCCGTGTGCGAAGAACGTGCCCCGGAGGCGGGAGCCCCCCGCATCCGGCTGAGGCACGGCGGTCTTTGAAAACTCGACAGCATGCGCATCGCGATCGAACCCTCGATCTGTGATGCGCGTCCAGGTTCGACCGTCCGGCCGATTGCTTCGGCACCGGCCGGCGGCCAAGATTGACCCGTCATGCATCCGGGTGTCTCCTCGTGTACGGAGCACCCACTGTGATGCACGACGCTCTTCGTTTCCCGCGGGTGGGTTCGCCCGCTCGCGGCACTTCACGGAGAGTTTGATCCTGGCTCAGGACGAACGCTGGCGGCGTGCTTAACACATGCAAGTGGAGCGACGAACCGGGCTTCGGCCCGGGGCAAAGCCGCGAACGGGTGAGTAACACGTGGGTA
>JAWVFR010000070.1:0-20238 GCA_033855845.1 Solirubrobacteraceae bacterium
CGGCAGACCTCTACGACCCCGCGCATGAGCACGATGCGTGCGGCGTCGGCATCGTCGCGCGCCTGGGCGGCGGGCCCAACCACGAGGTGGTGGCCAAGGCCGTCCTGGCCAACGAGCACCTCTACCACCGGGGGGCCACCGGGGCCGACGCCGACACGGGCGACGGCGCCGGGATCCTGATCGAGATCCCCGACGCGTTCCTGCGCGCGGAGGCGGGCGTGGAGCTGCCGCCGCCCGGGGCCTACGGCGTGGCCGTCTGCTTCCTGCCCGCCGATGACAACGAGGAGCGCCGGCGCCTCCAGGACGTGCTGGAGACGGCGGTCGCGGCCGAGGGTCAGGACGTCCTGGGGTGGCGCGACGTGCCGAGCGATCCCGAGGCCTGCGGGCGCACCGCGCGCGCGGCCATGCCCGTCATCCGCCAGCTGTTCGTGGCGGCCTCGCCCGAGCTGGCCCAGGACCGCGACGCCTTCGAGCGCAAGCTGTACGTGATCCGCCGTCGCGCGGAGCTGGAGGCCGGGCCGGACTTCGTGATCCCCTCCTTCTCCTCGCGCACCCTGGTCTACAAGGGCATGCTCACCGCGCTCCAGCTCGGGCCGTTCTACCCCGACCTGCTGGACGAGCGGATGGAGAGCCGCGTCGCTGTCGTGCACTCGCGCTACTCGACCAACACCTTCCCCAGCTGGGAGCTGGCCCACCCCTACCGGATGGTGGCCCACAACGGCGAGATCAACACGCTCATGGGCAACGTGAACTGGATGCGCGCGCGCGAGTCGTCGCTGCGCTCGGAGCTGTTCGGGGACGACCTGGAGAAAGTGCTGCCGGTCGTGCGCCCGGGCAACTCGGACTCCGCGACGTTCGACAACGTGCTCGAGCTCCTGGTCTTGGCCGGGCGCTCCCTGCCCCACGCGGTGATGATGATGATCCCCGCGGCCTACCGCGGGCGCACCGACATCACGTCCGAGGTCCGCGACTTCTACGACTACCACGGCTGCATCATGGAGCCGTGGGACGGGCCCGCCGCCGTCGCGTTCACCGACGGCCGCTGGGCGGGCGCGTCGCTGGATCGAAACGGCCTGCGCCCCGGGCGCTGGGTGGAGACACGGGACGGCTACGTCGTGCTGGCCTCCGAGACGGGCGTCCTGCCCATTCCCGAGGAGCTCGTGGTGCGCAAGGGACGCCTGCAGCCCGGGCGGCTGTTCCTGGTCGACCTGGACGAGGGCCGGCTGGTCCCCGACGAGGAGATCAAGCAGCGCGTCGCCACCCAGCAGCCCTACGGCGACTGGGTCCGCGAGTGCAGCGTGCTCTTCGACCACCTGCCCGAGGCCGCGCCCCAGGTCCCGCGCGTGGAGCCGCGGCGCAACCGCCAGCTGGCCTTCGGCTACTCGCAGGAGGACCTGCGCGTCCTGCTCACGCCCATGGCCAAGACGGGCGCGGAGCCCACCGGGTCGATGGGCAACGACCTGGCCCTGGCCGTGCTGTCGGACCGCCAGCCGGCGCTCTTCTCCTACTTCAAGCAGCTGTTCGCCCAGGTCACCAACCCGGCGATCGACCCCCTCCGCGAGACCATCGTGATGAGCCTGCACAGTGGCGTGGGCGGCGAGGGCAACCTGCTCGGCGAGACGCCCCAGCACGCGCACGTGCTGCGCATGCGCCAGCCGATCCTGCGCGACCACGAGCTGGAGCGCCTGCGCCAGGTCTCCCATGACATCTTCGAGTCGAGCACCATCGACATCACCTGGCCGGTGGCCGAGGGGCCGGACGGGATGGAGAAGGCGGTGGCCCGGATCTGCGCCGAGGCGCACGACTGCGTCGCCGCGGGCGTGAACGTGATCATCCTGTCCGACCGCAACGTGTCGGTCGACCGGGCGCCCATCCCATCCCTGCTGGCCGTCTCCTCCGTCCACCATCACCTGGTGCGCGAGGGCACGCGGCTGCGCGCCGGCCTGGTCATCGAGTCGGGCGAGCCGCGTGAGGTCCACCACATGGCCACGCTGATCGGGTTCGGGGCCAGCGCGATCAACCCCTACCTGATGCTCGAGTCCCTGGCCGACCTCGAGGCGGCGGGGATGCTCGGCGATCTGGACCGCGAGGAGGCCGAGCGCAACGTGGTCGCCGCCATCGGCAAGGGCATGCTCAAGGTGCTCTCCAAGATGGGGATCTCCACGATCCGCTCCTACAGCGGCGCCCAGATCTTCGAGGCCGTGGGTCTGGACCGCGAGCTCGTCGACCGCCACTTCACCGGCACCGCGTCGCGCATCGGCGGGGTGGGGCTGGACGTGCTGGCCCGCGAGGCGCTGGCCCGCCACGCCCGGGGCTACCCCGAGCCCGAGTCGGAGCTGCTGCCGGTCGGCGGCCTGTACCAGTGGCGCCGCGACGGCGAGCGCCGGATGTGGGACCCCGAGACGATCGCCCTGCTCCAGCACTCGGTGCGCTCCAACGGCGACGGGACCGAGGGCCGCGAGACCTACGCCCGCTTCGCCCACCTGGTCAACGAGGAGAACGCGCGCGCGGGAATGCTGCGCGGGCTGCTGCGCTTCCGCGAGGACATCGAGCCCGTCCCGCTGGAGGAGGTGGAGCCGATCGAGACGATCGTCAAGCGCTTCTCCACGGGCGGCATGAGCCTGGGCGCGCTGTCGCCCGAGGCCCACGAGACCCTGGCCCAGGCCATGAACCGCCTGGGCGCGAAGTCGAACACCGGCGAGGGGGGCGAGGACGAGGAGCGCTTCGCCGACGACCGCCGCTCGGCCATCAAGCAGGTGGCGTCGGGGCGCTTCGGGGTCACGATCAACTACCTGACCAACGCGGACCAGCTGCAGATCAAGGTGGCGCAGGGCGCCAAGCCCGGCGAGGGCGGCCAGCTGCCCGGACACAAGGTCGACCGCTACATCGCCCAGCTGCGCCACTCCACGCCGGGCGTGGGCCTGATCTCCCCGCCGCCCCACCACGACATCTACTCGATCGAGGACCTCAAGCAGCTCATCTACGACCTGCGCACCGCCAACCCCAAGGCCCGCGTGTCGGTGAAGCTGGTGTCCGAGGTCGGCGTGGGGACGGTGGCGGCCGGCGTGGCCAAGGCCAACGCCGACCACGTCACGATCGCCGGCCACGACGGCGGCACCGGCGCCTCGCCCCAGTCCTCGATCCAGTCGGCCGGCGTGCCGTGGGAGATCGGCCTGGCCGAGACCCAGCAGACGCTGCTGCGCAACGACCTGCGCTCGCGGATCATCGTCGAGGTCGACGGCCAGATGCGCACGGGGCGCGACGTGGTGATCGGGGCGATGCTGGGCGCCGACGAGTTCGGCTTCTCCACCGCCCCGCTGATCGCGGCGGGCTGCATCATGATGCGCGTCTGCCACCTGAACACGTGCCCGGTCGGGGTGGCGTCGCAGGACCCGCGGCTGCGCGAGCGCTTCGCCGGCACGCCCGAGCACGTCATCGACTACCTGCTGATGGTGGCCGAGGAGACGCGCGGGCTGATGGCGCAGCTGGGCGTGCGCACCATGGACGAGCTGATCGGCCGCTCGGACCTGCTGGAGATGGACGACGCGATCGAGCACTGGAAGGCTCGCGGCGTCGACCTCAGCCGTCTGCTGGCCATGCCCGAGCTGGAGCCCGGCGCGCCCCGGCGCCGCGTGGAGCCGCCGCCGCCCGTGCTCGACGACGCGCTGGACTGGGACCTGATCGAGGCCGCCCGCCCGGCGCTGGAGGGCAACGAGAAGGTCGGGCTGGAGCGCGACGTGCGCAACGTCAACCGCGCGGTGGGCGGGCTGCTCTCGCACGAGATCGCCAAGCGCTACGGGTCCGCGGGACTGCCGGAGGGCACGATCGAGATCGGCTTCCACGGCTCGGCCGGGCAGTCCTTCGGCGCGTGGCTGGCGGCGGGCGTGACCTTCACCCTGCGCGGCGACGCCAACGACTACGCGGGCAAGGGCCTGTCCGGCGGCGTGCTGGCCGTGCTGCCGCCCGACGGCCACCGCTACCCGGCCGAGGAGAACGTGATCGTGGGCAACACCGTGCTCTACGGCGCCACCAGCGGGCGCGCGTTCTTCCGCGGGCTGGCCGGCGAGCGCTTCGCGGTGCGCAACTCCGACGCCTCCGCCGTGGTGGAGGGCGTGGGCGACCACGGCTGCGAGTACATGACCGGCGGCCGCGTCGTCGTGCTGGGCCCGACGGGCCGCAACTTCGCCGCCGGCATGAGCGGCGGGATCGCCTACGTCCTGGACGAGGACGGCACCTTCGAGGCCCGCTGCAACATGGAGCTCGTGGGCTTCGACCAGATCTCCGCCGACGACGCGCGCGAGCTGCGCGAGCTGGTGGCCGAGCACGCCCAGCGCACGGGCTCACCGGTGGCCGAGCGGGTGTTGGCGCAGTGGTCCCAGCTGCTCCCGAAGTTCGTCAAGGTCATGCCGCACGACTACAAGCGGGCGCTCGAGGAGCTGGCCCGCGAGGCGGCCGACGTCTCGCCCCAGGGCGAACCGGCCCTCGGTTGAGCCATGGGCGAGATCGGCGGCTTCCTCCGGATCCACCGGGTCGGCTTCGACAAGCGCGACCCGCGCGAGCGCGTGCGCGACCACAAGCAGTACTTCCACACGCAGCCCGAGGCCGAGCTGGCCGCCCAGGGCGGGCGCTGCATGGACTGCGGCGTGCCGTTCTGCCACGAGGGCTGCCCGCTGGGCAACCTGATCCCGGACTGGAACGACTTCGTGTACCGCCGCGACTGGGAGGGGGCGCTGCGCCAGCTGCACGCCACCAACAACTTCCCCGAGTTCACCGGCCTGATCTGCCCGGCGCCCTGCGAGTCGGCCTGCGTGCTGGACATCAACGACGACCCGGTGACGATCGAGCAGATCGAGCTGGGGATCATCGAGCGCGGCTGGGCCAACGGCTGGGTCGTACCCGAGCCGCCCGATGTGCGCACCGGGCGCACGGTCGGCGTGGTGGGGTCGGGCCCGGCCGGCCTGGCGGTGGCGGCGGAGCTCAACAAGCTCGGCCACGCGGTGACCGTGTACGAGCGCGACGAGGGCGTGGGCGGGCTGATGCGCTTCGGCGTGCCCGACGCCAAGCTGGAGAAGTGGATCATCGACCGCCGCGCCGACGTGATGGCGGACGAGGGCGTCGCGTTCGAGTGCGGCGTGGACGTGGGCCGCGACGTGACCGCCGCCGACCTGCGCGCGCGCCACGACGCGCTGGTGATCGCGATCGGCTCGCGCGTGCACCGCGACCTCGAGGTCCCCGGCCGCGAGCTGGACGGCGTGCACTTCGCGATGGACTACCTCTACCAGCGCAACCGCGCGGTGGCCCGGATGGAGGGCCGTCCGGCGCCCGAGCCCCAGCACCCGATCGTGGCGCGCGATCGCCACGTGATCGTGGTGGGCGGCGGCGACACCGGGATGGACTGCATGTCGAACTCCCTGCGCGAGGGCGCCGTCGACGTGCGGATGCTCGACGTCTATCCCGAGCTGCCGCCCTCCGGGCGCCACGAGACGACGCCCTGGCCCCTGCCGCCCAAGCGCACCGTCTCCACCTACGCGCTCGACGAGGGCGGGGAGCGCGAGTGGAACGCCGAGGTCGTCGCCGTCGAGGGCGACGGGAAGGTGGAGCGCGTGCGCGCCCGGCGCGTGGAGGGCACCTCCTCGCGCGACCTGCGCCCGGTGCCCGGCAGCGAGTTCGAGCTGCCCGCCGACCTGGTCCTGATCGCGATCGGCTTCTCCCACCCCGAGCACGAGGGACCGGTGGACGACCTGGCCCTGGACCGGGACGCGCGCGGCAACGTCAAGGCGCCGGTCTACGCCACGTCGGCGGAGGGCGTCTTCGCCTGCGGGGATGCGCGCGTCGGCCAGTCGCTGGTGGTCACGGCGATCGCCGAGGGGCGCAAGTGCGCGCGGATGGTGGACCGCCACCTCATGGGCGCCAACGGCCGTCCGGCGGACCACCCCGAGGGCCCGGACGCGCACTTCATCGAGCTCGCCGCGGAGACGGCGGGCACGGTCACGATGTCGCACGAGCTCCCCGGCGAGCTCTAGGCGCTACAGGATCAGGACCGGCGTCCCGACCGGCATGAGCCGCGCGAGCCGCAGGACCGCCGGATTGGGCACGCGCACGCAGCCGTGCGAGGGGCGGCCGGGAATGAGCCACGGCTGGTTGGTGCCGTGGATGCCGACCACGCCCCCGCCGGGCCAGTCGCTCAGGCTCGAGTAGGCCCCGGTACCGAAGGCCCACGGTCCGTAGATCCCGCCCAGGCCGCGCAGCCGCTCGCGGATCCAGAAGCGCCCGGCGGGGGTCGGCGTGCCGGGAGCGCCGACCCCGACCGGAGACGACCAGACGCGGCGCCCGCCCAGCGTCAGGGTGGCCCGCAGCCGGCGGCGGTCGATGACGAGGCGCGTGCGGACCAGCCGCAGCGGCGCCAGCGAGCGCTCGAGCACCCAGCCCGTGCGCCCGTTGGGGCGCATCGGCACCCGGACCAGCAGCCACGGCCTCCCCCGCGCGTCACGCCGACGGCGCAGGGCCGGGTAGACCTCCGGATAGCCGTCCTCCGTGTACCAGCGCAGCCGTGCCACGGGGCGCGCCGTCGGGTCGGGACGCTCCCGGATCGGGCCCAGCTCCCCCGGGGTGCCCCACCAGGTGACGGTCCGCTCGTTCGAGATCGCGACGCTCGCCGAAGCGGACGCGGGGAAGAGGAGGAGCACGACCAGGCCTGCGGTTCGCCACACCGGTCGGAGGGTATTCTGCGCGCGATGCACCGTGCGGGGGGAATCTTGGCCGGAGGGCTGCTCTGGCTCGTCGGCCTGTGCGGCGTCGCGAGCGCCGACACCTTCACAGTCACGCGCTTCGACGACCCGGCGCCCAAGACAGGCGTGGGCACCACCCCGTGCGTGGCCGCAGATTGTTCCCTGCGCGAGGCGGTGATCTCGGCGAACACCACCCCGGGCAGCACGATCGAAATCCCCGCGGGCCGGGTCGTCCTCTCCATCCCCGGAGGCGGCGAGAACGAGGCGGTCACGGGCGACCTCGACCTCACCGCGAACACGACGGTCAAGGGCGCAGGGGCCGCCGCGACCACGGTCGACGGCGCGACCCTCGACCGGGTCTTCGACATGCCCTACGACGTCTTCGAAGGGTGCCTGACGCCGGACCGCAAGGTCTCCATCTCGGGCCTGACGATCACCGGCGGCAGGGGCGAGTTCAACGTCGGCTTCGGCAAGCTCCTCGGTGGCGGGGGGATCGTGGTGTGTGGGCAGCTCACGCTCCAGAACGCCGTCGTGACCGGGAACCAGGCGGTCGGCGCCGGAGGCGCGATGGTGGTCGGGCCAAATTCGACGGCGGCGATCGACAAGACCACGGCGTCCGCAAACCTCCAGGGAGGGCGCGGACAACCTGGCGGCGGCGCCATCCTGGTGCAGGGCCCCGATCCCGGCAACTTCATCCTGGGGATCCCCGCCCAGCCCGGCGGCTCCCTCACCATGACCGACTCCACGGTGAGCGGGAACACCGCCGGCGGGGGCGGCGGGCTGGCCCCTGGCGAGGGCGGCGGCATCCTCAACCTTGGCGGCACCGTCTCGCTGACGAACGTCACCCTGAGCGACAACACCGCGGGCGGCGCCGGGGCGCCCGGCTTCGGGGGCGGGATCTTCACCCTGACCGGCGGGACGACCACCCTCCTGAACACGACCATCGCAAACAACAGCGCCGCGGAGAACGGCTCGGGCGGGAACCTGTCGACCTCCAACGTCCCGAACGGAGGCGGCGCCGCCGACGGGACCTTCGTACTCAAGAACACGATCGTCACGGGCGGTGCGGCGATGGCCGCGCAGGGCAACTGCAACGGCGACGGCTTCACGTCCCAGGGCGGCAACCTGGAGAGCGCTAACCAGTGCGGCCTCACGGGCCCCGGGGACCAGCGCAACACCGATCCGCAGCTGGGCCCCCTGGCCGACAACGGCGGGCCGACCCTGACCCGGGCGCCGCAGGGGGCCAGCCCCGCCCTCAACGCGGCGCTCAATGCCGGCTGCCCCGCGGCCGACCAGCGCGGGACCGCGCGCCCGCAGGCGGGGATCTGCGACGTCGGCGCCGTCGAGGTCGTCTGGCAGACCGACCTCGCGGTGACGATTACGGCGCCGCCGACCCTGACGCTGGGCGAGGTCCTCGTCTACGACGTCACGGTCACCAACAACGGTCCGCAGACGGCGCAGGGAATCGCGCTCGTCAACGTCCTCCCCGCCGCCGCCGACCTGCTGACCGCCACGCCGATGGGCATGTGCGGCGGGGCGCCGTTCGGCTGCGTCATCCCGGACCTCGCTCCGGGCGCCGCCGTCAGGGTGGCGATCCGGATGCGCCCGCGCGCCGCGGGAACCCTGACGGCAGCGGCCGCCGTCGCCGGGATACACGCAGACCCCAACCCGGCGAACAACGGCGCGATCGCCACGACCGCGGTCGCCCCGCCTCCCTTCGTGCCGCCCCCGCCGCTGGGCTCGGGGTTGGCCGGCGTGCCCGTGACCTGTCGCCGCGCCGACTTCACCGTCCACGCGCGGGCGATCACGTCCGGGAGACTGCGCTGGCTGCGCGTGTTCCTGAACGGCCGCCGGATCGCGTCGCGCAGCTCGAAGTCCTACCCGGTGCGAATCCCCGCCGCGCGACTGAGGCCGGGCATCCACCGCATCACGGTCGAAGCGCTCGGGTCGCTGGGCCAGCGCGCGCGGAGCACCACGACCTTCCGGCGCTGCCCCGCGCCGCCGGCCCGGTCGAGGCCGCGGTTCACCGGCTAGGACGCGCCCGCTCAGTCGTCGCGCTGCAGGGCGCGGCGGTTCTCGGCCCGCTCGCCCAGGGCCACGGCGACGATGTAGACGATCACCGCGTTGACCACGATGCCGATGCCGCCGAACGTGACGAGCAGGCCGAACGTGGAGTCGAAGGCACTCAGGGCGAGCACGGCGCAAGTGTATCCCGGCCGCCAAAGTTGACGCCTACGTCATCTTTGGGATAAGGTCGGGCCATGCCCGGGACCGCCGCCTCATCCCTCCCCCGCGTGTGCGTGATCGGCGCCGGGTCGTCGGGAATTGCCGGCGCCAAGGCGCTGCACGAGCACGGGATCCCCTTCGACGTCTACGAGAAGTCCGACCAGGTGGGCGGCAACTGGGTCTTCGGCAACCGCAACGGGATGTCGTCCGCCTACCGCACGCTGCACATCAACACCTCCCGCGAGCGGATGGAGTACTCGGACTTCCCGATGCCCAAGGACTTCCCGGACTTCCCGCACCACACCCACATCGCCAAGTACTTCGGCGACTACGTCGACCACTTCGGCCTGCGCGAGCACATCCGCTTCGAGACCGGCGTGCAGCGCGCGTCGCGGCGCGAGGACGGCGTGTGGGAGGTCGCGCTGGAGAGCGGTGAGACCGCCGAGTACGACGCGGTGATGGTGGCCAACGGCCACCACTGGGACGCGCGCTGGCCCGAGCCCGCCTTCCCGGGAGAATTTTCCGGGCGCCAGATGCACGCGCACGACTACAAGGGGCCCGAGGAGTTCCAGGGCAAGCGCGTGGTGGTCCTGGGGATGGGCAACAGCGCGATGGACCTCGCGGTCGACGCCTCCTACGTCGCGCAGGAGACCTACCTCGCCGCCCGGCGCGGCGCGCACATCGTCCCCAAGTACATCGCCGGCAAGCCGATCGACCAGCCCTGGCGCCACGGCGCCCTGGCCAAGGCCTTCGCGCACCCGCGGGTCCCGTGGTCGCTGCGCCAGCGGCTGCTGGAGAAGCTGCTGGTCGAGCACGTCGGGCACGTGGAGGACTACGGGCTCCCCAAGCCCGACCACCGCATCGGCGAGGCCCACCCCACCGTGTCCGGGCGCATCCTCGACCGCCTGGCCCACGGGGCCATCACGCCGAAGCCGAACATCGCGGAGCTGCGCGGCGACCGGGTGGCCTTCGCGGACGGCACCGAGGTGGAGGCCGACGTCGTCGTCTACTGCACGGGCTACAAGGTCACGTTCCCGTTCTTCGACGAGGACTTCATCTCGGCGCCCGACAACGACCTTCCCCTGTTCCGGCGCGTCTTCCACCCCGACTACCCGGACGTCTTCTTCCTCGCCCTCCTCCAGCCGCTGGGGGCGACCATGCCGATCGCCGAGGCGCAGGGCCAGTGGGTCGCCGACTACCTGCGCGGCGAGTACGCGCTGCCGGGCCGCGCCGAGATGCTCCAGGACATCGAGCGCGAGCGCGAGCGGATGTTCAAGCGCTACGTGCGCTCCAAGCGCCACACGATGCAGATCGACTTCGACCAGTACCTGTGGCAGCTGGGCCAGGAGCGCCACGCGGGTGCCGAGCGCGCGCGCACCGCGGGCTTCGCGCCGCCCTTCCCCGCCCGGGCGCAGGCGGGCGCGGGCGCGGCGGCGTGAGCCCGACCGCGGCCCCGGGCAAGCGCGAGCAGACCAAGGCCGCCAACCGCGAGGCGATCCTCGACGCCGCCCGCTCGGTGTTCGCCGAGCTGGGCTACGGGACGGCCACGGTGCGCGACGTGGTCCGGCGCACCGGCCTCGCGGCCGGCACCTTCTACAACTACTTCCCCGACAAGGAGTCCGTGCTGCGCGCGCTGGTCGAGGACAACGCCACGGTGATCCGGGCGCGGCTGCGCGAGGTGCGCGCGCGAGCGGAGACGTGGGAGGAGTTCGTGCGCGAGGGCTACCGCGTCTACTTCGAGTACATCCTGGAGGACCGCGCGACGTTCGAGCTGATGCGCCGCAACGCGGGGACGATCCGCGCGCTGATGCACGAGCCGGCGCTCGGCGCGGGGGTGGAGGACCTGATCGAGGACCTGCGAGCCCGCGCCGCCGCGCGCAACCTGAGCGGCCTGGACGCGGAATACGTCGGCGCGGCCATGGCGGGTGCCGGCATCGAGGTGGCCATGCGGATGATCGAGCGCGACCCACCCGATGTGGAGGGCGCCACGCGCTTCGCCACCGCACTGTTTCTGGGCGGGCTGGAGCGGCTGTCGCGCGCGTAGACTGCCGCGTCGCGCGTGCCCACCTTCTGCCGCCACAGCCGCTTCGTCCAGAACTGCCCGATCTGCTCCCGGGAGCTGGAGGCGGACAAGCCGAAGGCCCCGCCGCGCTCCCGCAGCGCGACGCAGCGCCGCGCGAGCGGCGGCTCGGGTGTGCACATCCGCCAGGCCGCGCGGGTGGGAGACGACGGCTACCGCTCCGAGCTGGCCCCGGGCCTGCGGGTCGCGTCCGACGCCGAGCGCCTGGCATCGGAGATCGGCTTCTCCGCCGCCCGGCTGGCCGAGCTGGCCTCCACGGCCCCCGGCCTGTACGCCGAGGTGGCGAGCGAGCCGGACCTCGAGGAGGCCATCTGGCTCGCCTTCCTGATCGCCTACTTGTCCCCGACCGAGGGCGACGACGGGTTCGCCACGATCCGCGCGGTGCGGACGCCGTGGGCGAGCGGCGAGCTGCCATCGGTGGGGCCGGAGCTCGAGGCGGGCCCCCGCTCGGCCTGGGACCCGGGGCGCGGCCCCGAGACGATCGTCGCCTACCGGCGCTGGGCGCAGCGGGCCGGCACGCAGGCGGACGCGTTCACCGGCGAGGCGCACTGGGACGCGGAGCGGCGCTTCGCGCGCGCGTTCGAGCGCCTGGCCCTTCCGGGCTTCCCCCGCACCGCGCGCTTCGACCTCCTGGTCACGCTGGGACGGACCGGCCGTTACGAGATGCGCGCGGGCTCGCTGCTGCTGGCCGGCGCGGCCGCCTACGACGACACCGCCGTCGCGGCCAAGCGCGTGTTCGGCATCGCCGACCCGCTGCTGATCGACCGCCGCGCCGCGGCGCTGGCCGAGGCCTGCGAGGTGCCGCTGGAGGCGCTGGACCTGGCGATGTTCAACTGGCAGCGCGGCGCGGACTCGCGCGCCACCCTCGGCGCGGGGCCGGCCCCCCGCGCCGACACCGCGGGGCGCGAGCGCGCCGCCGCGGCGCTCGGGGTCTGAGCGGCCGCGCGCCCCTACACTGGCGAGCGCGCCCCCATGGTGTAACGGTTAGCACGGGAGCCTTTCACGCTCCAGGCGGGAGTTCGATTCTCCCTGGGGGTACTGAACCGACAGGTGGTCGAACCGCGGATTCCGGGGCGAGCGGCGGGCGTCAGACCTTGGCGCCGATCTCGCGAAGCTTGAGGGCGAGCTGGAGCTTGAGCGCCCATTCGTGATCGTCGAGGGTGCCGCCAAGGACTTTCTCGGCCCGCCTGAGGCGGTAGCTGAGGGTGTTGGGGTGGACCTGCAGAGCAGCCGAGGCGGCTTTGGCGTGGCGGCCGGCGCGGAAGTACTCGGTAAGGGTGTGCAGCAGGTCGGGGTCTGGCGCGGTTCGTTCGATCATGCTGCGCAGGAAGTCGGCGAGCTCGGGTGTCCGGATCGCGAGGTCGTAGAGCGCGACGTCGTGGTAGCGGTGGATGTGCGCGTCGCCTGAGAGTCGCGGGCCGAGCTCGAGGGCGCGGATCGCCTGCTCGGCGCTGCTGCGCCAGCTGATCGGCCCGGTGCCCGAGGCGCCGACGCCGACCGCTTCGATTGCGGGGCGCTCGATGAGACGGCGGCAGGTGGCCGCGAGTCGCTCGTCGTCGCGCTCGGCCCAGCCGGGGGCACCCGCCGGGATCCAGACGACGACGTGGCCGTGGTGCAGGACGTCGAAGACGGCGCGCGATTGCACGCCGACTCCGGCCGCGATCGTCTCGGCAAGGTCGCTGTCGTCGTCGCGGGTGTCGCCGGCGGCTTCGCGCGTCCGCAGCGCGATGGCGCACACGGGAGCGGTCGGGTCGAACCCGAGCGCGGTGGCGCATTCCCGGAAGCGCTCCTCGCCGCGGGCGCCGAACACGGCGTCGGCGAGCTCCTGCTTGGCGCGATCGCGCCAGCGGCCGCGACGGTCGGCCTGGTCGAGGTAGGCGAGGCTGGTGTGCCGGCTGACCAGGTCGAGGTAGCGGAACATGTACTCCGAGGCGGAGAAGAGCATCTCGTCGCGGATCCCGGCCTCCTGCTCGGCGGCGCCGAGCAGGGTCTTCCAGAACATGAGCCCGCCGGAGCGAAACGAATGCAGCATCGCGTCGAGGGGGAGGCCCTGGTCGGCGCGCAGGCGCGCGAAGTCGTTGAGCTTGCCGAGCTGGCCTGGCGTCGGCAGTCGCCCGCAGAGCAGTGTGCGGTACCACAGGCGGGCGTTCTCGAGGACGACCGCGTCGATCACCGCCAGCATCTCGGGGTCGAGGTCGGCGTAGGCGGGGACCTCGGCGATCACCGTCTCCCGCGTCGTCTCCACGAGCTCGTCGGTGCGCTTGGTCAGCTTCGCGACGACCGCTCGCAGTTCCTCGGAGAGCGGGCGCAGAACGGGCACGGCCGAGGTTGTATCCGCCCCCGCGCGCAACCGCAATGTGGAACCTCCCAACAAACTTCGTGGCGTTCTCCATAGACCGCCCGCGGGCCCCGCAATACGCTCCGGCGCGGGATGAGAGCACTTCGGTGGGGGGCGCTGGTCGTCGCATTCACGCTGCTGCTGGCCGCGACCGCGCAGGCCGGCACGGTGTCGGTCCGCCGCACCGCCAACGGGGTGCCGCACATCGTCGCGTCCAACTACCGCGACCTCGGGTACGGGCTGGGCTACTCCTACGCGCAGGACAACTTCTGCCTGCTCGCCGACACCATCGTCACCGTCAGCGGCGAGCGCAGCCGCTACTTCGGGCCTGACGCGAACTACCGCTCCTACGCTCTCTCCCAGGAGGTCAACAACCTCAAGAGCGACTTCTTCTTCACCGACCTCAATCGCAGCGGAACGCTGGAGAGGCTGCTCGCGCTCAAGCCGCCGCGCGGGCCCAGTCGCGAGCAGCGGGCGATCGTCGCCGGCTACGCGGCGGGCTACAACCACTACCTCGCCCGGACGGGCAGGGCGCGCCTCCCGGCGGCGTGCCGCAACGCGCCGTGGGTCCGGCCGATCACCGCGCTGGACATCCAGCGCCGCCTGTACCAGCTGTCGCTGTTCGCCAGCTCGCTGTTCTTCCTGCAGAACTACGTCGACGCCACGCCCCCGGCGCTCGGGACTTCCGCCAGCGCCCGCACGACGTTTCCCGACCGCCTCCCGCCGGGGGCGCTGCCCAACCACGACAGCCTCAAGCTCGGCAGCAACGCGATCGCGCTCGGCGGCGACGCCACGGCCAACCGTCGCGGGATGCTGCTGGGCAACCCGCACTTCCCGTGGGACGGACCCGAGCGCTTCTACGAGATGCACCTGACGATCCCCGGCAAGCTCGACGTGGCCGGCGGCGCGCTGGGCGGCTTTCCGGGCGTGAACATCGGCCACACCAGGGGCCTCGCGTGGAGCCACACGGTGTCGACCGCGTTTCGCTTCACGCCCTACGAGCTGCACCTCGTGCCGGGCGACCCGACGAGCTACACCTATGACGGCAAGACCGAGAAGATGACCACGCGGACCGTCGAGGTCCAGGCGCGGACCGCGAGCGGCGCGCTCGAGAAGCGTTCGCACACGTTCTACTTCAGCCGCTTCGGACGGATGGTCGAGGCACCGGACATCTTCCTGACCTGGGGCACCGCCAATGCGTACGCGATCCGCGACGCCAACGCCGACAACGTCCGCATCGCCGACCAATTCCTGGCCATGAACCGCGCCCAGAGCGTGGCCGACCTCAAGCGCGCCCAGAGCTACTGGCAGGGGATCCCGTGGGTCAACACGATCGCCGCGGACTCCAAAGGGCACGCCTACTACGCCGACCAGTCCGTCGTCCCCAACGTCCCCGACGCCCTATCGGATACCTGCGTGGACTCCGCCGTCGGCAAGGCCGTCCAGAAGCTCGGGCGCCTGCCGATCCTCGACGGCTCGCGCGCCGACTGCAACTGGGGCACCGACCCCGACGCCGTCGTTCCCGGCATCTTCGGTCCCAGCCACCTGCCCCGCCTGGACCGCACCGACTACGTCGAGAACTCCAACGACTCCTACTGGCTGAGCAACCCCCACCGGCCGCTGGAGGGCTTCGCCAGCATCATCGGCGACGACCGCACCAAGCGCAACATGCGCACCCGGCTCGGGCTCAAGATGATCGAGGGGCGCCTCGCCGGCACCGACGGCCTGCCCGGGAAGGGATTCACGCTGGACAAGCTCCAGACGATCGCCTTCAACAACCGCAACTACACCGGCGAGATCCTGCGCGACGACCTTGTCGCCATGTGCCGGCGCGCCCCGCTGGTCGCGACGCCCGACGGCAAGCTCGTCGACATCGGCGAGGCCTGCCCCGTCCTCGAGCGGTGGGACCTCCACGGCAACCTCGACTCGCGCGGCGAAGCGCTCTGGCACCTGTTCCTCACCAACGTGCTCAACACCACGATGCCGTTCTTCGCCAGGGACTTCGACGTCAACGACCCGATCAACACCCCCAGCGGCCTGAACCCCGCCAACGTGGAGACGATCCAGGGCCTCGCCCAGGCCGTCCAGTACCTGCGCGACCACCAGCTCCCCCTCGACGTCCCGTGGGGCAAGGTCCACGTCTCGACCAACGGGGGCCGGCCGCTGCCGATCCACGGCTGCGACGACTACGAGGGCTGCTTCCAGGTGACGGCCAACTACAACGTCAAGGACCCACTCGTCGTCGACTTCGGCTCGAGCTACGTCATGGCCGTCTCCTTCACCGACCGCGGGCCCGTCGGGCGCGCTCTGGTCACCTACGGGCAGTCCACCGACCCCGCCTCGCCCTACCGCAACGACCAGACCAAGCTGTTCTCAGCGAAGAAATGGCGTCCCATGCTGTTCACCGCCGCCGAGCTCCGGCGCGCACCCGCCACGAAGATCCTGCGCCTGCGGACGCGTTAGCCCGCCTGGGCCGGGGGGTTGCGCTGCGCCTCGGGCTACTGGGCGAGAGCGTCGTGCAGAAGCTGTGAGAACACGGCCACCGCGACGCTGTGGTCGCCCTGCATGGAGGCGACGGCCGCCATGCCGTAGGGATCTCCCGGTCGCGGCTTGATGGTGACGAACGGTGGGAGTCCGAAGCGCAGGGCCGCCCAGTTGGCCCACAGTCGCGCCGTGCGCCCGTTGCCGTTGGCGAACGGATGGATCCTGGCCCACTCTCCGTGCAGCGTGGCGCACAGCGTGATCACGCCGCTGAGCTCCCGCGCCGTAGCCGGTGGCGCTCCGACCGGGATCGCCGCGTCGACCGGACCGATGGCGGCCTGGAGGCGCCGCTCGAAGCTGACCAGCTCGCGGGGGACGTCCGCGGACGAAGCGCCGGGGAAAGGTCCCACCG
The DNA here is from genome assembly GCA_033855845.1 of Solirubrobacteraceae bacterium. Taxonomy (GTDB): domain Bacteria; phylum Actinomycetota; class Thermoleophilia; order Solirubrobacterales; family Solirubrobacteraceae; genus AC-38. The sequence goes on from JAWVFR010000070.1 coordinate 16,266, forward strand.
CGACCTCGTAGCCGTCCAGTTCGGGGAACTGGGCGTCCGAGTCGCGTATCTCGCCCACGTAGTAGCTGACGGGAAGGGGCACGCCCCGGTAGAGCCGACGATGCCACTCCTGCGCCATGGCGACCGTCGGCGGGTCTCGCCGGTCGGAGGCCGCGGCGATCGATCGCAGGAGCTCGGTGGCATTGACCAGGATCTGCTGCTCGTAGCCGGCAGCATCGTCGTTCCAAGGGACAGGCATCTACCGGGAGAAGGCGTCTCCGATCCCGAACGCGTCCCCCTCGGCGCCGACGGGTCCCCGACTTCGACTACCAAGTGGATCCGCGCCGAATGCCTCACCCTCCGCAAAGGCGCGAATGTCGTCCTGCAGATGCGCGTCGCGGTTGTAGGCGCGCAGGCGCTGCATCGTGTCGCTGAGATCCCGCTCGATCAGGAGAGCGGCGGCCCGCAGCTCTCGCTCGAGCATCTGCTCGGCGAGCTGGTTCTTGGACACACCCAGCTCATCGGCCACGACGCCCAACATGTCATGGGTGCGATGGCTCCGGAAGCGCAGGGTGAACTTGGCGGGAGCGTCGCTCACGGGGAAACCTTGGATGCCGTCATATCCGCTATTTGCCGTCAAACTGTAGCAGCACGGGCCAAGCACGCGGCGCAGACCCGCCGGGGGCCGTGTACTTTCGTCTCGTGCGACGCGGGGGTTCGGCACGTTGGGCGAAGACCAGGCTGGGTGCGGTGGCGACCGTGCTCGCCGTCGCCGCGACCGGGGCGATTGCCCCTGCGGCGGGCGCCGCCGCCGACCCCGCGCCCTACGGCGCCAACGACGCGGGCGGGTTCTGGAACGTCCTGCCGCCCGGCTCGGCCGGCACCGACAACGCGCTGCAGCTCGCGCAGTTCCGCGCCAACGGGACGCGGCCTGCGCACTGGGACGACCAGCAGAAGCTCTACACCGACCTGCTGTACGCGTCCCCCACGCTCACCCGCGAGCAGATCCCCACCTACTTCAAGGACGCCACGTTCGGCGTCAAGCCCGACGACGTGGCCTCGACCGAGAGCCCGCGGACCGGGCTGACGATCGTTCGCGACAAGAAGTGGGGCGTGCCCCACGTCTACGGCACCACCCGGGCCGACGTGATGTTCGGGGCCGGCTGGGTCGGCGCGCAGGACCGCCTGTTCCTGATGGACGTCCTGCGCCACACCGGCCGCGCGCAGCTCTCATCGTTCGCCGGCGGCAGCGCCGGCAATCGCGCGATGGACCGCACACAGTGGGCGATCGCCCCCTACACGGAGGCCGACCTCCAGGCCCAGATCGACAACGGGCCAAGGCTGTACGGAGCGGCGGGCCGGCAGGTCCTCGACGACGCCACCAACTACGTCGCGGGCATCAACGCCTACATCGACGCCGCCAAGCTCGATCCCAACAAGATGCCGGCCGAGTACGCCGCCTTCGGCAAGACGCCCGAGACGTGGAAGACCACGGACGTGATCGCCACCGCGTCGCTGATCGGCGGGATCTTCGGCAAGGGCGGCGGCAACGAGCTGCGCTCCGCGCTCACGCTGCAGGCGTTCCAGAGCCGCTTCGGCGCCGCCAAGGGCCGCCGGTCCTGGTCGGACTTCCGCTCCAAGGACGACCCCGAGGCGCCCACCACGGTCGCCCGGCGCTTCCCCTACGAGACGACCTCGCCGTTCGCGACGCGCGGGCTCGCCATGCCCGACCGCGGATCGGTTCAGTTCCCGCCGGTCGGACCGCCGCTTCCCGGCGCGAGCGCCTCCGGCGTGAACGACGGCTCGATCGGAGCGCAGCTCATGCGCCAGCTGGGCGGCGGCAAGGCGCTGGCCTCCAACTGGGAGCTGGTCAGCGCGCGGCGCTCCGCCACCGGTCGCCCGATCGCGGTCATGGGCCCGCAGGTGGGCTATTACGTCCCCCAGATCCTCATGGAGGAGGACCTGCACGGGCCGGGCATCGACGCGCGCGGGGCGGCGTTCCCGGGCGTCAACCTCTACGTGCAGCTCGGGCACGGCCGCGACTACGCGTGGAGCGCGACCACGGCCACCTCGGACAACGTGGACACCTACGCCGAGATCCTGTGCCAGGACGACTTCCACTACCTCTACAAGGGCCGCTGCCTGGCCATGGACAAGCTCGAGCGGTCCAACTCCTGGGCTCCCAACGCCTCAGACACCACGCCGCCGGGGTCCGAGACGCTGACCGCCTACCGCACGGTCCACGGCATCGTGTACGCGCGGGGCGCCACCGGCGGGCGCAAGGTCGCCTACGTCAGCGCGCGCACGACCTACGGGCACGAGGCGGACAGCTCGATCGGCTTCGTCCACCTCAACGACCCCAACTTCATCACCGGTCCCCAGCGCTTCCAGCAGGCGGCGTCGGAGATCAACTTCCTCTTCAACTGGTCCTACGTGGACTCCAGGCAGATCGCCTACTACCTCTCCGGCTGGTTCCCGCAGCGACCGGCCGGGACGTCGCCGGACTTCCCGATCCTGGGCACGGGCGAGTTCGACTGGAAGGGCTACGACCCGGCCTTCCGGACGCTGTCCCTGCTGCCGTTCGCCCAGCACCCGAACGCGATCGACCCGGAGTACCTGGTGTCGTGGAACAACAAGCAGGCACCCGGCTGGGCGGCGGCCGACGACAAGTACTCCTTCAGCTCGGTCTACCGCTCGCAGATGATCGAGGCGCGGATCAAGGCGGCGCTGGCGGGGCGCAAGAAGATGCGCATCGAGCAGCTGGTGCAGGCCATGGAGGAGCCGGCCACCCAGGACATCCGGGCGTTCGCGCTGTGGCCCTCGCTGCGCCGCGTGCTTGGAAGGCAGACCGATCCGAAGCTGCGCGACGCCGTGGCCCTGCTGGACCGCTGGTACGCCGCGGGCGGCCACCGGCGCGACCTCGACCGCAACGGCAAGTACGACCACGACGACGCGGTCACCGTGATGGACGCCTGGTGGCCGCGTTTGCTCGAGGCGCAGTTCCGCCCCGCGCTGGGCACCGAGGCGTTCAACGCGGTGCGCGGGATGGTCGGCTTCGGCGGGACCACGCCCGGCGCCGCGCCGTCCAGCTACCCCGGGTTCTCCGACGGCTGGTTCGGCTACGTCAGCAAGGACCTGCGCGCGCTGCTGAACCCGGTGTCGCGGCGCAACTGCCGCATCGTGATCCGCAACGGACGCCGCGTCCTCGTCTGCGTCATCCGGCGGGCGGCGACCGCCCGTGCCGTCCGGGGCCGCTACTCACGCGTGTACTGCGGCGGGGGGTCGCTGGCGGCCTGCCGCCGGGCGCTGCAGCGGACGCTGGCCGAGGCCCTCGGCGTGACACGCCAGGAGATCTACGGGAAGACGGGCGCCTGCGTGAGCGATCCCCAGGCCAGTTGCTTCGACATGAACCGCTCGGTGATCGCCAGCGCCATCTCGGTCCCGCCCTTCCCGTTCCAGAACCGCCCGACGTTCCAGCAGGTCATAGAGCTCACGCGCGCACGACCCTGACGTTCAGCTGCGCCGTGTCGACCGCGGCGAACAGGCGCAGCCACAGCGGCAGGTACATCTCCATCCCGCGGGCCGCGCCGATGTCGCCGAGGTCCAGGAGGTCGGCCCGCGGCCAGCCGAAGGACTCCAGCAGCTCGGCCACCTCCGCCTTGGCGGCCGCGTCGTCGCCGGCGACGAACATGGTGTGGGAGCCAGGGACGCTCGCCGGGTCGGCCATCACGCTCGCGTTGACCGTGTTGAGCGACTTGACCACGCGGGCGTCGGGGAAGTCGCGCTGGATGCGCTCCCCCAGGCTGTCGTCGTTGCAGACGGTGAGCGTCGGCGGCATCCCGCCCGAGAGGTCCAGCGGGTTGGCCACGTCGAGCAGGACCTTGCCGGCCAGGTTGTCCGCGCCCGCCGCGGCCAGCGCCTCCAGCGACCGGGCGCCGGCCGTGGCGTTGACGGCGAGCTCGCCGAACGCGGCCGCGTCCTCGAAGGTCCCCTC
>JAWVFR010000071.1:0-2704 GCA_033855845.1 Solirubrobacteraceae bacterium
CCTGGGATCGGGGCGCGGACGAGTTCGTCAACCATCCGCCCACCAAGCCGACGCTGGCGGCGACCAAGACCGACCCGCGGACCGGCGAAGCGGTGGGGTTCGTCGCGCAGGGCGCGGCGGATCCGGACGGCGCGCTCGGGGACTCCGTGATCCTCTACCGCTGGGACTTCGGCGACGGCACCACGCCCGATCCCACGTCGGCGGGCACGACCCATGCCTTCGCCGCCGCCGGCACCTACGCGGTGCGCGTCCAGGCGGTCGACCAAGTCGGCGCCGCCGGCCCCCAGTCGGACCCGGTGACCATCACCGTGACCGATCCGCCTCCGCCGCCACCGCCGCCCGAGGACGGCAACACACCCGTCGGCGCGGGCGGAGCCGGCCTGCCCGGCATCCCCACGGACCCCGGCGCGCGGCCCAAGGCGCTCGACACCTCGCCTCCGCTGCTCGCGATCACCACCCCGCGCACCGGCCAGCGCGTCCGGCTCGGTCGCGCGACGCCCACGCTGCGGGGACGCACCGCCGACGAGTCCGGCGTGCGCCGCGTCGAGCTGGCCCTGCTGCGCCTCGAGGGCCGGCGCTGCCTGTGGTACGACGGTCGCGCCGGCTTCAGGGCCGGCCCCTGCAGCACCGCGCGCTGGTTCCGCGCGGTGCTCGACGACTTCGACTGGCGCTACGCGTTCCCCCGGACCGTCCGCCCCCGCGCCGGGTCCTACCTCCTCGCCGCGCGCGCCGTCGACTACCGGGGCCACATGACCACGGCGCCGACGGCCGTCGCCTTCCGCTACGTCCGATGACGCCGGACCCCGACGAGCTGCGCGCCGCGAGCCTCGCCCAGTGGGAGGGATCGGCGCCGGGCTGGGGCCGCCGGGCCAAGGCGCTGCAGCGCATCACCGCCCCGGTCTCGCTGTGGATGATCGAGGCGATCGACCCCCAGCCCGGCCACACGATCCTCGAGCTGGCCGCCGGACCGGGGGAGACCGGGTTCCTGGCCGCCGAGCTGGTCCGGCCCGGTGGCCGCCTCATCTCCACGGACTTCGCCGCGCCCATGCTCGAGGTGGCGCGCGCCCGCGCGGAGGAGATGGGCCTGCACAACATCGAGTTCCGGCGCCTGGACGCGGAGTCGATGGACCTCGACACCGCGTCCGTCGACCGCGTCCTGTGCCGGTGGGGCTACATGCTCATGACCGATCCCGGGGCCGCCCTGCGCGAGACCCGCCGCGTGCTGCGCCCAGGCGGGCGCCTCGCGCTCGCCGCCTGGGCCCCCGCAGAGGAGAACCCCTGGGCCGCGGTGGCCGCCGCGGCCGTCCGCGCTCACCTGGGCGCGTCCGAGCCCGACCCCGAGGCGCCCGGGATGTTCGCCTGCGGACGACCGGGCCGCCTGGAGGACCTGCTGGGCGACGCGGGGTTCGCCGACGTCCGGGTCGAGTCCGTCGACCTGACCTTCGCCTACGACGGCTTCGAGGACTGGTGGGAGAGCAACCTCGACCTGGCCAAGCCACTCGCCGACCTGACCGAATCGATGGACCCCGGCGCCCGCGAGGCCGTCCGCGCCGCGATCCGACACGCCTTCGAGCCGTTCACCGCCGCGGACGGCGCGCTCTCCTTCCCCGGCCGCTCGCTCGTCGCCGCGGCCGGGGCCTAGCCATTCGCTAGGGTCCGCGCCCATGTTCTACGACGACGACGCGGACCTCGGCAAGCTCGACGGCAAGACCGTCGCGATCATCGGCTACGGCTCCCAGGGGCACGCGCACGCGCGCAACCTCAAGGACTCCGGCGTCGATGTCGTGGTCGGCCTGCGGGCCGACTCCTCCTCCGTCGAGAAGGCCAGGCAGGACGGCCTGGAGGTCCTCAGCCCCGCCGACGCCGCGTCGCGCGCCGACGTCGTGATGATGCTCGTGCCCGACGAGCTGCACCGTCAGGTGTGGGAGGAGGAGATCCGCGATGGTGTCGCCCCCGGCAACCTCCTGCTGTTCGGGCACGGCTTCTCGGTCCACTTCGACGAGGTCAACCCGCCTGACGAGGTCGACGTGGCGATGATCGCCCCCAAGGGCCCGGGCCACCTGGTCCGCCGCCAGTTCGAGGAGGGTCGCGGCGTCCCCGGCCTGATCGCCGTCCACCAGGACTCCACGGGCGAGGCCCGCGACCTCGCGCTCGCCTACGCCAAGGGCATCGGCTGCACCCGCGCGGGCGTGATCGAGACCACCTTCAAGGACGAGACCGAGACCGACCTCTTCGGCGAGCAGGCCGTGCTGTGCGGCGGGCTCACCGAGCTCGTCCGCGCCGGCTACGAGACGCTGGTCGACGCCGGCTACGACCCCAAGCTCGCGTACTTCGAGTGCCTGCACGAGCTCAAGCTGATCGTCGACCTGATGTACGAGAAGGGCATCACCGGGATGCGCTACTCGATCTCCAACACGGCCGAGTACGGCGACCTCACCCGCGGCAAGCGCGTGATCGCCGATCCCACGCGGCAGGCGATGAAGGAGATCCTCGGCGAGATCCAGTCGGGCCAGTTCGCCCGCGAGTGGATCGCGGAGAACCGCGCCGGCCAGGAGAACTTCCAGCGCATGCGCGCCGAGGAGCAGAACCATCAGATCGAGCGCGAGGGCAAGGAGCTGCGCGCGAAGATGGACTGGATCCAGACGGAGTTCTAGGTGTCCGAAGGCTGGCTGCCCCCGCTGGCCCCGGGCGGCCAGCCCCCGCC
>JAWVFR010000072.1:0-40680 GCA_033855845.1 Solirubrobacteraceae bacterium
ACGACGGCGCCGTGTTCGAGGCGCGCCACGACCCCGAGCCCGGCGAGCGCCCGGGCCACGCCACGCGGCTGCTGGGCCTGGTGGACGAGGTCCTGGAGGCCGCCGGGACCCGCCTCGACGACGTGGAGCGCATCGCCGTGGGCGTGGGGCCGGGCTCGTTCACCGGCCTGCGCATCGGGATCGCCACCGCCCGCGGCCTGGCGCAGGGGACCGGCGCGGAACTCGTCGGCGTGAGCACGCTGCGGGCACTGGCCGAGGGCGCCGTCGAACCGGGCCGCCCGGTCGTGGCCGTCCTCGATGCCCGCCGTGGCGAGGCGTTCGCGGCGGCGTGGAACGGGGACACGGAGCTCATGCCGCCCGCCGCCCTGGCCCCGCAGGCCCTCGCCGAGGCGCTCAGAGCTCTCGACACGCCCACGCTGGCCCTCGGCGACGGGGCGATACGATTTCGGGCAGACCTGGAACCGGCCGGGGCCGCGATCCCGCCGGACGACGACCAGCTCCACCGCGTGACCGCGCGGCACGTCTGCCGCCTGGGAGCCGCGGCGCCGTCCGCCGGGATCGCAGCCGTCGTGCCGGACTACCGGCGTCTACCCGACGCGCAGGCGCGTGCGCAGAGCCCATGAGCACTCCCCAGACCATCGCCCCGGCCACCGCCCCGCTGGACATCCGGCGACTGGCGTACTCCGACCTGCCGCAGGTCATCGCGCTGGAGCGCCGCTGCTTCCCCACGCCCTGGTCGCTGGCCATGTTCGTGCTGGAGCTCAGCAAGCCGTCGGGGGTCTGCCTGGCCGCGACGCAGGACGGCGAGCTGGTCGCCTACCTGGTGTGCTCGCGCTACGACCGCGTCTGGCACCTCATGAACATCGCCGTGGACCCCGACCGCCGGCGAGCGGGCATCGGCGGCTCGGTGCTGGAGCGGCTGCTGGAGCGCACCGAGGGCGACAGCGCCCAGTACACGCTGGAGGTCCGCCAGTCCAACCTCGGCGCGATCGCGCTGTACGAGCGCTACGGCTTCCGCGCCGCGGGGACCCGCCGGCGCTACTACCAGGACAACGGCGAGGACGCGCTCATCATGTGGCGCACCCCGGCCACCCTGAACGGCACGCTCGACGACATCCCGAACGCGGCCGACCTGCCCGGCCGTTGATCGTCGCCCTGGAGACGAGCTGCGACGACACGTGCGCGGCCGTCGTCGACGAGGACGGCACCATCCGCGCCAACGTGATCTCCTCGCAGGGCGTGCACGACCGCTACGGCGGCGTGGTCCCGGAGATCGCGTCGCGCCATCACCTGGAGCTGGTCAACGAGGTGGTGGACGACGCCCTGCGCCGCGCGGACGCGACCCTGGACGACGCCCGCCTGGTCGCGGTCACCCGCGGCCCCGGCCTGGTCGGCGCCCTGCTCGTGGGCCTGCAGACGGCCAAGGCGCTGGCCGCCTCGCGGCGCCTGCCGCTGGCCCCGGTGGACCATCTCCTCGGCCACGTCGCGGCCACGGAGCTGCGCCCGCAGTCCTTCGCGCCTCCCTTCCTGTGCCTGATCGCGTCGGGCGGCCACACCCTCCTGGCCGACGTCCAGGAGCCGGGGCGCTTCGAGGTGCTCGGGCGCACGCTGGACGACGCCGCCGGCGAGGCGTTCGACAAGGGGGCCCGCCTCCTCGGCCTGGGCTACCCCGGCGGCCCGGCCCTCCAGCGCCTGGCCGCGGAGGGCGACGACCGCGCCTTCGACTTCCCCACCGCGCGCCGGGTGGCGGGGCTGGACTTCTCCTTCGCCGGGCTGAAGACCGCGCTGCTGTACACCGTGCGCGACCTGGGGGAGGAGGAGGCCGCGCGCCGCCGCGCCGACCTGGCCGCGAGCTACCAGCGCGCGATCGTCACCGCCCTGGCCGACCGGGTGGAGCGGGGCCTGGAGCAGACCGGGCACACGCGCCTGGCCCTGGGCGGCGGGGTGGCCGCCAACGGGCCGCTGCGCGCGCGCATCGAGGCGATCGGCGCCGAGACCGCGATCCCGCCGCCGGAGCTGTGCACCGACAACGCCGCGATGATCGCCGCCGCGGCGCGCCACGTCACGCCGCTGCCCTACCCCGAGTACGCCGCGCTGGACGCCTACGCGACCGGTGAGGACGGGCTGTGACGCGATGACTCCGCGGGTCACCCTGTACGGCCGTCCGGAGTGCCACCTGTGCGACGAGGCCCGCGCGCTCCTGCTGCGCGTCCGCGACGAGATTCCCTTCGCCCTGGACGAGCGCGACATCGAGGCCGACGACGAGCTCCTGCGCCGCTACCTGGAGCGAATCCCCGTGGTGGCGATCGACGGGGAGGAGGCCTTCGACCACTTCGTCGACGAGGCCGAGCTTCGGCGGCGGCTCGCTATTGTGGAACGGCGATGAGCGACCTCGCCTACCGGCCCGAGTCGGGCGCCGCCGCGCCGCAGGAAGGCAACGGCGCCCCCAGCGTGGAGCGTCTCTCGCTCGGCGTGGCCGCGCGGCTCTCGCGCTACCTGCAGGTGCTGACCCAGGCCCGCAAGATGGGCAAGGAGACGATCTCCTCGCAGGAGCTGTCGGACTACACGCACGTCAACTCCACCCAGATCCGCCGCGACCTGTCGGGCTTCGGCAAGTTCGGCAAGCGGGGCGTGGGCTACAACGTCGACTCGCTGGTCTCGCAGATCCGCAAGATCCTGCGGACCGCCGGCCAGCACAACATCGGCCTGTTCGGCGCCGGCCATCTGGGGATGGCCATCGCCTCGTCGGACATCTTCGCCGACCACGGCTTCCGCATCGTGGCCGTGTTCGACACCGACGAGTCCAAGGTGGGGACCGACGTGGGGAATCTGGCCGTCCGCGACACGACCGGTCTCACCCAGGTCGTCGACGACGAGGACATAGTCGTGGCGGTGCTGGCCGTCCCCGGCGCGGCGGCCCAGGCGCTGGCCGACGAGCTGGTGGACGCGGGCGTGCGGATCATCTTCAACTACTCCGAGGCGCTGCTCCAGGTGCCGCCGGAGGTCACGGTCCACACGTCCAGCCCCGCCGTGGACCTCCTCTACGCGCTGTACTTCTACCTCACGTGATCCGCGGGTCCCCCGTGACCCTCGACCTGCAAAGCGCGCGCCAGACCTTCGACTCCTCCGCCGACTTCACCGTCGGCATCGAGGAGGAGTTCCACCTGCTCGACCCGGCGACGCTGAAGCTGGTCCCGGCCTTCGAGGGCCTGCGCGCGGCCGCGGACGAGGACCCGGTGCTGGCCGAGTCGATCGCCGGGGAGCTCATCTCCAGCGAGATCGAGATCCGCTCCGGGCGCGGCGAGGACATCCACGACGCGCTTACCCGCCAGCGCGACCGCCGGCGCCGCCTGTTCGCCCTGGCCGCCCGCCAGGGCCTGGCGCTGGGAGCCACCGGCACCAACCCCGTCTCGGACTACCGCGACCAGCAGATCATCGACACCGAGCACTACCGCCGGCTGGACAAGGAGCTGGGGTATGTCGCCTGGCGCAACAACACCTGGTCGCTGCACGTCCACGTGGGCGTCCGCGGCGCGGACCGCGCGGTGCGCGTGTGCGACCGGCTGCGGCCCGTGCTGCCGCTGCTGCTGGCCATCTCCGCCAGCTCGCCCTTCATCGACTGTCGCGACTCGGGGCTGCACAGCGGGCGCAGCGAGATCTTCACCCGCACCTTCCCCCGCTGCGGGATCCCCGACCCGCTGGGCTCCTGGGACGCCTTCGAGGAGTACCTGCGCTTCCTGGAGGCCACCAACTCGATCGTCGAGTTCACCCAGGTGTGGTGGTCGATCCGCCCGCACCTGACCTTCGGCACGGTGGAGGTGCGCATCTGCGACGCCCAGCCGACGGCGGGGGAGTCCGAGGCGCTGGCCGCGCTGATCGTGGCCTGCGTCGCGCAGGCGGCGCGCGACGAGGACGAGAGCGTCCCGTTCGCCGACCCCGCGCCGCGCCTGGTGGAGGAGAACCTGTGGCGCGCCATCCGCTACGGGCAGGACGGCAAGCTGATCGACCTCGAGCGCGCGGAGGAGTACGACGCGCGCGAGGCCGCCCCCCGCCTGCTGGCCTGGACCGCGCCCGCGCGCGCCCAGCTGGGGATCGATCCGGCCTTCCCCGAGCTCAACGGCGCCCAGCGCCAGCGGCGTCTGATCGATACCGGGGCCACCCCCGCGGAGGTCTTCTCGGCCACGGTGCGCGAGACTGCGGACACGTACGCGACGGAGGTGGTGGCATGAGCAGCGAGGAGGAGCAGCTTCGAGCCCAGCTCGAGGAGGAGATGCGGCGGATCACCGTCGACGACCTCCTGGTGCAGACCGTCGTCTCGCTGATCAACCTGGCGGGACGCAAGATCGGCCTGGCCCCGGGCACCGAGGGCGAGCGCGACCCGGCGCAGGTAAAGACCGCGATCGACGCGGTGCAGGCGCTGCTGCCGCTGCTGGAGCGCGAGGGGGGAGAGGCGATCAAGCCCATCCGCGACGCGCTGGCCCAGCTGCAGATGGCCTACGCCCGCGAGGCCGCGGGCGAGGCGCCGGGCGAGCCGCCGGCCCCCGACTCCCCCTCCGAGCCCCCGCCCCCGGCCGAGCCCGAGGGCGGCGGACCGGCGCAGAGCAGCGGCCGCCTGTGGATCCCCGGGCAGTGATCGGCGGTGGCGCGCCCCGCCGGCGCGCTCCCCGCTAGACTCCCGCGCCGCTTCCCGCCGGGTCGCCCCCGACCTGCGCTTTTCTCTGACCTCGGAGGACCTGAGCCTTGAGTAAGTTTCTTGCCGATCATGGCGTCGTAGTCGCGCTGGCCTGCGCGGGCATCGCACTGGCCTACGGCGCGGTCACATCCCGCTCGCTGCTCGCCCTTTCACCCGGCAACGACCGCATGCGTGAGATCTCGGCGGCCGTCCAGGAGGGCGCCTCCGCCTACCTGCGCCGCCAGTACATGGTGATCGCCGGAGTGGGCGTGCTGCTGTTCATCGCGCTCATCCCGATCCAGAACATCGAGGTGGCGATCGGCTTCCTGATCGGCGGCATCTCCTCCGCGGCCGCGGGCTTCATCGGCATGAACGTGTCGGTGCGCGCCAACGCCCGCGTGGCCGAGGCCGCGCGGGGCGGCGTCTCGCCCGCGCTGCACGCGGCGTTCCGCTCGGGCGCGGTCACCGGCATGCTCGTGGTCGGGCTTGCCCTGCTGGGCGTCGCCGGCTACTACGGCGCGCTGACCTTCTTCTTCGACGTCTCCGGCAAGAAGGCCATCGACGCGCTGATCGGCCTGGGCTTCGGCGGCTCGCTGATCTCCGTCTTCGCCCGTCTGGGCGGCGGCATCTTCACCAAGGGCGCCGACGTGGGCGCCGACCTGGTGGGCAAGATCGAGGCCGGGATCCCCGAGGACGACCCGCGCAACCCCGCCGTGATCGCCGACAACGTGGGCGACAACGTGGGCGACTGCGCCGGCATGGCGGCCGACCTGTTCGAGACCTACGCGGTCACCGCCGTCGCCGTGATGCTGCTGGGCGTGCTGACCTTCTCCGAGCAGACCCAGGTCGCGCTCTACCCGCTGGCGTTGGGCGGCGTCTCCATCGTGGCCTCGGTCATCGGCACCTTCGCCGTGCGCTCGCGCTCGGGCAACGTCGAGCGCGCGCTGTACCAGGGCCTGATCGTGTCCGCCCTGCTGGCCGCGGCCGCCTTCTACCCGATCACCGACTGGCTGATGAGCAACATCACCTACAAGGAGGTTCAGAGCACGCTGAACCCGCCCGGCGTCGGCCGCCTGTACCTCTGCTCGCTGATCGGCCTGGCCGTCACCGGCCTGCTGTTCGTGATCACCGACTACTACACGTCCACGCGCTTCTCGCCGGTCAAGAAGACGGCGCGCGCGTCGGAGACCGGCCACGCGACCAACATCATCCAGGGGCTGGCCCAGGGCTTCCAGGCCACGGCGGCCCCGGTGCTGGTGATCGCCGCCGGCATCTACGCCGCCAACCAGGCCGCCGGCATCTACGGCATCGGCGTCGCGGTGATGGCGCAGCTCTCGCTCACCGGACTGATCGTCGCGCTGGACGCCTTCGGCCCCGTGACCGACAACGCGGGCGGCATCGCCGAGATGGCCGAGCTGCCCGAGGAGGTCCGCACGGTCACCGACAAGCTCGACGCGGTCGGCAACACGACCAAGGCCGTGACCAAGGGGTACGCGATCGGCTCCGCCGCGCTGGCCGCCCTGGTGCTGTTCGCCGCCTTCAAGATCGAGCTGGTGGCCGAGCACGGCAGCAACGTCGTCTTCCTGCTCGACCAGCCGGCCGTGCTCATCGGGCTGCTCATCGGCGGCATGATGGTCTACCTGTTCGCCGCGCTCTCGATGGAGGCCGTGGGCCGCGCCGGCGGCGCCGTCGTGGAGGAGGTGCGCCGCCAGTTCCGCGAGAAGCCGGGGATCATGGAGGGCACCGACAAGCCCGACTACGCGACCTGCGTGGATCTGGTGACCAAGTCGGCCCAGCGGGAGATGATCCTGCCCTCGCTGATCCCGATCCTGGTCCCCGTCGCGGTGGGGGTCATCTCCTTCCGCGCCCTGGGCGGCCTGCTGATCGGCGTGATCGTGGTGGGCCTGTTCGTCGCCATCTCGATGACCTCGGGCGGCGGCGCGTGGGACAACGCGAAGAAGCTGATCGAGGACGGGCACTTCGGCGGCAAGGGCTCCGACGCCCACGCCGCGGCGGTGACCGGGGACACGGTCGGCGATCCCTACAAGGACACCGCGGGCCCGGCGATCAACCCGATGATCAAGGTCGCCAACATCGTGGCGATCCTCATCATCCCGCTGATCGCCTAGGCCCCGCGCGGGCCCTCCGCCGCCCGGCCTAGACTGGCGCCTCGATGGCCGAGCGGCGACTCCACGGACTCCAGCGCGTCCTGGGCGTCAACGCCCTGTTCGCGACGGCCTACGGCAACGTCGGGTCGTCGATCTACTACGCCCTGGGGCTGGTCGCGTCGCTGGCGCTGGGCCTCACGCCGGTGGTGTTCGTCATCACCGGCTTCATCTTCTACCTGACGGCCGCCACCTACTCCGAGGCGACGTCGATGTACCCAGAGGCCGGCGGCTCCTCGAGCTTCGCCCGCCACGCCTTCAACGAGTTCTGGTCCTTCTTCGCGGCCTGGGGCCAGATGCTCAACTACGTGATCACGATCGCCATCTCGGCGTTCTTCGTGCCCCACTACATCGGCGGTCTGTTCTGGGAGCCGCTGCGCCACGCGCCGGGGGACATCTTCGTCGGGATCGGCGTGATCGCGATCCTGAGCGCGATCAACGTCGTGGGGGTCAAGGAGGCGGCCGGCGTGAACATCCTGCTGGCCGTCGTGGACTTCGCGACCCAGCTGCTGCTGGTCCTGGTGGGCATCTTCCTCGTCCTGTCGCCCGACACGCTGGTCAACAACGTCGACCTCGGCGTGGCGCCGACCTGGAAGGACTTCCTGATCGCGATCCCCATCGGGATGATCGCCTACACGGGGATCGAGACGATCTCCAACATGGCGGAGGAGGCCAAGGACCAGGCCAAGACGATCCCCAAGGCCATCAACCGCGTGGTGATCGCGGTCTTCGCCATCTACGCCGCGCTCCCGGTCATCGCCCTGTCGGCGCTGCCCGTGAAGTGCGAGGGCGGGAAGTGCCAGACGCTCCTGGGGCTGCCCGAGAGCCAGGGCGGATTCGCCGGGGACCCGATCCTGGGCGTGGTCAAGAACCTGCACCTCGGGCCGCTCCAGGGGCCCGGCGAGCTCTACGTCGGCCTGCTGGCCGCCACGATCCTGTTCATCGCCACCAACGCGGGGATCATCGGCGTCTCGCGGCTGGTCTACTCGATGGGGCTGCACCGACAGCTGCCCGACCGCCTGCGCCAGCTGCACCCCCGCTTCCGCACGCCCTGGATCGGGATCCTGATCTTCGGCGCCATCGCCTGCGTGACGCTGATCCCGGGCAAGGCTGAGTTCCTGGGGAACATGTACGCGTTCGGCGCGATGCTCTCGTTCACCATCGCGCACCTGGCCGTGGTCCGGCTGCGCGTCAAGGAACCCGACCGCGAGCGGCCCTACCGGGGGCCGGGCACCCTGCGGGTGGCCGGACGCGAGCTCCCGCTGTTCGCGCTGGTGGGCGCGCTGGGCACCGGGATCGCGTGGCTGACGGTGACGCTCCTGCACCTCAGGGTGGCCGCGGCCGGCATCGGGTGGCTGCTGCTGGGCATCGCGGTCTACGCGTTCTACCGCCGCCGCCAGGGCCTGGACCTGGTGACCACCACCAAGGTGGCGATCCCCCGGCCGGTGGTGGATCACGAGGCGGAGTACGAGTCGGTGCTGGTGGCCCTCGACGACAGCAACTACGGCCCCGAGGCGCTGGCCACCGCGGTCAAGCTCGCGGCGCGCCGGCGCCGGGGAGTGCACGTGCTGGTGGCCATCACCGTCCCTCAGAGCAGCCCGATCAACGCCGAGCTCCCCGCCGAGGAGCGCGCGGCGCAGGAGATCATCGAGCAGGCCAAGATCCAGGGCGGACGGCGGGTGTCGGGCCACTGGGAGAAGGTGCGCGCCGGCGGCGAGGGCCGGCTGATCGTGGACGAGGCCCGCGAGATGCGCGCCCGCGCGATCGTGATGCCGCTGCGCCGGCGGTCCAAGGGCAGCGGGGCCGCGCTGTTCGGCCGCACGCTGGAGACGGTGCTGGCCGAGCGCCCGTGCCGGGTGATCATCGAGTCCCTGCCCGCGGACGGCCGGCGCTGATGCCCGAGCCCCGGGAGCTCCACCGCCGCACCAGCCTCCTGCTCGCCGGGGCGATGGTGACGGTGGGGATCGCGCTGATCGCGACCACGCTGAGCCGCGGCGGGGGCCCGCTCGCGATCGGCGTCGTTCTGGGCGTCCTGTTCTGCCTCGTGGGCGCCGGGCGCCTGTACCTGGGGACGCGCAGATGACCCCGGACGGCGCGCCCCCCGCGATCCTGCGCCGCTCGCTGGGCTCGCCGGCCCTGTTCGCGGTGGTCTACTCGACCCTCGCGGCCGGCCTGTACTTCTCCCTGGGCGCGGTGGCCGGGCGCGCGCTGGGCCTGACGCCGGCCGTCTTCCTCATCGCCGCGCTGTTCTTCGTGCTGTGCGTGATGACCTACGTCGAGGGCGCCTCGCTGCACCAGGAGCGCGCGGGCGCGACGGTGTTCGCGCGCTACGCGTTCAACGAGCTGTGGAGCTTCGTGGCCGGCTGGGCCATCCTGCTCGACTTCGTGATCCTGATCGCGATCACGGCCCACACGGCGACGAACTACCTCGGCGCCTTCTGGGGCGACCTGCAGCACGGCGTGGGGGAGGGCGTGGTGGAGGTGGGGATCGTGGTCTTCGTCGCCGTGGTGAACGTGATGGGGGTGACCGCCGCGCGCCTGCGCCGCCTCGTCGCGCTGACCGTGGCGGACCTGGTCGTGCAGATCCTGGTCGTCGTCCTGGGCGCGGCGCTGGTCGTGTCCTTCGCCACCGTGTTCGACGGGGTGGACCTCGGCCACACCCCCGGCTGGAGCGACGTCGTGTTCGCGCTGGCCATCGCGGCGGCGGCGGCCTGCACCGGCCTGGACGCCTCGTCGGGCCTGGCGGGGGAGGTGGCGATCGGCCGCCGCGGGCTGCGCCGCCTGGTGACCGCGCGCGCCCTGACCGTCGTCTTCCTCTACGTCGGCGTGTCGCTGGTGGCGCTCAGCGCGGTCCCGGTGGTGAACGGGGCCACCGACCTGGGCGGGCGCTACCTGGACGCGCCGCTGCTGGGCGTGGTAGGCCACTACGAGCCGGGGACGTGGCTGTCGGACGCCATGCGCTACCTCGTGGGCGGGGTGGGGGCGATGGTCCTGATCGCCGGCGCCAACTCCTCCATGCTCGGCCTCTCGCGCCTGGCCTACTCGCTGGCCACCAACCGCCAGATCCCCAGCCTGGTGGGCCGCCTGCACCCGCGGCGGGCCACGCCCTACGTCGTCATCACGATCGCGGCGCTGCTGGCCATCGCCCTGGTGGTCCCGGCCGACCTGGACTTCATGGTGGGCATGTACGCGTTCGGGGCGACGCTGGCGCTCACGATCGCCCACCTGGCGGTGATCGTGCTGCGCTATCGCGAGCCCGACCGCGACCGGCCCTACCGGATGCCGCTGAACGTCGGGCGGATGCCGCTCCCGGCGGCGCTGGGCGCGCTGCTGTCCTTCGCCGGGTGGATCGGGGTGCTGGCCACGCACGCGCAGGCCAGGGTGGCCGGCCTGGTGTGGATGGCGCTGGGCCTGCTGCTCTACGTCGTCTACCGGACCACCGAGGGCAAGCCGCTGCTGCGGCGCGTGACCATCCCCGCCACCGCGCTGTCTCGCGAGCGCGAGGAGGCCGAGTACGGGTCGATCCTCGTTCCGCTGCTGGGCACGCCGCTGGACGACGACATCGTGCAGACCGCCGGGCGCCTGGCCGGCGCGGACCCCGACGAGGGCGAGTCCGGCGCGGTGATCGAGGCGCTGTGGGTCTTCCAGATGCCGATGTCCCTGCCGCTGGACGCCGCCCTGCCCGAGGCCCAGCTGCAGGAGGCCCGCCGCGCCCTGGCGCGGGCCAAGGCGGTCGGCGAGGAGTACGAGGGGGTGGAGGTGGCCACGGCGACCGTGCGCTCGCGCCGGGTGGGCCAGGCCATCGTGGAGGAGGCGCGCCGCCGCGGGGTGGAGGCCATCGTGCTGGCCGCCGAGCCGCCCTCGCGGATCCGCGGCGGCGCCCTGCTGGGCGGCCGCGGCGGCCCGCTGGACAACTACGTGGGGGAGGTCACGCGCCACGTCATCGACAAGGCTCCCTGCCGCGTGATCCTCACCGCGCCGCCCGCCGACGCCATGCCTGAGCCGGCGCCTGAGCCTGCCCCGGACTCTCGCTAGAGTCCGCGCCATGAAGATCGTGATCGTCGGCGCGGGTCGCGTCGGGTCCGCCGTCGCCCTGTGGGCGCTGGGCGAGGGCAACGAGGTCTCCGTCCTGGACGAGGATCCGCTCTCCCAGGAGCGCCTCAGCCCCGACGGCAACCGCAGCTGGGAGGACGTCGGCGGGCAGTTCACGGTCGGCACCGCCCTGGAGGTGGACGCGCTGGAGGAGGCCGGGATGGCCGGCGCCGACGTGTGCATCCTGTGCACCGACGGCGACAACACCAATCTGGTCGTCGCGCAGATCGCCCAGAAGCGCTTCGACGTGGCCAAGGTCATCGTCCGGGTCCTGGACCCCTACCGCGCCGAGTGGTACCGCGAGCAGGGCCTGCACACCATCTGTCCCACCAAGGTCGCCATCGAGATGCTCGAAGAGGCCGTGGTAAGCGCCTGATGTACGTCATCGTGGTGGGGGCCGGGAAGGTGGGGTGGAACCTGGCCCGCGAGCTGCTCGGCAAGGGGCACGAGGTGACGGTCGTCGAGAACGACCGCCGCCGCTACCTGACCGTCGAGCAGGAGCTCGAGCACGCCATCCAGTACGGCGACGCCACCGAGCTGTGGGTCCTGGAGCGCATCGGGATCCAGCGCGCCGACCTGGTGATCGCGGTCACCGGCGACGACGAGGACAACATGCTCATCTGCCAGGTGGCGCGGGAGAAGTACCTGGTGGAGCGCATCGTGGCCCGGGTCAACAACCCGCGCAACCTCGAGCACTTCAAGCTGCTGGGCATCCACCCGGCGGTGTCGGCCACCGACCTGATCCTGCGCCTGATCGAGCACGAGGTGCCGCAGTACGGCCTAGTGCACCTGCTGGACCTGGAGGAGGAGCGCCTGGAGATCATCGAGCTGATCGTCAGCCCGGGCGCGCCGGCCGCCGGCTGCCGGGTGGACGAGGTGTCGCTGCCCGACGGGAGCCTGATCATCTCGATCCTGCGCAACGGGACGGGCTTCGTCCCCAAGGCGGACTCCGTGATCGAGGAGGGCGACGAGGTCCTGGTCGTCCTGGACCCGGGGCTCGAGGAGCCGGTCACGGCTTTGTTCGCCGCCGGCGACGGCGCCGCGGCGAGTGGCTGACCGCCACTCCGATGTCCTGCTGGTCGGCGGCGGGCTGGCCGCCGCGAACTGCGCGCGCTGGCTGCGCGAGGAGGGCTTCGAGGGCTCGGTGACGCTGGTCGGCCGCGAGCCCGACCCGCCCTACAACCGCCCGCCCTGCTCCAAGGGCTACCTGCGGGGGTCCGAGACGCGCGAGGACACGTGGTTCCGGCCGGCCGAGTGGTGGGAGCAGCAGTCGATCGAGCTGCTGACGCGCACCAGCGTGATGAGCCTGGACCTGGAGGACCGCGTCGCCGGCCTCTCCACGCAGGAGCAGGTCTCGTTCGACCAGGCCCTGCTGGCCACCGGCGCCAACGTGCGGCTGCTGCGGGTGGAAGGCGTCGGGCTGGAGGGCATCCACTACCTGCGCGCGCTGGGCAACGCCGACGCGATCCGCGCCGACGCGGCCGAGGGGCGCCGGGCCGTGGTGATCGGCGGCTCCTACATCGCCACCGAGGTGGCGGCGTCGCTGACCACGCTGGGCGTCTCGTGCACGATCCTCATGCAGGAGTCCGTCACCCACGAGCGAGCCTTCGGCGCCACGGCCGGCGGCTTCTTCCAGCGGGTGCTCGAGGAGCACGGAGTGGTCGTCCACGGTGACGACGGGCTGGGCCGCTTCGAGGGCGATGGCGATCGGGTGCAGCGCGTGGTGTCCGAGAACGGCCTGGAGCTGGAGTGCGACTTCGTCGTGGTCGGGGCGGGCGCCGTGCCCGACACCATGCTGGCCAAGCGCGCGGGGCTGGAGATCGGCGAGCGCGGCGGCGTGCGCTGCTCCTCGCGGCTGGAGACCGGCGTGTCCGGCGTGTTCGCGGCCGGCGACATGTGCGAGTACGACTCGGTCATCCACGGTCAGCCGATGCGCATCGAGCACTGGGACGTCGCCTTCAACCAGGGCAAGACCGCGGCGCTGAACCTGCTCGGCCGCGGCGTCGACCACGACGTCGTGCCCTACTTCTTCAGCGACCTCGCCGACTGGGCCTCCCTGGAGTACGTCGGCCCGGCCAGCGAGTGGGACGCCGAGGAGGTCGTCGGCTCCCTCGACGACGGCGAGTTCGCGGTCCGCTACCTGCGCGACGGGAAGCTGGCCGCCTGCCTGTCAGTCGGGCTCTCCGACGAGCTGGAGCGCGCCCGCGAGGAACTGGCGTCAGCGGCGCGCGCGTAACTGGGGGGCAGGGACTCGAACCCCGATAACCAGCTCCAGAGGCTGGCGTCTTGCCATTAGACGACCCCCCAACGGGGATCAGAGGATAGCTTCCGTCCGACTAGGCCACGGCCTGCTGCGCCCAGTCGCGGTGCAGGCGCCAGTAGGCGCCGCGGGCGGCGAGGAGCTCGTCGTGGGTCCCGCGCTCGACCACCGAGCCGTGCTCCAGCACCACGATCTGGCCGGCGCGGCGGATCGTGGAGAGGCGGTGGGCGATGACGATCGCCGTGCGGCCGGCGAGCAGGCGGCGCAGCCCCTCCTCGATGCGCGACTCGGTGTGGATGTCCACGTTGGAGGTGGCCTCGTCGAGCACCAGGATCCGCGGGTCGGCGATCAGGGCACGGGCGAAGGCGATGAGCTGGCGCTGGCCCGAGCTGAGGTGCGAGCCGCGCTCGCCGACCTCGGTCTCGAAGCCGTCGGGCAGCGTCTCCACGAAGTCGGCGCCCACGGCCCGGGCGGCCGCGGCGATCTCCTCGTCGGTGGCCTCCGGGCGCCCGAAGGCGATGTTGTCGCCGATCGTGCCCGAGAACAGGAAGCCCTCCTGGGGGACGACGCCCAGCTGCGAGCGCAGCGATTCGGCGCTGACGTCGCGCAGGTCGTGGCCGTCGACCAGCACCCGGCCGCCAACCGGGTCGTAGAAGCGCGCCACCAGCTTGGCCAGCGTGGACTTGCCGGCGCCGGTCGCGCCCACCAGGGCGACGGTCTGCCCGGGCGGGATCGCCAGAGAGACGTCGCGCAGCGCCCACGCGCCGTCGTCGTCGGACCCGTAGCGGAAGGACACGTCCTCGAAGCGCACGTCGCCGCGCAGCCGGTCCAGCTCCAGCGCGTCCGGGCGGTCCACCAGCTCGGGCGTCTCGTCCAGCAGCTCGAAGATCTTGTCCAGGGCCGCCATCCCCGACTGGTAGGTCGTGTACAGCTGCGACAGCTGCTGGATGGGGTCGAAGAAGTTGTTCATCGCCGCCACGAACGCGACCAGCACGCCGACGGTGACCTGGCCCTGGATGGCCTGGTAGCCGCCGAAGACCAGGATCCCCACGGTGGCCAGCGCCGACAACAGCTCGATCGCCGGGAAGTAGGCGGCGTTGAGGTAGACGGTCTTCATGTTGGCCACGCGGTTCTCCTCGTTGAGCTCGCCGAAGCGGTCGATGTGGCGGCGCTCCTGGCCGAAGGCGCGCACCACGCGCACGCCCGACAGCGTCTCCTGGAGATAGGAGGTGATCCACGCGATCTTCTCGCGGGTGATCCGGTAGGCGTCCGCGGAGGCGATGCGGAAGGCCAGGGAGCCCAGCAGCACGACGGGGACGATCAGGAACGTCAGCAGCGCCAGCTGGGCGTCGAGGACGAGCAGGATCACCACCGTCCCGGCCAGGGTCAGGGTGCTCTGGAACAGGGTGACGACGCCGTCGGAGACCAGCTGGTCCAGCGCCTGGACGTCGTTGGTCATGCGCGATACCAGGACCCCCGCGCGCCTGCGCGAGTAGAACCCGATCGACAGCGTCTGCAGGTGCTCGAAGATCCGGATGCGCAGGTCCTGCAGGGCGCGCTGTCCGACCCAGCCCACCAGGTAGGTCTGCAGGGCGCTGGCCGCCCACAGCACCAGCGCGGAGGCGACGAAGGCGATGACGATCCAGTTCAGCGCGGCCACGTCGCCGGCCACGATCCCCTGGTCGATGGCCAGCTTGGCCAGCGGGGCCGGGGCCAGCGCGGCCGCCGTGCCCAGCACCAGGGCGACGAACATCGCGGCGACGCGCCAGCGGTACCGGCGCAGGAGCTCGACCAGGCCGCGCAGCTTGCGCCCGCGCCCGGAGGTGCCGCGCAGGCGGCGCAGGACATCCGCGCGCAGGTCGGCGCTCCGCCGCCTCACAGTCCCGCCACCTCGGCCTCGCGCGGCTTCTCGGTCAGGAAGACCTGGTCGGGCATGCCCTTCTCCACGATCTCGCGGTAGAGCTCCGAGCGCTCCTGCAGCTCCTCGTGGCGCCCGCGCGCGATCACCCGCCCCTGCTCCAGCACCGCGATCTCGTCGGCCAGGGAGATCGTGGACAGGCGGTGGGCGACGATGAAGGTCGTCCGCCCGGCCATGACCTCGCGCAGGGCGGTCTTGATCTCCTGCTCGGTGGAGGCGTCCACGGAGGAGGTCGCGTCGTCGAGGATGAGAATGCGCGGGTCGGCCAGGATCGCGCGGGCGATGGCCAGGCGCTGGCGCTGGCCGCCCGACAGCGTCAGCCCGCGCTCGCCGATCAGCGTGTCGTAGCCCTCGGGCAGCTCGGCGATGAACTCCGCCGCCTGGGCCCGGCGCGCCGCGGCCTCCACCTGGGCGCGGGTGGCCTCCGGCCGGGCGTAGGCGATGTTCTCGTGGACCGAGGCTGAGAACAGGAACGGGTCGTCGGTGACCAGCGCCACCTCGTGGCGCAGCGAGGCCGTCTCCACCTCGGCGACGTTGGCCCCGTCCACCAGGACCTCGCCGGCGTCCACGTCGTACAGCCGCGGGACGAGCGAGACGAGCGTCGTCTTGCCCGAGGCCGTCGTGCCCACCAGGGCCAGCGTCGTCCCGGCGGGGACGTCGAGATCGACGTCGCGCAGCGCGGGCTCCGAGGCGCCGGGGTAGGTCATGGTCACGCCGCGCAGCTCCACGTGGCCGGCGCCCGGCGGCAGCGCGGGCGCGTCCGCCGGGACGGCCATGGCCGGCTCGCGGTCGAGGATCTGGAACACGCGCGCGCCCGAGGCCACCGCGCGCTGGGCCATCCCCAGGAAGATGCCCAGGGCGCGCATGGGCGAGATGAGCATCAGGAGGTAGGCGTAGAAGGCGGTGAACTCGCCGATCGTCAGCGAGCCGTCGATCACGCGGCGCCCGCCGAAGTACAGGATGGCGGCCAGGCCCAGGCTGGGCAGGAAGCCGATGAGCGGCGTGTAGAAGGCGCGGATCCGGGTGGAGAGCATGGCCTGGTCGAACACGCGCGTGACGCTGTGGCGGAAGCGCGCGACCTGGTGGCGCTCGCGGGCGAAGGCCTTCACGACGCGGATGCCCGAGACGTTCTCCTCCGCCGTCGCGGTCAGCTCGGCGATGCGCTGCTGGACCTCCTGCAGCGCGGGGCGGTTGCGCCGGCCGAAGCGCCACCCGATCAGCACGACGAAGGGCGTCGGCGCCAGCGCCAGCGCCGCCAGGCCGGGGTTGAGCGCCAGCATCGCCGCCGCGCCGATGGCCAGCGTCAGGAACGACTGGACCAGGAAGACCAGGCCGTAGCCCAGGAAGAAGCGCACGGCCTGCAGGTCGACGGTGGCCCGCGACATGAGCTGGCCCGTCTGCTGGCCGTCGAAGAAGCCCAGCTCCAGGCTCTGCAGGTGGGAGTACATGCGGTTGCGCAGGTCCAGTTCCACGCCGAGCGAGACGCGGCCCGAGACCAGGCGGCGCGTGACGGTGAGGCCGAGGCGGAGCAGCCCGGCTGCGGCGATGGCCGCCGCCACGAGCTCCAGCCCGCCGCGGTCGCCGCGCCCGATCTGGTCGATCGCGCGGCCGGTGAGCCACGGGATCGCGACCGTCCCGCCGATGGCCAGCGCCGCGAGCCCCACCGACCACAGGACGCCTGCGCGATAGGGCCGCAGGAAGCCGAGTAGCCGGAAGAAGGTGCGCATACTTCAGAAAGTATAGTACCGGATGCAACGCGTCCGCACTACGCTCGCGCCATGCCACGACCGCCCGCCGGCCTGTGCGACTCCTGCCGCCACCAGCGGATCGTGCGCAACACCCGGGGCTCGTCGTTCTCGCTGTGCGAGCGCTCGCGCACCGAGCCGGAGTTCCCGCGCTACCCGCGGTTGCCGGTGGTGCAGTGCGCCGGGTACGAGCGCCGGGAAGAAGCGAGCGACCGCGGCGGGCGCTGAACAGCGGGCATCGAGGGGGTCGTCGGGCGTGAGCGGCAGACCACCCGGAGGCGCTGTTGTCTTTGTGCCCCGTATAGGGGCACAAGTGCAACCGCGTCTCGCGCGCGAGCCGGTCAGCCCGGGAATGGGACCCAGGCGGTCCGGCCCAGCGAGCTGAGGTCGCTGGCCAGCAGGCCGGCCTGCGACAGGGTGAACAGGTGACCGGCGGCCACCAGGGAGCGCTCGACGGGGACCGGACCGCCGGACGCGCCGTCGTGCACGATCCGGCCGCGCTCCGCGAGGCCCGAGGAGCTCACGCTCACGCCCACCGCCCCGGAGAATCCCGGACCGCCGCCGGGGTCCCAGGCCTGGAGGGGGAGCAGCGCCAGCCCGGCCGGGGGCCAGTACAGGAACGCCCGGTGGTCGTACTCGACGCCCGACGACGAGCTCTGGCCCAGCCGCAGACGCCCCAGCACGCGGGGCGCGGCCAGGTCGGACACGTCGAACAGGACGACCTGCGCGCCCTGGGTGCGTCCCTGCTCGGTCGCGTCCTGGCCCACGCCCAGCAGGCGGTCCGTTCCCACCGGGTGCAGGTAGGCCGAATAGCCCGCGAGCTTGAGCTCGCCCACGACCCGCGGACTCGTGGGACGGGCCAGGTCCAACGTGTAGAGCGGGTCGACCTGGCGGAAGGTGACCACGTAGCCCGCGTCGCCCAGGAAGCGCACGGAGTACACGCGCTCCCCGTGTCCCAGGCCGCCGGCGCGCCCGACCGGGACCAGCCGCGTGCCGACCTGGTCGAGCACGGTCACCGCGGACTCGCTGTCGCTCGCGCGCTGCCCGCCGGCCCACAGCGGCTCCTGGGTGGAGGCCACGCGCAGCACGCCGCCGTGCTCGGAGAGCGAGAACTGGTTGAGCAGATAGCCGGGGACCTCGCCGCTGGCCCGGTAGTCGGTGCGCAGCGGCGTCGCCGCGTCGAAGCGGTGCAGGGCGGTGGTCGTCCCGGGCAGCCGGTCCGGCGCCGTGTTCGGGTCGACCCAGCGCTGGGTGGCCACGTACAGGCTGCTGGGCGAGCCGTAGACGATCTGCGCGTCGGTCATCAGCGCGTCGCTGTCCACGGCGGGCAGCCCGCGCCGCATGTCGATGGTCAGCACGGTCAGCATCCCCAGCCCCGAGAACGCGACGGGGCGGCGCACCGAGCGGCAGCTGACCGCGAAGCGCTTGACGTTGGTGTGGCGGCGACGGTCCAGGACGCGTGTCTGTGGGACCCACCCGCCGGCCCGCCGGGCGGCCGCGGGCACGGCGATCGCATACGGCGACGCCAAGACCACCACGCGCGCGGTGTCCCCGTTGCGCCGGGCCGAGACGTAGTCGCCGTCCACCGTCTGAGTGCGGCGTACGGTCATCGCGGCCGGATTGGAGACGTCGACCTCGTCGATCCGGGTCGAGCCGGCCTGGTAGCCGGGGGCGATGCTCGTCGCGGGCGTGCCCTGAGCCGGGAGCGGACGGGGGTCGACGCCGGTGTAGACGTGGGAGAGGACCAGCAGGGTGTCGCCGCGCAGCAGCAGCTCGTATCCGGAGCCGCCGGCCAGCTTCAGCGAGCCCAGCAGCCGCGGAGTGCCGGCATCGACGGCGTGCAGGGAGTCGCCGGCCACCGCGAAGATGCGCCGGCCGTCGGTCTTGACCGAGTCGGGCTCGTCGACTCCCTCCTCCTGGTTGTTGGTGGTGGAGAAGCTGGTGTCGGCGGCCGGAGCTGCGGCCACCGGGCTCGGCCCGCCCTCGCGCGCGGGGCCCGTGGCCACGGGCCCCATCGGGACGCCGCGGATCGGGGCCCACACGCGTGCGCCGGTGCGGGCCTGCCAGCGGCGCGCGTGGGCGATGAGCTGCGGGCACGACGCGAACGCCCGCGGCGCCAGGCTGCGGGCCCGGGGCTTGGCCGCCGCGACCGCCGCCGGGGTCGCCAGCAGCGCCAGCGCCACCACCCCGGCCGTGGCGCGCCGCACCGGCCTATCCCGACAGCTTGGCCAGGACCAGGAAGGCGCTGAGGTCCTGGCCCTGCTGGAAGGAGTAGCGGAAGACCTTGTCCTTGGTGAGGCGCGCGATCAGCCCGGCCTCGGGCGACGCGGGCAGCGAGTTCAGGGCCGGCGGGGGCGAGGGAAGGGTCGCGGCCAGCGGCCGCCCCAGCGCGCTCTCGTACTCGTTCCGGCGGAAGAAGAGCGCGTTCTCGGGCTTCTTGCCCGGGGCGGGCGGCAGCAGCGCCACCACGTTGGTCACGCCGCCCAGGTACTGGAACGAGTACAGCGCCAGCTCCAGCGCCTCGCGGCGCAGCAGCAGGAAGCGCTCGGTGGAGGGCTTGCCCTTGTTGATGGCGCAGCGCGGGCCCAGCCCGCAGAGCTGGTACATCACGGTGCGGCCCTTGACCTCGGACAGGGAGGAATTGGAGCTGCTGCTGCCGGTCCCGCCGAGGGTGCTGGTGCCGCCCGTGCTCGAGCCGCTCGTGCTCGAGCCGCTGCCGTTGTCGAGCGCGATGCGCACGGGGATGTCCAGCCCGGCCACGCGCAGGGGCCCGCCCGTGACCAGGACCAGCTGGTCCCCGGTCGGCAGGCGGTAGCGCCCGCCCACGTGCTTGGCGATCTCGTCGGCCCCGTCGGTGGTGCTGTCCTTGGACGGATGCCAGGCCGACCAGGCCGGGCCCGCCTTGGGGCGCCCGCTCATCACCAGCACCGCGGTGGCGGCCAGCGCGCCGATGGCCACGCCGACCAGGGCCCCGGTGATCATCCGGAAGCGCGGCGCGAAGGTGGACGGAGGCTGGGCGCCGGAGGGGAAGCCCAGCTCCGCGGACGGAGCGTCCTGCGCGGGCTCGGGCAGCGTCTCGGGGCGCCGGGCCGGGACCAGCGCCTCGCCGGGCCGCTCTTCCGCGTCGCGGTCTAGATCCTCGGCCATGACTCGTCGTCCAGCAGGTCGACCTCGGGGCGTCGCGGCCCCACCTCCTGCAGCAGCTCGATGACCTCGTCGCCGTGCAGCTCGCGGCGCTCGACGAGCACGTCGGCGATCCGGCCGAGCTGCTCGCGGTTGTGGCGCATCGCGTTCCACGCGTAGACGAAGGCCTGCCCCAGGATCTGCGCCGCCTGCCCGCGCTTGAACGAGTCCTGCAGGACGCCGGTGAAGCTGGCCGCGTAGGGGCTCCCGGCGCCCGGGTCGGACCGGTGGATGATGCGGTTGCCGATGCGCTCGAAGCGCTCCATCAGCTTGTCGCGCATCTCCTCCTCCTCTTCCCAGGAGGAGAACCGGTCCTGGTGGGCGCTGAGGTCGATCCGGTCGGGCCCCATCGCCGCGGCGCCCACCATGGCCAGGGTGATCCAGGAGGCGCCCTGGACGTCGCCGCCCACGCCGACGCCGTTCTCGCCGTAGAACACGTGCTCCGTGGCCATGGCGGACAGGATCATCACCAGCTCGGCCATCTGCTCGCTCTTCCAGGCGCTGAAGCGCTCCTCGATCTCCGCGCTCTGGAAGTGGCCCAGCGCGTTGCCGCGCTTGCGCACCGTCAGGCGCGTGGCCTCGATGTTCTCCTGGAACAGGTAGGAGCCCACCGCGTGGCCGGCCTCGTGTAGCGCCACGGCGCGCGTCTCGGCCGGGACGTACTCCACGCCCTGCGCGGTGCCGGTCTCGATCGTGGTCATGGCCTCGAGGATGTCGGGCCGCCCGAAGGCCTGGCGGCCCTCGGAGTGCGCGTAGGTCAGCGCCATCGAGCAGACCTGCTCGATCATGGCCGGCGAGTAGCCGCTGGTGATGCGCGACAGCTCGTCGCGGCGGCGGTCGGTGTTGAGGTCGTCCTCGTGGTCCACCTTGGCCAGGTAGAGGTCGAAGATGTCCTTGCGGTCGTCGCGCGTGGGCGTGCGGAAGAAGATGTGGCGGCCCATCCGTCCGGGGCGGATCAGCGCGGGGTCCAGCGACTGGATCGGGGCGTTGGTCGCGCCGATGAAGTAGATCTGCTCGTCGCGGGGCTTGGGCGCCCGGAGGCGCAGCTTGACCGAGCCGACGCGCTGCGGGATCACGTACATCGCGTCCAGGAACGTGTTGATCCGGCGGGTCAGGAAGCGCCGCATGAACGGCGGCTCGTCCACGCCGTCCATCTGCACGAGCAGCTGGTTGAGCGCCATGCCGCCCCCGCCGCCCATCATGCCCGGGGCGATGAACGAGTTGATGCGCTCGCCGATCCGCTGGACCGCGGGCGGGTAGGCCGGCGGGGCCGGGTCCGCGCGCTGCGCGAACAGCCAGTCGCGCCACTCGCGCGACTCGACCACCACGTCGCCGCTGGCGGTCAGCGCGCCCCACGGCCCGTGGAACTGAGGGACGGGACGCGGCGGGAGCTCGGTCATCATCCCGCCCGCGGCGCCGGCGCCGCCCAGCGCGGACCGGCGCATGCCGACGGCGTCGATCTCGTCGATGAACACGATGCACTGGCCGCCCCACTTGCGCGCGAGGCGCCGCGCCCGGGCCACCATGATCAGGACGACGATCACGTCCATGCCGATGAAGGTCTGGGCGAAGCCGGAGCCGGGCATCGTCATGAACGGGCAGTTGAACGACGTGGCGATGGCCTTGGAGAGCATCGTCTTGCCGGTGCCGGGCGCCCCGAGGAAGAGCAGCCCGCGCTCGGGCTTGCCGCCCGCCTTCTTGAACTCGTCGCCGGCCTGCCACAGCGAGATCACGCGCGTGATCTCCTCCTTGGGCTCCTGCTGGCCGCGGACGTCGGAGAGCTTGACGCCCCAGTCCGCGTCGCCCGGCTCGTAGCCCTTCATCTGCTTGATCCCGAAGAACAGGAGCGGGCCGAACAGGATCGCGAAGTTGATGAAGAAGAGCAGCGGCAGCTGCAGGCCGAGGACCAGCAGCGTGGGCAGGAACTGGGTGAAGAGGTCGCCCAGGGCTCCGAAGGTCCCGAACAGCGGCACGTTGGTGCCGGTGAGGCGCAGCAGCAGGTTCATGCCCAGCAGCAGGACGAACAGGGTCAGCGCGGTCCACAGCAGCCGGCGATAGCGCGTCCGCCAGTACCAGGTGCGCCGGCGCGCGACGACATCGGCCTCCAGCAGCTCCTTGCCGGCGCCGTACAGGTTCGCCCGCGGGATCAGCCGGTGCGCGATCACGTCGACCAGCCCGCGGAAGGCGACGATCGCGAAGAAGGTGACGACCAGCGAGACCGGGATGCTCCAACCGTTGCCGACGTAGAAGACGAAGAAGAGCGCCGGGCTGGTGAAGATGGCCACGATGGTGGCCGCGCGCGACAGCCGACGCCACTCGTAGGCGAGCGAAGCGGCCTGCTGGCTCATCGGCCGCAGGCTGGGTGACGGCTCGGCGAAGGACAATGGCTTCTCCCTCGCAGGAGGGTACAGGCCAAAACGCCCGGTCTCGACCTGGAATGATGCGCTCGCCGTGACCGTCGAAGCTCCCACCCTCGCGCTCGTCCCCTCCCAGGAGGAGACGATGCTCCGCGAGGCGGTGTACGGGATCGCCTCGGGCTTCGGCCCGGCCTACATCCGTGAGAAGGTGGAGCGCGAGCAGCCGCCGGGCGAGCTGTGGCACGCGCTGGCGGAGAAGGGCTACCTGGGGGTGAACGTCCCCGAGGAGTACGACGGCGGCGGGCGGGGGATGACGGAGCTGGCCGCGGTGGGCGAGGAGCTGGCGCGCGCCGGCTGCCCGCTGCTGCTGATCGTCGTCTCCCCGGCGATCGCCGGCAGCGTGCTGGCGCGCCACGGCTCGGTGGAGCAGAAGGACCGCTGGCTGCGCGGCATCGGCCGCGGCGACCTGAAGGTCGCCTTCGCGATCACCGAGCCCGACGCCGGCACCAACTCCCACAACCTCTCCACGACCGCCAAGCGCTCGAACGGCGGCTACGTCCTGCGCGGGACCAAGACGTTCATCTCCGGCGTGGAGGACGCCGACGCGCTGCTGGTCGTGGCCCGCACCGGGGTCAACACGGAGAGCGGCCGCGGGCTGCTGTCGCTGTTCATCGTGGACGTCGACGCGCCGGGCCTGGAGCGCCAGCGCGTCCCGACCGCTCCGCGCAACGCCGACATGCAGTGGCAACTGTTCTTCGACGGCGTGGAGGTGGGGGAGGACCGGCTGGTCGGCGTGGAGCACGGCGGGCTGGCCGCGGTCTTCGACGGGCTGAACCCGGAGCGGATCATGACCGCGGCGCTGGCCGTCGGCGCGGGGCGCAAGGCGCTGGCCCAGGCCTCCGAGTACGCGCGCGAGCGCACCGTCTGGAGCGGGCCGATCGGCTCGCACCAGGGCATCTCCCATCCGCTGGCCGAGGCGAAGATCGAGCTGGAGCTCGCGGCGCTCATGACCCGCAAGGCGTGTGCGCTGTACGACGCGGGCGCGAAGGGCGCGGGGGAGGCCTCGAACATGGCGAAGTACGCGGCGGCCGAGGCGGCCATCAAGTGCGTGGACCGGGCGATCCAGACCCACGGCGGCAACGGCGTCGCGCTCGAGTACGGGCTGGCCGACATGTGGTGGGGAGTGCGGACGATGCGCATCGCCCCGGTCAGCCGCGAGATGATCCTCAACTACGTGGCCGAGCACTCGCTGGGCCTGCCGCGCTCCTACTAGGCGTCACGTCCGCGGCGGCTGGCAGGTTGTTCTCGCATGCAGCGCGAGAAGCGCCGGGTCGCCCGCTGGCTGCCGTGGCTCACATGGATCGGGATCGTCGGCGGGGTGGTGGCCCTCGTCCTGATCGCGACGCGCGCGGGCCCGGCGCAGGTGCACGCCGCGGTGTCGCACGCGCCTGCGGGCCCGCTGGTGCCCGACGTCGCCGGCCGGCCCGAGCCCGCCGCGCGCGCGGCGCTGGAGCGCGCCGGCTTCTGGGTCCAGACCGCCAGCGCGGCGTCCGCCCGAGTCCCGCGCGGTCGCGCGATCGGAACGTCGCCGGGCCCCGCCACCGCGCTGCGGGTGGGCGCCCGGGTCACGCTCCTGCTGTCCAGCGGCCCGCCGCACGTCAGCGTCCCCTCCGTGCAGGGCATGAGCCAGAGCGCCGCCGAGGACCGCCTGCTCGCGACCGGCTTCCGTGTGGTGATCGTGCGCCGCGCGTCGCCGGACCCGCCCGGCGCGGTGATCGGGCAGTTCCCGTCGCCCGGACAGCGCGTCGGCTCGCGCGCGGTGGTCAACGTGGAGGTGGCCGACCGGCCCGCCCCCCGCGTCATCCCCGACGTCACGGGCCAGTACTTCGAGCGGGCGGTGGGCGCGGTATCCGCGGCGGGCTTCGCGGTCGCGTTCGTTCACCGGCGCGCGGACCGCCCCGCCGACGTGGGACGCATCCTGGGCCAGGCTCCCCCAGCGCGCCGGCGCGCCCTCCCGGGCGCGCGCGTGACGCTGACGGTCGGCGTCCGGCGCTGACCGAAAGTCAAATCGACCGAAAGATCTCGGCCGGTTAGCGGGTTATTACCTGATGCGGGCGCGGACGGGGCGCCCGCCGCGGGGGGCATCTCGGACGGGAGGACTCAGGACGTGCACACCAAGCTCGCACTCACGGCGGCCGTGTCGGCCGCGCTGCTCGCCGCCGCACCCGGCGCCGGCGCGGCCCCGACCACGCTGGACAACACGATCACCGGCGACGCCGCCGCCGCGTACTCCGACCTCTCTTCCGGCCCCGGGCAGGCGCGCGTCCTGCGCGAGGACATCACGACGGCGCAGACCGGCCGCGACACACGCCGCACTTCGCTGGCCTACTTCGGGCAGCTGACGGACTTCCAGCTGTCCGACGAGGAGTCGCCCGCGCGCGTCGAGTTCCTGGACATCACCGGCTCGCCCACGAGCGCGGCGCAGCGCCCGCAGGAGTCGCTGCTCGCGTTCATGGTCGACCAGGGCATCCGCGCGCTGAACCAGTTCACCACGAGCCCGGTCAGCAGCGCGTCGATGGACTTCGACCTGGTCACCGGCGACCAGGCCGACAGCATGCAGCGCAACGAGGTCAAGTGGGTGGTCAAGCTGCTGCAGGGCGGGCGCATCGACCCGAACTCCGGCGTCGAGAGCCGGTGCAGCGGCCGGCCCGGCGAGGCGGCGAAGTACACGGGCGTCCAGGACTACCGCGACTACTACGAGTCCGGCGACCACTACGACCCCAACCAGCCGCTCGGGCGCTACAGCGCCTGGCCGTCCTATCCGGGCCTGATGGACCGCGCGCAGCTACCGTTTCGCGCCGCCGGCACCGCCGTCCCGTCGTACGTGACGTTCGGCAACCACGACGGGCTCGTCCAGGGCAACGCGTGGGCCAACGCCGGCTACGAGGCGATCGCGACGGGCTGCGCGAAGGTGTTCGCGCCGGTCCCCCTCAACCAGCAGGCGAACCTGCTCAACGGCACCACGAGCTCGCCGCAGAACGTGTTCCGCGTTCCGCCGGACCCCGACCGCCAGTACGTGGACCGTGCCCAGTACAAGGCGCTGCACGCCGATGCCGCGTCCAACGCGCACGGGTTCGGCTACGTCGACCCGGCCGAGAACGCGGCCTCCAACGGGAGCGCCAGCTACTACACGTTCGAGCCCAAGCCGGGCCTCCAGCTGGTGGCGCTTGACACCGTCTCCAACGGCGGGACGATCGGCGACTCCGCGGAGGGGAACATCGACGATCCCCAGTACCGCTGGCTGCAGTCGGTCCTCGACGCCAACGAGGCGGAGCCCCCGTCCACCCGCGACCTGGTCGTGGTCTACTCGCACCACCCGGTGCGCAGCCTGGTGTCGCGGACGCCGGACGAGATGGCGCCGCCGTGCGGGTTCATCCAAAACCAGTACGGACACGATCCCAACCCCGGCTGCGACAAGGACCCGCGGATCTCGATGCCGGTCCACCAGGGCGCCGACCTGGTCAGCGCGCTCCTCGGCCATCCGCAGGTGGTCGCCTACGTCGCCGGCCACACCCACGACAACAAGCTCACTCCGTTCTCCCGCACCACCGGGCCGGCCGGCGGGTTCTGGGAGATCACGACGTCGGCGCTGGCCGACTGGCCCATCCAGACCCGGCTGATCGAGCTGATGGACAACCACGACGGCACGCTGTCGATCTTCGGCACGCTGGTCGACCACCTCGGTCCTGTGACCGCTCCGGCGCCCGGCCCGGCCGCGGCGTTCGACAAGACGCAGCTGGCGTCGCTCGGCCGCACCTTCGCCTTCAACGACGAGCAGGCGGGCGGGGGCACGGGCGAGGGCACCGCCCTGGACCGCAACGCCGAGCTGGTGCTGCCCGACCCGCGCTAGCGGAGCCGGGCGCACGACGGCGAGGGGCCCGGCGTGTGCCGGGCCCCTCGGAACGTCTGTCGCGTGGCGCGCGCCTAGGAAACGGGCAGCGCGTCCTGCAGGCGGTCGGTCGCGGCGTCCAGGCGCCGGCCGACGTCGCGCTGCGTCGAGCGCAGCTCGCGCTCGGTCCTGCGGCGAGTGCGGCGGAGCGCCTGCTCGCCGCGGCGCTCGAACCGGCGCAGCTCGCGCTGGGCGCGGGTGGGGTCCGTGTACGTGCGTACCGTGTCCGCGAGGCTGTCGCGCGCGGTCAGCACGACGCCGACCGGGATGTAGGCGACGCGGCGGAACTGCTCGCCGACCGCCTCCAGGCGCGTGGCCTCGGCGTCCGCGCGGCGGGTCGCCGCCCGCGCGCCGCGCTGGGCGGTGGTCCGGGCGCTGCGCGCGGTGCGCGTCGCCTGGCTGCGCGTGGCGCGCGCCGACGAGCGGGCGGAGCTGCTGCTGCCCTTCGCCTCGTTGCGCTTGCGGGTGGCCGCGGCCTTCTTGGCGGCGGCGCTCCTCTGAGCCTTGGTCTGCGTTGCCATCGTGTGGTGTTCCTCTCGCTGTTTCGTTTTTTTGGTCTACGAACAGGCGTTCCCGGCTCACAGGCCGCCAAACGGCGGACTGCGAGCCGATTGCCACGACCGCGCCTGGTCTAGGCGGTGACGGCGACTTCGATCCGGCGGGTGTCGCCCAGCCCGCCCCGGGGCCCGACGCTCGTCAGCGTGACGCGGTAGCGCCCGGGCGCCAGGCGCCGCCCGCGGGGCCCGGCCAGGACCGCGCGGTTGCGTCCCTGCCGCGCGCCCGCCGACGCCGAGCGCACCCGCTGCCAGCGCACCCAGGGGCTCAGCGACACGCGCCGGTCGACCGCGATCTCGGTGCGCCCGCCGCTTTCCGCCAGCAGCCAGGACACGTCCAGCCGTCCACGGACCCCGCGCGCGGTCAGCGCGACGATCGCCGGCCGGCTCTCGCAGCCCGCGATCTGCACCGACGCCGGCGCGACCACGCTCTCCTCCTGGTGGCTGGTGAACCGAGCCTGGACCGCGTAGGACCCGCACGCGTCCGGCGTGAGGATCAGCGAGCGCGCGCCGGGCTCCAGGCGCACCTGGGAGAAGGTTGCGCGCACCGGGGGCAGCCCGTCGAGGACGGTCTCCACCCAGCCGTCGGGGCCGACGCGCACGACGCCCTCGATCTTCTGCTGCACCAGGCCGCCGAACCCGCGCAGGAAGATCACGAAGCGGAAGTCGCGGGTGAGGAACACCGGGCCGGAGAACGCGCCCAGCTCGGTGTCCGCGGTGGCCTGGCCGACCCGGCTGGAGTCAGGACAGGCCGAGTCCGCCTCCTGCTGCGGGGTGCAGCCGGTCAGCGAGAAGCCGGGGTTGAAGCGGAACGACGGCGGATAGCGCACGACCTCGGTCCGGGTGGCGGTCTCGCCCGGCTGCTGGCGCACCGCGATCGTCAGCGCGCTGGGGGAGGCGGGCGTGGCCGGGTCCATCCGCGCCTCCAGGCGCGGCGCGTAGGCGGCCCCGGCCGGGGCCGCGAGGACCGTGAGGGCGGCCGCGGCCGCGAGGGAGACGGCGCGCGCGCTCATCGCCGCGGCAGCACGCGCACCGTGGACGGCATGTCGACCGGGTGCAGCGAGCAGTACAGCCTGTAGGTGCCGGGCCGCGTGAAGCGGTGCTCGAACGCGCGCCCGTCGGAGAGGTTGGGGGAGGAGAAGCCCTCGGGGCCGCCGGCCACGGTGACGGTGTGCAGCGCCGAGCCCCAGAAGCGCCAGCGCACCCTGGACCCGACGGGCACCACGGCGTTGGCCGGCTCGACCAGGAGGCTGCGCACCTCCAGCGGTCCCCCGCCCAGCCAGGTCGCGGCGCCCGGCCCGCCCGCCACCGGGCCCACGCGCCCGCCGGCGGAACGCGCGTTGATGGGGATCCGCAGCAGCGGCGGCGACGAGAGGCCGGGACGCGACTTGCGGACCGTCTGGACGTCCGTGGGCAGAGCGCCGCACGGCTGCGTCACCGACGGGTCGCGCGTCACGAACATCCCCATGATCCCCATCACCCGGGTGTGCGGCAGCTGGGCGTCGTAGCGGGCGCTCAGCCGCAGGCGCTCTCCCGCTGCGATCGGGAAGCCCTGCTTGGACAGGACCGTCTCCATGTCGATGGGGCCGGGCTCGTGGACCAGCGGGCGCACCCGGTTCTCGGGGTCGAACGGCCGTGCCCACCGGGC
The DNA here is from genome assembly GCA_033855845.1 of Solirubrobacteraceae bacterium. Classification (GTDB taxonomy): domain Bacteria; phylum Actinomycetota; class Thermoleophilia; order Solirubrobacterales; family Solirubrobacteraceae; genus AC-38. The sequence continues at coordinate 28,544 of JAWVFR010000072.1, forward strand.
CCGGGAGCGCAGCAGCGTCCGGTTGGCGCAGTCGGGCTGGGACACGTCGACCTCCTTGCCACCTCCGTGGACGTGTCCCAGCGCCGCCACCACGCGCCCCGCCCACGGCATCGTCCACGTCGTGGACTCGGTGTGCGTGGACCCCGGCCGTCCTCCGCCGGGGACGTCGTAGATCGGGTCGAAGCTGCAGTTGCGCACGTCGAACCACAGCAGCTGGACCGGGGTCAGCGCCCGCTGCGTCTCGTAGCGGACCGTGTACTGCAGGTACACGGCGTCCGTGCGGTTGCGGTGGTTCATCAGCATCCAGGTCGCACCCCAGCGGTCGTCGCCCTTGACCGGGTAGCCGTAGCCGTCCGGGAGCCGCCCCGACACCCGCTCCTCCCCGACGCCGAAGAAGCGCTCCGCGTAGGCGGGGTACTGGGAGCGGCCGTCCAGCAGCGTGATGCGGTCGCACATCGGGTCCTTGCGCTCGCCCACGCGGCGGCCGAGGTTGGCGAAGACGACGTGGTGGAGCATCACGCGCGAGACGGGGAGCTTGTTGCCCTGGGCGTCGACGACGTTGGCCTCCATGCCGGTCAGGTAGCCGTCCACCTGCGGCTTGGGAAGGTCGGCCACCAGCTCCCGCAGGTTGACCTCGTAGGGGCCGATGGAGATCGGGCCGTAGCGGTAGGTGAGCGACTCCTCCGCCTGCGCGGTCGCGGGGACCAGCAGCGTCGCCAGCACGCTCGCGAGGAGCAGGCGGCGCATCAGCGCTCCTCCGGGGCGGGGTCGCCCACCGGCCGCACGACGCCGCGCAGCCGGGCCACGGGCAGGCCGAGCCACCTGAAGTGCAGCGTCCACTCCAGCGCGCCGTCCTCGCCCACCATTCGCACCTCGTCGCGGGGGCGCAGCGCGAAGCGCACGGGGCCGACCGGCACGGTGAAGCGGTACGGGGTCATGCGGTACCCGTGCTGGTCGAGCAGCAGGTCGGTGCCGCCCGGGACGTCGTCGCCCATCACGTGCACGCGGTCGGGGCCGTCCAGGCGGGCGACCATGTCGTGCGCCTCGACCTCCCCGTCCTCGAAGCGCACGGTGTCGCGCACCAGCCACACCTCGTCGCTGACCCAGTCGACCTCGCGGCGCAGCTCGAAGCGCCGCGGCGCGCGCTGCCACAGCCGGTAGGGCCAGAACGTCAGCTCGCCCCGGCCGGCCCAGGCCCGGCCGAAGAAGTCGCGCGGGCGCATGGGGATGAGCGGCCCGGGGGCGGGCGCGGGGCGGGTGGAGTGCAGGATCCCGACCGCCACCAGCACGACCCAGACGTGCACGGCGACGAAGCCCAGGCGCTGGGCCAGTCCCATCCCCGCGCCGAGCAGGTCGCCGGCGGCCAGCGAGGCCACGAGGATCGGCACCGCCGCCCCGGCGGCCAGGAGGACCAGCAGGGCGGAGTGGCGGGGCCACAGCGCGCGGGCGAGCGCGAACGGGGTGGCGACGAAGGCGGCGTCGAAGACCAGTCCCGCCCACAGATGTGCGGTCGTGTGCCAGGACAGCCGGCCGGCGTCGAACGCGTCGATGCACGACCGGTCCACGGTCAGGCCGCAGTCCAGCGGGACCGCGGCCACGGCCATGACCGCCACGCCGGACAGGGCGAACAGCGCGGCGACCGCGCGGCTCGCGGGGCGGGGGGCGAGGACCGCGAGCAGCGCGGGCGCCAGTGCGACCATCGAGAGGCCCAGCGCGAGATAGCCCGCGTTCATCACGCCGGGGTTGGATGCGTTGCGGGCGCCCAGCTCGCTGAAGGTCTGCTGGACGTGGGAGTACCCGGGCTCCAGCGCGCCGGCGAGGATCCACGCGACGATGAAGACCACCTGCCCGCCAACGGCCGGCCAGGCCAGGCGCCGCGCGGTGCGCGGGGCGATGCGAGCTCGCAGTCGCGACGTCATCTCTGCGCCCCTCGGATATGCACCTGCCTGCTCCACCGCTTCCACCCTCCCGTGTACGGCGTACACTAACCGTACACATGGCGGGCTCGACTGACAAGCGCGAACCGGACCGGGGGGCCGGTCTGTCCCGTGAGCGCATCCTGGAGGCCGCCGCGCAGCTGGGTGCGCGCGACGGCCTGGAGAAAGTCAGCATGCGCCGTTTGGCCCAGGCGCTGGACGTGTGGCCGATGGCGCTGTATCGCTACTTCGACGACAAGGACGCCCTGCTCGACGCGGTGGTCGCGCGGGCCACCGACGACGTCGCGCGCCCCGACCCCGCCGCGCCCTGGCGCGAGCAGATCCGCGGGCTGCTGTCCTCCGCGCGCGAGGCGCTCGGGGGCGACGCGCTGCGCCTGGGCGCGCAGCTGCCGCGCGCGCTGCTGACCCCGGGCGCGGTCCGGCTGGCCGACGATGCGCTGCGCGTGCTGGGGGAGGCGGGGTTCGGCGCGCGCGAGGCGCCGCGGGCGTGGCGCACGCTGCTCTCCTACACCGTCGGGTTCGCCGCCGTGGGGACCGAGCGCGACGCCGACTTCGAGTACGGGCTGCAGCGCCTGCTGGACGGCCTGGAGGCCTCCCTGCCGGCGCGCTCGTCCGGCCGGCGCGAAGCCGTCCGAGGACGCCCCTAGCGTCTGCGCGACCCCTCACAAGGAGGATGACGTGAACAAGTCCGAGCTCATCGATCAGGTCGCGGCCAAGACGGAGACGTCGAAGCGCGAGGCAGCGGAAGCGGTCGATGCCGTGCTGCAGACCATCGAGGACCACCTCAGCCGGGGCGCGGAGATCGCCATCACCGGCTTCGGGAAGTTCCACGTCGCCGAGCGCGGCGCCCGCCAAGGTCGCAACCCCCGCACCGGGGAGCGGATCTACATCGAGGCCAGCCGGGTCCCCCGCTTCAGCGCGGGCGCCGGGCTCAAGCAGGCGGTGAAGCGCTAGCCGCCAGGAGGAGAGGGTCAGGCGGCGCCGCGGTCATGGGCCGCGGCGTCGAAGGCCTTGCCGGTCAGCCCGTCAGCGGGCCGATCCGGTCCAGGGCCGACTGCAGCGACGCGCGGTAGCCGTCGCTCGTGTAGGTGGCGCCGGACACGGCGTCGATCTGGGCGCTCTGGGCCGCCACGGCCTCCTGGCCCAGCTGCGGCACGGCCATGGCCGTGATCTCCTGGGAGCGCGGATCGCCCTGGGGAGCCTGCAGGGCCGTCACCTGGGTGATCCGTCCGCCGGACACGCTCACCCGGACCTGCACCACCCCGTACTGATTCGGCTGGGCGGCGCCGGTGGCCGTGCGGCTGGAGGGCGCGGCGGCCGTCGTCGTGGGCGCCGACGTGGTGGGCGCCGCGGGCGCGGTGGCGGTCGTCGCCGGCTGCGGGAGCGCCGTCCGCGCGGGGTGGGTCTTGAAGCTCAGCACGCCGGCGACTCCGGCGGCGGTGGCGGCGATGACGAAGGGCGCGCGCGTCACGATCAGAAGGCGAAGGACTCGCGGTGGATGCGATCGCCGCGCACGCCGGCGCCGCGGGCGGCCCGCACGACGCGGTCGGCGAAGCCGTCGGGGCCGCAGACGTAGACGTCGCGCTCGGCCAGGTCCGGAACGAGGCCGCGCAGCGCGTCGCGGTCCACGCGCACCTCGGTGCGCGACCCGACCAGCTCGTGCACCCGGCCGCCGCGCCGCGCCGCGAGCCGGGCCATCTCCTCGCGCAGCACGAGCTCCTGGGGTGTGGAGGCGCGCAGGATCACGTCGGCCTGGACGTGCGCGGGCAGGTCCTCGAGCAGGGCGCGCAGCGGGGTGACGCCCACGCCCGCCCCCACCAGCAGCACGCGGTCCCCGCGGCGGGCGTGCTTGGTGAAGGTGCCGTAGGGGCCCTCGACCGCGATCCGCGTCCCGGGCCTCAGGCGGGCGAGCAGGCCGCTGTGGTCGCCCAGGTCGCGCACCGTCACCCGCAGATGGGAGTCGTGGACGAGGGCGGACGGCGAGTAGGGATGCGCCTGCCACCACAACCCGCGGGCCAGGAAGCGCCACTGCAGGAACTGTCCGCCGTGGAAGGCCAGGCGGTCGAGGCGGTGGCCCCGGCACACCAGCGACACCACCCCCGGGGCCTCGTGCTCCACGGCGACGACCCGCAGCCGGTGACGCAGGCTGCGCCAGGTCGGCAGCAGTACGCGGTAGGCCACCACCACGCCCGCCGTGCCCAGCCACACCGCGGTCCACCAGGCCCGGGCGACCGGGTGCCCGACGAACGCGGCGCCCGTGGTCACCTGATGGGAGAAGGCCAGGGCGAGCGCGAGGTACGTGTACAGGTGCACCGCCCACCAGGTCTCGTAGGCCATGCGGCGGCGCACGTTGCGGTAGGAGGTCACGCCGGCCATCAGCAGGAGGCCGAACCCGGCCGTGCCCGCGAGGACGCCGGGGTAACTCGTGAGCAGCACGCCGAGCTCGTGCAGGGCGCCGGTCTTGGCGGCCTGTCCGTAGCCCACCGAGATCAGCACCCCGTGGATTGCGATGAGCACGATGGGCCAGCCGCCGATGCGCCGGTGCCAGCTCAGCAGCCGGTCCTGGCCCACCACCCGCTCCAGCGCCGGCAGCCGCGCGACCAGCAGCACCATCAGCAGCATCGCGTAGGCGCCCAGGAGGCCGGTCAGCCGTCCCAGCGCCGTGGCGACGCCCCCGGGCGCGCGCAGCCCGCTCGCGCTCTCCGCGCTGACGGCGAGGGCGACGGTGATGAGCAGACCCAGACCGGCGGCCGCCACGAGCAGGTCGGCCCCCCGTCGACGCGAGCGCACGGCGGTATCCATGGCGGCAGTTTGCAGGGGTCCCGTGAGCCGGGCGTGAACGCCGCATAAGAGGCACGTAGGGGCCCGCCCTTTCTAACCTGCCTCTCACACGGGGACGCGACCCTGGCCCCCATGATCGTCGTCCGCCACGCCGAGGCCGTGATGGGCACCGTCGTGTCCTTCGTCGTGCACGGCGGAGAGCTGCCGGAGACCACCCTGCGCGCGGCGCTGGGACGGGCCTGCGACGGCCTGCACGAGGACGACGCGATGTTCAGCACCTGGCGCGCGGACAGCCCGATGAGCCGTGTCCGGCGAGACGAGCTCGCCGTGCGCGACGCTCCCCCGGAGATCGTCGAGGTCCTGGTCGCATGCGCCTCCGCGCGGGACCTGTCGGGGGGCTGGTTCGACCCCTGGGCGATGCCGGGCGGCGTGGACCCGACCGGCCTGGTGAAGGGGTGGGCGGCGCAGCGGGCCGCCGCCGAGCTGGCCCGCTGGGGGGTGCCCGCCGCCCTGGTCAACGCGGGCGGCGACATCGTGACCTTCGGGGAGCGGGCGCCGGGCCATCCGTGGCAGGTCGGCATCCGCGACCCGCGGCGGGCGCATCGGATCGACGCGGCCGTCCCGGTCGACGGCGCGATCGCCACCTCGGGCGTCTACGAGCGCCCGGGGGAGGTGCTGGACCCCTTCACCGGCCGCCCGGCGCGGCGCCTGCGCGCGGCCACGGTCGTCGGCCCCGAGCTGGGCCTGGCCGATGCGCTGGCCACCGGGCTGCTCGCCGCGGGCCCCGACGGGCTGGCGCAAGTCGCCGCCGTCCCGGGCTACAGCGCGCGCATCGTGGGCCCCGGCGGGGTGGTGCGGGTGTCGCCGGGCTTCCCGGCCACGGTCCCCGCTCCGGCCGTGGCCCGGGCCGCCTAGGACCGCCGGCGGCGGGAGCCGACCGGGTAGCTTTGCCTGGCCGTGGCGGGCTTCGAGATCTTCATCCTGGCGCTGTTCGTCTCGGTCGCGGGGTTGAACGTCGTGGCCCGCTGGCTGGCGGTCCCGTACCCCATCCCGCTGGTGCTCGGCGGGCTGGTCCTCGGGTTCCTGCCGGGCATGCCCGAGATCAAGCTCCAGCCCGACCTGGTGCTGGTGGTCTTCCTGCCGCCGCTGTTGTACTCGGCGGCGTTCTTCTCCGACCTGCGGGCCCTGCGCGACAACCTGCGGCCCATCACGCTGCTCTCCGTCGGCCTGGTCCTCGTCACGACGGTGGCGGTCGCCGTGCTCGGGCACGAGGTGATCGGGCTCGCGTGGCCGATGGCGTTCGCGCTCGGCGCGATCGTGTCGCCCACCGACCCGGTGGCCGCGACGGCGGTCATGCGCCGCCTCGGCGCGCCGCGACGCCTGGTGAACGTGATCGAGGGGGAGAGCCTGGTCAATGACGCCACCGCGCTGGTGGCCTACCGGGTGGCCGTGGGCGCGGCGGTCGGGGGCAGCTTCTCCGTCCTGGGCGCGGGACTGGACTTCCTGGGGATGGCGGCCGGCGGCATCGCCATCGGTCTGGCCGTGGGCTATGCGGTGGAGCAGATCCGCCGGCGGCTCGATGACGCCGTCACGGAGATCACGATCTCGCTGCTGACCGCCTACGCCGCCTTCATCCCCGCCGAGCGGCTCGGGCTGTCCGGCGTGCTGGCGGCCGTGACCACCGGGGTCTACCTCGGCTGGCGCGCGCACGAGCTGGCCTCTCCGCAGACCCGGCTGCAGGCCTTCGCGCTGTGGGAGATCCTCATCTTCCTGCTCAACGCGACGCTGTTCATCTTCATCGGGCTGCAGCTGCCGGTGATCGTGAGCGGCCTGGACGCCCGGCCCTTCGGCGAGCTGATCGGCTACTCGGCGCTGGTGTGCGCGGCGGTCATCGGGATGCGCTTCCTGTGGTCGTTCACCGTCCCCTACGTGGTCCGGGCGCTGGATCGCCGCCCCCAGCAGCGGGAGCGGCGAGCCGTGGCGAGCTGGCGCGTCGTCTCGGCGTGGTCCGGCATGCGCGGGGCGGTCTCGCTCGCCGCCGCGCTGGCGCTGCCCCTGACCACCGACACCGGGGCCCCGCTGCCGGATCGCGACCTCATCCTGTTCATCACGTTCGCGGTGATCCTGGTGACGCTGGTCGGCCAGGGTCTTACCCTGCCCCTGCTCATTCGGTGGCTCGGCGTGCGCGAGGACGGCGCCGACGAGGAGGCCGAGGAGGTCCGCGCGCGCCTGGCCGCGTCGCGCGCGGCGCTGGAGCGCCTCGACGAGCTGGAGTCCGAGGACTGGACCCGCGAGGACACGATCGAGCGTGCCCGCGGCCTCTACCGCTTCCGCGGGCGCCGCGCCAAGGTGCGCGCGGGGAAGTTGGAGGACGAGGACGGCATCGAGGACCGCTCCCTCGCCTACCAGCGCCTGCAGCACGAGCTCTTCGCGGTCCAGCGCGCGGCGCTGGTCCAGCTGCGCAACGCCGGCGAGATCAGCAACGACGTGATGCACCGCGTCGAGCACGAGCTCGACCTGGAGGAGTCGCGCCTGGAGGTCTAGTGGCTGCCGTAGGCGACGACGAGGTCCGTGAGCAGCCCGGCCGCGAAGCCGGCGCCCAGGAGCAGCAGCCCCAGCTCGCGGTGGCCGTAGCGGCGCACCCCGTGCCAGATCTCGCCGATGACGTAGAGGATCGCGCCCGCGGCCAGCGCATAGAACGCCAGCTCCAGCGGCTGCGAGGTGACCTGGTAGCCGACCATCGCGCCCACGAAGGTGGGGGCGCCGCCGACCAGGCCGACCAGGCCGAGCCAGCGCCAGGAGGGCCGCACGGAGCCCAGGGGCCCGACGATCCCAAAGCCCTCGGTCGCGTTGTGCAGGGCGAATCCGACGATGAGGACGGTCGCCAGGCTGACCGCTCCCGTGCTCGCCGCCACGCCGATGGCCAGGCCCTCGGCGAAGTTGTGCAGGCCGATGGCGGTGGCGATCACCATGCCGGTCTGCAGCGCCCGGCGCCGCAGGGCCTCGGTGTCGGCGCCCAGGCCGACCGCGTCGGCGGCGGACAGGGTGGCCGCGTGGGCGCCGCCGGCGATGGGGGGCAGGGGCGGGGCAGGGGGCCGCAGCCGCCGCTCGAGGATTCCCAGACCGGCGCTGCCGAGTCCGAAGCCGACGAGCAGCAGCCCCACCAGGAAGGCCAGGTGGCCGAAGCTGTGCGCCCCGTCCTTGAAGCCGTCGACGGCGTGCTCGACGATGCCGTTCGCGTGCTCGAGGACGTCGACGAAGATGAAGGCCAGGATCCCGACCGAGAACATCGACAGCGCGACCCGGCTGCGAGTCGAGACCAGCTGCAGCCGTCCCAGGGGGAGGCCCAGGAAGATGGTGAACCCGGCGAGGGCTCCGAGCAGGATGGTCTGGGTGAAGGACATGGAGGCGGTGGTCGGCTTAGGGCGGCCTAACGGCGTGGCGGGAAAGCTAACAGTTAGGGACCCCTAATGCCTAGTCCCAACCGCGGGCCGGGCCGGCGACCGTTGACGGTGCAAGACTGCGCGCGGTTTGACTCCACTTTTCGGAGGGCGGATCCCGGACGGGATGCGGGTGCGCCGGCGGCTGCTGTGGGCGGCGCCGGCCGCGCGCGGCCTGCTCGTCGCCGCGGGGCTGCTGCTCGCCGCGACGCTCGCCGGCCTCGTGCTGCTCTGGCCCGGCTCCTCCACCACGTCGGGCTCCTCGGCGATCGGCCACACCGAGTCGGGGCGGGTCGTGTCCGTCACCCGCAGCGCGTGCGAGGAGGGCACCTGCCGCTTCGTGGAGGTGGAGATCCTCAGCGGTCCCGACCGCGGCCGCGCGGCGATCGTCAGCCTCACGCCGCAGGCCAAGGCGCCGAGCTACGACGTCGGCCAGCGGGTCCGGGTCCTGCCCAACCAGCGCCAGTCCGGCGTGGGGGCCGGGGCCCCGCCGGCGCGGTTGCCGGGCGCGAACCCGGGCGCTCGGCCGCTGGGGCAGTACACGTACTCGATCGTGGACTACGACCGCCGGCTGCCGATCCTGTGGCTGGCGCTCGCCTTCGCCGCCCTGGTCGTCCTCGCCGGGCGGCTGCGCGGGCTGTTCTCGCTGGTGGGGCTGGGCCTCGGCATCCTCGTGGTCACCCAGTTCGTGGTCCCCGCGATGCTGGAGGGCCGGTCTCCCTTCCTGGTGGCGCTGGTCGGCTCGCTGGCCGCGATGTTCCTGACCATCGGCCTGACCAGCGGGCTGAGCATCCAGAGCCTGGCCGCGGCCCTGGGGATCGCGCTGAGCCTTCTGGTCGCGGCGGGCCTGGGGCTGCTCTACGTACACATCGCGCACCTGACCGGGGCCGGGTCGGACCTCGCGTTCACCCTGCGCCAGCAGCGCCCCGGACTCTCGCTACAGGGGCTGGTGCTGGCCGGATTCGTGATCGGCGCGCTGGGCGTCCTGGCCGACATGGCCGTGACCCAGGCCTCGGCGGTCATGGCCCTGCGTCGCGCGGACCCGACGCTGGGGCCGCGGGGCCTGTACCGGGAGGCGTTCACGATCGGGCGCGACCACCTGTCGGCCACCGTCAACACGCTGGTGTTCGCCTACGTGGGGGCGAGCCTGCCGCTGCTGCTGGTCTTCACCACCGCCGGCGTGACGTTCACCGACGCGATCAACAGCCAGGACGTCGCGGAGTCGGTGGTGGCCACGCTGGTGGGCGCGATCGGCGTGGTGGCGTCGGTTCCCTTCACCACCGGGCTGGCGGCGCTGCTGGCCTCCGCCCTGCCGCCCGAGGCCGTGCCGGTGGACCATGCCCACCACCACCACTGATCAGGCCCGCAGCTTGTAGCCCCGCGAGAACAGGCGCAGGTTGAACGCGAACAGCGCCAGCACGGCCGCCGTGAGCAGGCCGAGGGAGAGCGCGACGTTCGCCTCGGAGTAGCCCAGGAACCCGTAGCGGACCAGGTTGATCATGTAGTAGATCGGGTTGAAGTGGGTGAGCGTCTGGAAGGGCTCGGGCAGCAGGGAGGCGGAGTAGAAGACCCCGCCCAGGAAGATCAGCGGCTGCAGCACGAAGGTCTGCGCGAACGAGACGTCGTCGAACTGCTCGGCCCGCACGCCGATCAGCACGCCCAGCTGGGCGAAGAAGAACCCCACCAGGAACAGCGCGGGCGCGAGCACGAGGATGTGCTCCACCGGGAGGTCCACGAGCACGGACGAGGCGCTGAAGGTCAGGATCGCCACCAGCATCCCCCGCAGGAACCCGCCGAAGCCGAACGCGAGCAGCAGCTCCAGCGGCGAGGCGGGGGAGGAGAGCTGGTCGTCGATCGCGCGCTGGAACTTCTGCTGGAGGATCGAGGAGGAGTTGTTGGCGAAGGCGTTGATCGCCCAGGCCATCATGATCAGCCCCGGGATCACGAACACGACGTAGTCGAAGCCGTGCAGCGTCTTGATCCGCGACCCCAGCGCGGCGCCGAACACGGAGATGTAGAGGAAGGTCTCCAGCAGCGGCGCGCCGACGGTCTGGCGCTTGATCTTCAGGAAGCGGTTGACCTCGCGGCGCACCAGCGAGAGGAAGCGGATCTGCGCGGCGCTCATGCGGCTTCCTCGGGGATGTGCGCGCGCGACAGCTCCTTGCGCCCCACCAGCTGGAGGTAGGCGTCCTCGAGGCTGCCCACGCCGAAGTGCTCGGTCAGCTCGCGCGTGGTGCCCGTGGCCACGATCTCGCCGCCGTTGATGAAGGCGATGCGGTCGCAGAGCTGCTCGGCCTCCTCCAGGTAGTGGGTGGTGAGCAGGACCGTGGTGCCCTCGGCGTTGATGCGCTGGACGTAGTGCCACAGCTCCAGGCGCAGCTCGACGTCCACGCCGGCGGTGGGCTCGTCGAGGATCAGCAGGCGGGGGCGGTGCATCAGCGCGCGGGCCAGGACCAGGCGGCGCTTCATGCCGCCGGACAGCGTGCGCGTGCGGTCGTCGCGCTTCTCGGTCAGCGAGAAGATGTCCAGCAGCTCGCGCGTGCGCTCCTTGCGCTCGCGGCGGGGCATCCCGAAGTACCCGCCGTGGTAGTCGAGCGTCTCCGCCGCGGTCAGGAACCAGTCCAGGTTCAGCTCCTGGGGCGCGAGGCCGACCGCGAGCCGGGCCTGCTCGTAGTGGTCGACCGCGTCGTGGCCGAACACGCGGATCGCACCGGTGGTCGGCTGGGCCAGCCCCGTGGCGCAGTGGATGAGCGTGGACTTGCCGGCGCCGTTGGGGCCCAGCAGGCCGAAGAACTCGCCGTCGCCGATCTCCAGCGACACGCCGCGCAGCGCCTCGGTGCCCGTCGGGTAGCGCTTGACCAGGTCGGTTATGCGGAGGGCGGGCTCCACTGAGTCTGGACCGGGCAAGCCGACCAGACTAATCGGCGGCGGGATGGTCGAGTGTGCGACCCGACATCCGCTGTGGCTACCGTATGGGCAGGTCGCCGATGTTGCGCGGGCCACGGACCGCGCTCGAGGGCTCGGCGCCTCGGTGCTGCTGGGACCCCGCGAGGAGCCGAGAAAGGACCGATGAGCTTGACCGCGACCGAAGATCGAAAGCGCTGGATCGCCCTGTACGTGCTGTGCGTCGGGGTGCTGATGATCGTCCTGGACGCCACCGTGGTGAACGTGGCGCTGCCGACGATCCAGAACGACCTCGGGTTCACCCAGTCCAGCCTGGCCTGGGTGGTCAACGCGTACATGATCGCCTTCGGCGGACTGCTGCTGCTGGCCGGGCGGCTCGGCGATCTCCTGGGCCGCAAGAGCGTGTTCATGGCCGGACTCGCCGTGTTCACGCTGGCGTCGCTGGCCTGCGGGCTGGCGGACAGCCAGGAGGCCCTGGTGGCGGCGCGGTTCGTCCAGGGGGCCGGCGGGGCGATGACCTCCGCGGTGACCCTGGGGATGATCGTCACGATGTTCTCGCAGCCGCGCGACCAGGCCAAGGCGATCGGCGTCTACGCCTTCGTGGCCTCGGCCGGCGGCTCGATCGGCCTGCTGGTGGGCGGGGTGCTGACCCAGTCGATCAACTGGCACTGGATCTTCTTCGTGAACGTGCCGATCGGGATCCTCACCGCGTTCCTCGCGAACCGGCTGCTGGACCGCGACCAGGGAATCGGCTTCGCCCGCGGCGCGGACATCCCGGGCGCGGTGCTGATCACGAGCTCCCTGATGCTGGGCGTCTACACGCTGGTCAAGCCCGCGGCCGAGCACGGCTGGGGCTCAAGCCAGGCGCTGGGATTCGGCGCGGTGTCGCTCCTCCTGCTGGTCGCGTTCGTGGTCCGCGAGTCGCGCGCAGCGCATCCGCTGATCCCCCTGCGGATCTTCCGCTCGCGCAACGTGTCGGGGGCCAACATCGTCCAGGCGCTGTCGGTGGCGGGGATGTTCGGGATGTTCTTCATGGGCTCGCTCTATCTCCAGCGGGTGCTCCACTACAACGCGC
>JAWVFR010000073.1:0-56257 GCA_033855845.1 Solirubrobacteraceae bacterium
GCATCGGTGACCCATCGCGGGCCGACGCTGGGCTACCGGATCACGGAGGGGGACACGTCCCTCTGCTACATCCCCGACCACGAGCCCGGCCTGGGCGCGGACCTGGCGCAGGTGGGACCGGAGTGGATCTCGGGCTACGAGCTGGCGCGCGGCGCCTCGCTGCTGGTGCACGACTGCCAGTACAGCGACGAGGAGTACCCGGACCACGTCGGCTGGGGGCACTCGCCGCTGGGCGACGCGCTGACGTTCGCGCGGCGGGTGGAGGCGCAGCGGGTCCTGATGTTCCACCACGATCCACTGCACACCGACGACTGGCTGGACGCCTTCTCCGGCACGGCGCATCAGCGCTGGGCGCAGCTGGGCGGGGACCCGGCCGCCCTGGAGCTCGCGGTGGAGCGCCGGGAGATCGAGCTCGGCCGCACCGCCGCGCCGCCGGCCGGAGCGCCCGCCGGCTGACGTGCGGGCGCGCCTGCGCAACCGCCGGCACCTCGCCCTCGCCGCCGGGCTCGCCGCCGTGTGCGGCGCGGGAGTCGCGTTCGCGGTGATCGCGCTCTCGCCGCAGGCCGAGTCGGGCCGGGCGGTAGCCACGGTGGGTGACGACTACTACGCGCGCCTGAAACCGCATCCCAAGGTGGTCGAGCCGGTGGCCGGCGACGTGGCGGGAACTCCGTCGGGCTCCTACCGCGTCGTCGAGCCGGTGGCGGGTGGCGGGCAGCCCGGCGCCGCGCGCTCCCCCGGCGCGGGCCCGCCCAGCGACGCGCAGGTCCGCCGCGAGCTGGCGCAGATCCCCAAGCCGACTCCCGGGCGACCGTTCCAGAACCCCGCCGGCGTGGGCCCGGTCGCGCCGTTCGAGCCGGCCGGCGGCTGGCACACCAGCGTGGCCTCCGTCTACACGGACTACGGCGGGCCGCTGGCCTGCGGCGGGCGCCTGGCCCGCGAGCAGCTCGGCGTCGCGCACAAGTCGGCGCCGTGCGGCGCGCTCATCACCTTCCGCTACCGCGGGCGCGTCCTGCGCGTCCCGGTGATCGACCGCGGTCCCTACATCGCCGGGCGTGAGTGGGACCTGACCGGAGCCACCGCCCAGGCGCTGGGCTTCAACGGCCTGGACTTCATCGACTGGACGGTCTAGGGCTGGACCGCGAGGGTGCCCTGCATGCCGGCGGCGCGGTGGCCATCGACCGAGCAGTAGAACGTGTAGCTGCCCGGTTGGAGGGCGAGCTTGGTCGTGGCCTGGCCCGAGGTCACGACCTTCGTCCCGCCGAGCTTGGTGGAGCCGCGGGCCACGGTCACGTCGTGGGGCACCGGCGACGGGTTGTCGAACTCGATCGTCACTAGGCCGGGCTTCGCCGTCACCGAGGCCTGCTGGAACTTCAGCTGGCCGCTGGGGTCCGCGGCGATCTGGACCTTCAGGCCGCCGCCGCCCGCCGGACGGGGCGACTTGCCGGGCGTCGTGGTGCCGCCGCCGGCCGGTGGCGTCTGCTCGTTGGCCGGCTGACCGTGCGCCGCGCCGGGCTCGCTGGCCGCGTGCGCCTCGCCGTGGTGCTTGGAGGCCGTCAGGATCGCCGTGCCGACGGTGGCCGCCACCAGCACGGCGCTGAGGCCCATCACCGCCCGCTGGCCGGCGGCCCCGCCGGGGAAGCCGGGACGGCTGATGCCCAGCAGGGAAACGACGACCGCCCACGCCGCGAGCACGCTCCCGGCGATATAGAACGGCGCCTTGCTGGGCGTGCTGGCACCGAGCACGGGCAGGAGGATGTCCACCGCGGCGCTCATGGCGGCGCGAGCCTAGAACATCCGGCGGCGCGGGCGCGCTACGACCGGGCGGGGTCGACCGGTCGCCGCGGCGCCGAGGCGCGCGCCAGGCCCAGCCAGCCGCCGAAGAACACCGCCAGGAACAGCAGCAGGCTGAAGATGAAGCTCAGCCCCGCCAGCCGGGCCACGAAGGCCACGACCAGGGCGACGGCGGCGGCCAGCAGCAGGAGCCGGAAGTTCAGCGCCTCGCGCACGGCGGGGTGCTCCTCGGCGGTCTCGGCCAGCTTGCGCTCCACGTCGTCGCGGGTCGCGCGCAGCTCGTCCGGCACGCCCTTGAGGTCTTCCTTCATGCCGGGGGCATACCCGGCTCCTCGCCTTTCCCACTCCTCTAACTTGCAAAGCGTGAGGGGGTACCGGCTGGCGACTGCGGTCCTGCTGTCCATGTGCGTGGCGGCGCCGGCCGCCTACGGCGCCTTCCCGGCGAACCCTCCGAACGACCCCCTGTACGACGCCTCGCCGCTGCCCGGGGCGACCAACGAGCAGTGGGACCTGACCACCGACCGCGGCATCTCGGCCGACCGCGCCTGGCCGCTGAGCACCGGCGCCGGCGTCACGATCGCCGACGTCGACGTCGGCGTGCAGTTCGACCATCCCGACCTGGCCGGGCGGTGGGCGGAGAACGCCGGCGAAACCGGCCGCGATGCGGCCGGGCGTGACCGGCGCGCCAACGGCGTGGACGACGACCGCAACGGATACGTGGACGACTGGCGCGGCTGGGACTTCTACGCGCGCGACAACCTCCCCACCTCCGACACCCGCAACACGCACGGGACCAACGTGGCCGGGGTGCTGGGCGCGGCCGCCGACAACGGCGCCGGCATCGCCGGGGTGGCGCCGGGCGCGCGGATCCTGGCCCTGCGGACCTCGGACAACATCCTGCACCAGGGCACCCGCCTGGCCCAGGCCATCGTCTACGCCGCCGACCGGGGCGCGAGCGCGATCAGCATGAGCCTGGGCGCCGACACGTTCAACTCCCAGCTGCGCCGCGCGGTCGCCTACGCGCACCGGCGCGGCGTGGTGATGGCGGTGGCGTCGGGCAACGAGTTCCACTTCCACCACCACCAGCCGCAGATGCTCGGCGATGTCCTGGCGGTGGGCGGCATCAACCCGGACACGGCGAACACCACGGCCTTCAACGGCGACCTGGCGGTGAGCGGCAGCGACTTCACGGTCAAGGCGGCCTACTCGGACTACGGCCCGCACCTGGACGTGGTCGCGCCCACGCAGGTCCCCACGACGCAGTGGGGCGGCGGGTACGTCAAGAACTGGAGCGGGACGTCGGCGGCCACGCCCCACGTGGCCGCGGTCGCCGCTCTGGTCGTCTCCCGGGGTCGCGCCGCCGGGCTGCGCCTGACCGCCGGCGAGGTCAACCAGATCATCCGCACGACCGCCGACGACCTGACCGACCCGTCCCAGGGCTACGCCCCGGGCTGGGACCCGCTCTCGGGCTGGGGCCGCGTGAACGCCTACGAGGCGGTGCGCCGCGCCGCGCCCGGCCGCGTGCCGCCGGTGGCGCGGCTGACGGGACCCGACCCCTACCGCCCCGCCCGCGGCCGGTTCGACGTGCGCGGCGAGGTGCACGGGCGCAGCGCGGTGCGCTGGACGCTCGAGCTGGGCGCCGGGGAGCGCCCGGAGCGCTGGGCCCCGCTGGCGAGCGGCGGCGCCACGCGCGCCGTGCCGGTGCGGCTGGCGGGGGTGGACGCGTCGCGCCTGGCCCCCGGAGGCTGGACGCTGCGCCTGCGCGCGGTGGACGCCGCCGGCAACGCGGGCGAGGACCGCACGTTCTTCACGGCTCTGGACACGCGCGGCCTGAAGGCGGGATACCCCAAGGAGCTGGGGACCTCCGGGGAGTCGTCCCCCACGCTGGCCGACGTCAACGGCGACGGCCGGGCGGACATCGTCCTGGCGACGTCCGAGGGCCTGGTCCGCGTGTACGACGGGCGCTCCGGGCGCTCCCTGCGCGGCTGGCCGCGCGCGATGTGGCCAGCCCCGGGCTCGGCGCCGGCGGCGCGGCGGATCGGTCCGATGCGCAGCGGGTTCGTGGCCACGCCGGCCGTGGGCGACGTCAACGGCGACCGCCGCGCCGACGTGGTGGTGGCCGGCCTCGACGGTCGCATCTACGCGTGGGACCGCCGAGGTCGCCCGCTGCGCGGGTTCCCCTTCGCGATCGGGCTGCGCGCCCCGGCCGAGCAGGGACTGCTGGACTCCGCCATCTACGCCAGCCCGGCGCTGGCCGACCTCGACGGCGACGGGCGGCTGGACATCGTGGTGGGAGCGGCCGACCAGCGCGTGTACGCGGTGCGCGGCAACGGGCGCCCGCTGCCCGGCTGGCCCGTGCTGGCTCGCGACGGCGGAGACGTGGCGAAGATCCTCTCCTCCCCGGCGATCGGCGACCTCAACGGCGACGGCTCGCCCGACGTGGTCGAGGGGACCGCCGAGGCCTACGGGTCCACCCCGTCGACCAGCGGGCGCGTGTACGCCTGGGACGCGAAGGGGCGGCGACTCCCGGGCTGGCCGGTGAAGCCCGAGGCCCTGGCCGCGGACGCGATCCCGCTCGTCGGGCGCGGGGTACCCGACTCCCCCGTCCTGGCCGACGTGGACGGCGACCGCCGCGACGAGGTGGCGGTGGCGACCTTCACCGGCGCGCCGGAGCTGTTCCGCGGCGACGGGACGCGCATGGACGGCCCGGGCGCCACCGGCGGCCACTTCGCCACCGCCGTGCAGGGGTCCCCGGCCCATGCCCCGGCCGTCCTGGCCCTGGGCGCGAACGCTTCCTTCGCCCGCCTCTCCCCCGGCGGCCCCCTGCGCTTCCTGTCCGGCCTGGTGGACGCGCGCCTGGCCACAGCGCAGGCCCAGCCCGCCACCCGCCCGGACTTCGAGCACCTGCTCGGCGGCTGGGACGCCGCCGGCGGGGCCTGGATGCCGGGCTGGCCGCGGGTGATGGAGGGCTGGCAGATCGTCCACGCCCCGGTGGCCGCCGACGTGGATGGCGACGGCCGGGCCGAGGTTCTGGCCGGGGGCAGCGGCAACCTGCTGCACGCGTTCCGCCAGGACGGGACCGAGCCCGCGGGCTGGCCCCGGGACACCGGCGGCTGGCTGCTGGCGTCGGCGGCCGCGAGCGACGTCGACGGCGACGGGCGCACCGAGGTCGTGGCGGTCACGCGCGACGGCTGGCTGTTCGCCTGGGACACGCCGGCCCTGGCGCCGCGGGGCGCGGGCGAGTGGCCGGCCTTCCGGCACGACGCTCGCAACACGGGCCGCTACGGCGGCTGAGGAAGGTGGCGCAGGCGGTGGGCGTCCCTGCCCACCGCTTCGCCGTCCATGTCCCCACCGGCTCCTTCCGTGGCGTCAGCGGCGACGAGAACGACGTTACGCCCCCGGGGCGCCGATCGCACCGGGGTTCCTACCCCAGGGTTTTCTCCGGCCCGGGCGCCCGGCTACGCGGCGGCCACGGCGGCCGCGGGCCCGGGCGCGCCGAAGAAGTAGCCCTGGGCGAGGCTGCAGCCCGCGGCCAGCACGTCGTCGCGCTGGCCGCCGGTCTCGATCCCCTCGGCCACGATCTCCAGGTCCAGGCGCTCGGCCAGGGCGATCACCGCGTCCACGATCGCGGCGGCCCGGAAGTCGTGCCCCAGCGCGGCGACGAAGGAGCGGTCGAGCTTGATCACGTCGACGGGGAAGCGACTGAGGTAACCCAGCGAGCACCAGCCGGTGCCGAAGTCGTCCAGGACGAGCTTCACGCCGAGCGAGCGCAGGTCGGCCAGGCGCCGGGCCACGGCCGCCGAGCGCTCCAGCGGCACCGTCTCGGTCAGCTCCAGGTGCAGCAGGGACGGATCCAGCTCGGACTCCTCCAGCGCACGCGCCACGTGGCCGACGAGGCGGTGGTCCTGGGCCTGGCGCCCTGAGACGTTGACCCCGATCGTGAGGGAGCGGCCCGGCTCGGCGCCCAGGAGGATCGACTCGTTCCAGCGGACGGCCTGGCGGCAGGCGACGGTCAGCGCCCAGGCGCCCACGGGCACGATCTCGCCGCTCTCCTCCAGCAGCTCCAGGAAGGTGGCGGGAAGCAGGACGCCGCGCTGGGGGTGCACCCAGCGCAGCAGCGCCTCGGCGCCCACCGGCGTGCCGTCCAGGAGGGAGACGACCGGCTGGTAGACGAGGCGGAACTCGTCTCGCTCCAGCGCGCCGGTCAGCTCGGCGCGCGGGTCCCAGGGTGTCGCGAGAGCGCTCATGAGGGGCCAGTTTCGCCGCCCTGCGCGAAAAGCCTGGACCGCTGTCAGCGCTGCACGGGAACCGTCAGCGCGGCCACCGGCAGCCCGAGGCCGGCCTCCTCCCGCACCGTGGCGATGCGCCGGCCCGGCTGGACGGCGTCGCGGGGGCGCCCGAGCCGGTCCCCGAGGCGCTCGGCCAGCGCGTCGAGGTCGCGGACCACGACCACCAGCCCCCAGAACCGCGCGGGCCCCGGGGGATCCACGTCGCCCACGACCTCGAGGATGGCCTCCCCGGCGCGGTAGAAGCCCTGGCGGACCGGATGCTCGGGCGTGCCGGCGTCGCGGACGCGGCGCAGGTCCAGGCCGGCCGTCTTCAGCGCGGCGAACGTGCGGTCGAGGTCGGGCGTCATGACGACGACGTGGTCGAGGCGCAGCGCTCCGTTGGGGTGCTCGGGCGCGGGCTCCGGCGGCTCGACCGCCGGGACGCGCCGGGTGGGCAGGCCGTCGAGATCTCCGTCGCCCGTCGCCCCGGCCAGGGTCCAGCCCGCGATCCCGCCGTCGCCCGGCGCGCCGAAACGCAGGGTCACGGCGCCGAGGCGGCAGGCGCCGTCCTCCTCGATCCGCAGGCCCAGGTCCTCCCACGGCGCGGCGGACCCGGAGAGCTCCAGCTCGGTCAGCAGCGGACGTGTAGCGGCGGAGGTCAGGCCGCGAATCTATTGGGCGCGGCCGGACGCGTGTACTAGTGCCCGAAGAGCTCGCGCGGGCGGCGGCGGGGCCCAGCGCCCGGTTTCGCCGCCGCGAAGGCGGCGCGCAGATCGCCGGCCGCGAGGCCGGACGCGGTCTCGTCCTCGGGGTCCGCGAGCGGCGGCTCGACGAGGGCCGGCGCGGAGCTACTCGGCTCGGCGACGGGCGGCTCGAACCGCCCCACCTCGGCGAGCGGGCCCGCCGTCACCTCCTCGCGCAGCGCCGACCGGATCGAGGCGGCCAGCTCCGTGAGCTCGGCGGCGAGCTCACGCGCTCGGCGCAGGGCGGCGGCCTGGGCGGGGCTGAGGGGCGCGGTTCGCATGTGCTGCGGGAGGCGTTCGCCTCTTTACCCGCCTTCCCTACAGGGATTCCAGGGCGGCGCCGAACGGTCCGCGGCCGGCGAGGCAGGCCGCGCCGGCCCGCGCGGCGAAGGCGAGCGCGGCGTCCAGCTCGTCCCCCCGGGCGAGCGCGCCGGTGAGCGCGGCCGCGAAGGTGTCGCCGCAGCCGTAGGCGTCGATCGGGGGACGGGGCGGTGGCGCGGCCTCCCAGGTCCCGGTCCGGCCCTCCGCGGCCTCCCAGCGCCCACCCTGTCCTCCGCCCGTCGAGACCACGAGGGCGGGCGGCGGGTCGACATCGCCCGGCGCGTAGGCCTCCGAAGGGTCGTCGGCGCTGAAGACCAGGGCGTCCAGCGGGACCCCGGCGCCGGTCAGCGGCCCGCGGGCGCGCGTGGTGGCCACGAGCACGCCCGCGCGGCGGGCCGCGGCCAGCGCGCCGGCGTCCCCGCCGGTGAAGTAGGCCCCCGCCGCTCGCTCGAGGGCGTCCCAGGGCAGCGGGTCCTCTCCCCGCGGGACGTGGCGCTCCCCGATCACGACGATCGTGCGCTCGGCGTCGGAGTCCAGCAGCGTGAACGCCCGGCGCTGGGGCGCCGTGCGCTTCGCCGCGTGGACCCGCACCCCCCACTCCGTCAGCTCGCGCTCGGCCTCCCGGCCGTGCTCGTCGTCGCCCAGCGCCGTGAAGAAGTCGACCTCCGCGCCCATGCGCGCCAGCTGGACCGCGGCCACGCCGCCGCCGCCGGCGGCCTCCTCCCAGGTCTGTGCCGCGTGGACGATCTCCCCCGCGCGCGGGAACCGGTCCACCGCGGCGAACCACACCCGCTCCACGTGGCCGACCACCGCTGCGCGCATCGGCGCATTGTCGCGGCGCGACGCTCAGCTCGCGTGCAGGGCGGCGGAGGCTTTGTCCAGCACCGCCAGGAAGGCCTCGACCACCAGCGGGTCGAACTGCGAGCCCGACCCCCGGCGCAGCTCCTCGCGCGCGGCCTCGCGGCCGATCGCGGGGCGGTACACGCGGTCGGACGTCATCGCCTCGTAGGCATCCGCGACCGCCAGGATCTTCGCCTCCAGCGTCATGTCCTCGCCGCGCAGCCCGCGCGGATAGCCGCGACCGTCCGGGCGCTCGTGGTGCGACAGGACCCACTCACGCAGGTCGTCGAACTCGCTGGACCCCAGGATCCGCGCGCCGATCTCCGGGTGCCGGCGCATCTCCGCCCACTCCTCGTCGTTCAGCGGGCCGGGCTTGCGCAGGATCATGTCCGACACGCCGATCTTGCCGATGTCGTGCAGGATGCCGGCCAGCCGCACGCGCTCCACCCGCTCGCGCGGAAGACCGAGCTCGCGAGCCACGACCTCGCAGTGACGCCCGACGGTCTGGGAGTGGTCGGCGGTCCCGGCGTCGCGCATGTCGATTGCCTCGGCCAGCGCCAGCAGCGTGGCCAGGTGGACCTCACGGCCGGCCGCGCCCACGGGCAGCGAGACGGACGCGATCTCGGTCGAGTAGATGACGGAGCGGTTGCGGCCCAGCTCCTTGGCCGCGTACAGGGCGCGGTCGCCGGCGCGCAGCAGGTCGTCGGGCTTGCGGCCGTGATGGGGGAACCCGGCCAGGCCGAAGGAGAAGGTGAGGGGGACCAGCTCGCTGGCGAAGGCGGCCTCCATCGCCGTGCGCAGACGCTCGGTCACCACATAGGCCTCCTCGACCGTGGTCTCGGGGAGGATCAGCGCGAACTCCTCGCCGCCGGTCCGCGCGGCATAGTCGATCTGGCGCTTGCCGCCGGAGAGCAGCCGGCCCACGCGGCTCAGGGCCGCGTCGCCCGCGCCGTGCCCGAGGCGGTCGTTGACGCGCTTGAAGTGGTCCAGGTCGGCGACGACCAGGGTCAGCGGGTGGCCGCCGCGGCGCGCGCGCTCGATCTCCACGTCGATGGACTCCTCGAACCCGCGGCGGTTGTGCAGGCCGGTGAGCGGGTCGGTCCGCGCGGCGTCCGCGAGCTGGGTCACGAGAGCCTGGACGCGGCGCTTGAGCAGCACGATCAGCGCGACGGCGATGCCCAGGGTGGCGCTGGTCTCGATCCAGCGCGTGGCGATCACGTCGTGGGCCGAGACGAACCACAGCGCGATCCCGTAACACGCGGAGGCCCAGGCGATCTGCAGCGCCGCCTGGCGCGCGGTGAAGAAGTAGGCCGAGTACAGCGCGATCCAGACGTAGAGCATCTCGTTGTCGGGCATCGAGCCGCCACGGTCCTCGCCGGCCATGGCGATGTCGGCGGTGATGAGGACGGCGCCCAGCGCGATGGCGGCGTTCAGCGCGCCCTTGGAGAGGCGGTCATCGAGCAGCCACAGGCCGAGCGCGACCACCTCGGCCACCACGCCGACCGCCACGAAGCCCTCGACGTTGACCTGGTGCGGATGGGGAAGCAGGACGACGAGGAACGAGATCGAGCCGCCCAGCGCCCACAGCGCCGCCGCCACTCGTGCCGAGACCTGCGAGCCGGGAGCGACGTCCGGATGCATGCCTCACCATCGGCACATCTGGCCGTGAGGCTTAGGAATTTGGCGTTTTAGCGCCGAACCTGCGGGTTGTCGATCTTCGCCAGCCGGCCCATCAGGCGGGTCCACTGCGCGGGCTTCAGGACCGAGTTGTCCTGCGCGCCGCCGGCCTGGGCGCCGCGGGGGTCGAAGCCGACGTGGATGTGGTTGGCGTGGTCGCCCATCGACAGCGTGTTGGACTGGCCCGGGTAGGTCATCAGGGAGATGATCTGGTGCGGGCGCATCGTGCCCTGCAGGGTGAGCAGGCGGCGGATGGTCACGTCGGTGACCGAGCCCGGGCCCTGGTGGCCGAGGATCGCGGTGCCGTTGATGGAGGCGATGTCGACGGCGTTGCCGGAGGAGTGGTCGGAGACCGAGCCGCCCGCGGTGAAGTAGGAGTGGCCGCACTGGAGTGCGGAGACCAGCGGGTTCAGGCCCGAGGCGGCGAGGTAGGACAGCGTGACGAGCACCCGCCGATCGATGGCGCCGGTGGCGATGTCGCGCCGGCCGCACTCGTAGATGCGGATGCGCTTGTCGGCCAGCACGTGGCGCGACAGCATCTCCTTGCTCATCAGCATCAGGCGGCCGATCGAGGGGTTGCGCGCGTCGAAGCCGCGCAGCGCCTTGCCGCGGTGGATGTTGGTGGCCTCGAGCAGGCGCCAGCCGTCCAGCACCGGGCGCGGGTTGATGGCGGGAGCGCCCTTGCCGGCGGGGCGGATGCGGAAGCGGATCGCCTGGCGCCCGGCGCGGCCCAGCACGGTCCCGCCGATCACCTGGGCGCCGGGGCGCAGCGGGCGCAGGACGATGTCCGAGCGCTTGAGCGGGAAGTCCGCGGTGAAGTAGTCGCTGACGCTGGCGCCGGCCGGCAGCTCGCTGGTCATGTCGCCGACCTGGCGCGCACCCCCCGCGTCCGCGGCGGCCGGGCGGGCCGGGTGCGCGAACAGCCGCGCCTTGACCACGCGCACGGTGCGCGTCTGGGGCTGCGCGGTGCGCGACGGAACGGTCTGACGCCCGGCGGAGGCGGCGCCGCGGGGGCGGGGGTCGTGCGCGGTCTTCGCCTCGCCCTCGGCGGGGCGGTCGAGGCCCTTGCTCCCCCGGGGCGCGGGGTAGCTGCGGGCCACGGAGCCCAGGTGCGTGTACGTGTAGCGGTTGCCGTGCGCGTCGTCGAGGATCAGGTGCAGGCCCAGGGCCTTGGAGCGGCCGAAGTACTTGACCACGCCGTCGTTGACAGCGATGACCGGGGCGCCCTCGCGCGCGTCGATCGTCACGCCCTGCGGGCTGCCGCCGGCGCGGGGGTAGCGAGCCAGCCCGCCGACGGGGAACCGTCCCTGGGTGAGCCCGGTCAGCGCGTCGACCAGGTCGCCGGGCAGCGCGCGGATCAGCTTGGCGCGCAGCAGGACGGAGTCCACGTACCAGTTGGCGTGGTTGTAGGCGAAGATCGCCTGGCGGATGTCCTGCTTGGCGCCGGCGGCCTTGAGGTAGCGCGCAGCGGCGAAGATCGCGTCCGCCGGGTTGTAGGGGTCCTTGCGGCCGTCGTTGTTGGCGTCCACCCCGTAGGCCTGCCAGGACGAGGGCATGAACTGCATCCAGCCCTGCGCGCCGGCCGAGGACACGTTGAGGTTGCGGCCGTAGTCGGTCTCGATCTCGTTGATCGCCGCCAGGACCTGCCACGGCACCTCGTACTCCATGGCCGCGGCCTGGTAGATCGGCAGCAGGAACGGCGGGATGGGGAAGCGGTCGAGCAGCACGTTGGGGACGGCGCGCGCGGCGGTCGGGAGGTTGAAGGTCAGGGCCGGCAGCCCCGCCGAGCTCTGGGAGGGGACGGAGGGCGCCACCCGCGGCTGGGCGGCGGGGGCGGGGTTGGTCTCGCGGGCCGCGCGCTCGGTGCGCTTGGGGCCGATTCGCGTGGGCGACGAGGAGCTCGGCTGCTCCGTGCGCGTAGTGGGGACGTCGGGGCTCTGGCCCTTGGGGACCGGGGCCGGCGGGACCGCGGGAGCGGGAGCGGGATCCGGCTGGGTCTGGGGCGCGGGCGTCGCGGGCGCGGGCGTGGTGCTCGCGGGCGCCTCGGGAGCGGGGGCGGGCGCCGGGTCCGGAGCGGCGGCCGGGCCGGTCACGCAGGCCTGGCCGCTGGGCAGCACGCCGCTGGGCGGGCAGTCGGCGACGACCAGGGGCGCCACGGGCGTGCCCGTGTCGCTGGAGGAGTCGGCCGGAGCGGCGCCCGTCACGCCCGCGGCGAGCCCGCCCAGCGTGGCGGCGGCCACGGCGGACGCGGTCGCGTGCGAGCGCAGCACGGCCCACGCGCTGGACGCGTATCGGGGGTAGGGGGGCAGGCCCGCGGGAGGCGGGTCGCCCGCTCGGTGGCGATTGTTCATTGCAAAGCGGAGGGCTGGGGGGCGGAGCCGCAGAGCGGAGGCGGCACCCGCCGGACATTTCTCTCTTCGGCAGGTGGGGCGGCGGGGCTTTAGCGGCGGGGCTTGATTGCAACGTCCGTACTGCCGATATCAGCCGTGGTGTCCCAGACGACCGCGCCCACAATTGCCAGCGTCCTCCCCGCCGCGCCCCCCGGCCGCAAGACCATGCTGCTGGGCGAGATCGTGGTGGAGCTCGGCCACGCCACCCGCGAGCAGATCGACGCGGCGCTAACCGGCGCCCGCGCGGCGGGCCGCCCGATCGGCGAGTACCTGGTCGACACCGGCGTGATCTCCGGCGACCAGCTCGCGGAGGCCCTCGCCTACCGCTTCGGCGTCGACCACGTGCACCTGTCCAACTTCGCGGTCGACATGGCGGCCGCCAACCTCATCGCGCCCGAGGTGGCCAAGCGCCTGGAGGCCGTGCCCGTCGGCTTCGTCGGCGACGACACCCTCGTGGTCGCGATGCGCGACCCGGCCAACGTGGTCGCCATCGACGACATCGCGATGATCACCGGCTACGCCGTCCGCCCGGCCGTGGCCACGCGCGACGACATCCAGGGCCTCGTGTCCCGCCTGGACCGCTTCGGCGACGTCGAGGAGCAGCCCGACGAGGAGGCCCTACCGGTCGACGCCGCCGACCTCGTGGAGTCCGCCGGCGACGCGCCCGTGGTGAAGCTGGTCAACTCGGTCATCGCCCAGGCCGTCGAGCTGGGCGCCTCGGACATCCACTTCGAGCCCGCCCCCGGCGGCTTGGACGTGCGCATGCGCGTGGACGGGGTCATGACCGACTCGACCAACGTCCCGATGAAGCTGGCCGCCGCCGTCATCTCGCGGCTGAAGATCATGGCCAACCTGGACATCTCCGAGCGCCGCCGCCCCCAGGACGGGCGCATCGGGATGAGCGTCGAGCGCCGCCACGTCGACCTGCGCGCCGTGGCGCTGCCTCTGGTCAGCGGCGAGTCCATCGTCCTGCGCGTCCTGGACCAGGGCGCCGTGCCGCTGGGCCTGGACGAGCTGGGCATGCACGCCGGCGACCGCGCCCGCCTCGAGGGGGCGCTGTCGCAGGCCCACGGCGGCGTGCTCGCCACCGGCCCGACCGGCGCCGGCAAGTCGACGACGCTCTACGCCGCGCTGATGGCGATCAAGACGCCCGAGAAGACGATCGTCACGATCGAGGACCCGGTCGAGTACCGCCTGGACGGCATCAAGCAGGTCCAGGTCAACGAGAAGCTCGGGGTGACCTTCGCCTCCGGCCTGCGCTCGATGATGCGCGCCGACCCCGACACGATCATGGTCGGCGAGATGCGCGACGCCGAGAGCGCGAAGATCGCGGTCGAGGCGGCGATCACCGGCCACCTCGTGCTGTCCACGCTGCACACCAACGACGCGCCGACCGCCATGACGCGCCTGACCGAGATGGGGATCGAGCCCTACCTCGTGGCCTCCTCGATCAACGCCGTGATCGCGCAGCGGCTCGCACGGCGGCTGTGCGACTCCTGCCGCGAGCACAAGTCGATCCCCGCCTCCGCGCTGTCCGCGGACGGCGCCGGGACCGTCGACATCTACGAGGCCGTCGGCTGCGCGCGCTGCGCCGGGACCGGCTACCGCGGTCGCGTCGGGCTGTTCGAGGTGATGGTGGTCAGCGACGAGGTCCGCCGCCTGGTCCTGGAGCGTGCCCCCGCCTCCCAGATCGCCGCGGTCGCCATCCAGGAGGGCATGCGCACCCTGCGCGAGGACGGCCTGTCCAAGGTGGCCGAGGGACTGACCTCGCTGGCCGAGGTCACGCGCGTCACCGGCGGCTAGGCCCGGCCGGCGTCGCGGGCCGCCTGCTCGGCGGCCTCCAGCTGCTCCTCCACCAGGTCCAGGCCGGCGTCCCAGAACCCCGGGTCGCCCAGGTCGACGCCCACGATGCGTCCCAGCTCCTCCGGCGGCTTGGACCCCCCGGCGCTCAGCAGCTCCAGGTAGCGGGGCACGAACGCCTCGCCCTCGTCGCGGTAGCGGCGGTACACGGAGAGGGCGAGCAGCTGCCCGTATGCGTACGCGTAGACGTAGCCCGGCGTGTTGATGAAGTGCGGGATGTAGGACCACCAGGAGCGGTAGCCGGCCGTCACCTCGACGGCGTCGCCGAACATCTCCTCCTGGGACTCCGCCCACAGGTCGCCCAGCCGCTCGACGGCCAGCTCGCCCTCCTCGCGCCGCGCGGTGTGGGACAGGTCCTCGAAGCGGTGCATGGCCACCTGGCGGAAGACCGTCGCGATCGACCCCTCGATGCTCTCGGCCAGGAGGGAGAGGCGTGACTCCGGCGAGTCGGCCTGCTCCAGCAGCCGGCCGAACACGATGGTCTCCCCGAACACCGACGCGGTCTCGGCCAGGGTCAGCGGCGTGTGCTGGTGCAGCAGGCCCTGGCGAGCGGCCAGCGCGGCGTGGACCCCGTGGCCCAGCTCGTGGGCCAGGGTGAGGACGTCGCGCCGGCGGCCGGTCCAGTTGAGCATCAGGTAGGGATGCACGTCGGGGACGGTGTAGGCGCAGAACGCGCCCCCGCGCTTGTGCGGCCGCACCGGCGCGTCGACCCAGGGCTCGGCGAAGAAGCGGCCCGCCACCCGGCCCAGCTCGGGCGAGAACGAGGCGTAGGACTCGAGCACCAGGTCGCGCGACGGGGCCCAGGACGCGTCGATCTCCTCGTGGATCACCGCGGCCGACCGGTCGTAGTCGGCCAGGCGGTCGAGGCCGAGCATCTGCGCCTTGAGCCGGTACCAGCGCCGCGGCAGCTCGTAGCGCCCCCGCACGGCCTCCACCAGGGCGCGGACCGACTCGTCGGACGCCTCGTTGGCCAGGTTGCGCGAGGCGAGCCAGTGCGGGTAACGGCGGACGCGGTCGTCCACCGCCTTGTCGTGGAAGAGCGTGTTGAGGATGAAGCCGCGCGTGCGCAGGCCGGGCTCCAGCGCGGCCGTGACTCCCTCGGCGTTGGCGCGGCGCACCTCGCGGTCGGGGGAGACCAGGCGGCTGAGCGCGATCTCCAGTGCGACGTCGTCCTCCTCGCCCTCCACGTTCACGCGGATGCCGGAGGTCAGCTCCGCGAACAGCCGCGCCCACGCGTTGCGGCCGCTGACCGCCTTCTCGGCCATCAGCTTCTCCTCGGGCTCGGAGAGCAGGTGGGCGCGGTAGCGACGCTCCATGCGCAGGTGGTGACGGCAGAAGTCCAGGCCCTCGCCTTCGAGCAGCTCCTCGGCGCGATCGTCGGGGAGCGCGGCCCACTCGAGCTCGAAGAACAGCAGCGTGGTCTCGATCGCCGTCGCGCGCTCCTGCACCCGCTGCATCAGCGCGCCGCGCTTGGCGTCGGCGGTGTCCACGGCGAAGTTGAGGGCCGCGTAGTTGCCGGCGCGGCCGACCAGGTCCTGGATCGCCACCAGCTCGGTCATGGCGTCCCGCAGCAGCTCGGAGTCGAAGCTCTCGACCTGGCCCGCGTGGGCGGCCGCGAAGGCCTGTCCCCGCTCGGTCGCCTCGTCGAGCAGGCGCTCCACGCCGGCCTCGCCCTCGCCGTACACGAGCGGCTCGAGGTCCCACTCGACCTGCTCGACCTCGGGGTCGGCCACGGTTGCTTCGCTCGGCGTCATCGCGGCCCAGCTTAGGGAACGCGGTCGTGACAGATGATGTGTATTTCGTAACACCTTGGATGTGTATGCTTGGCCACGTGAAGAAGCGGACGAACATGAACGTCGACATGGAGCTGGTGGGGAAGGTCTCGAAGATCCTCGGGACCAAGACCACGACGGCCACCGTGCACGCCGCGCTGGACGAGGTGGTGAAGCTCGAGCGGCGGCGCCAGCTGGTGCGGGACAACCTGGAGGGCCTGACGCCCGAGCTGCTCGAGGAGATGGACCGGCCGGACCACGACCTCTCCGACTTCCACGACTAGCCCGTGCAGCTCGCGGACACGAGCGCGTGGGGGTGGTCGCGCCGCGCCGACCAGCCGCTGTTGAGGTGGTCGTTCGACTGGATGATGGAGGCCGGGAGCATCGCGACGTGCGACATGGTGCGTTTCGAGCTGCTGCGCGTCGCCCGCAACCGCGGCGAGTTCGCCACGCGGGAGGCTGGGCTCGCGGACCTGCCGGACTCCCCGATCACGACGTTCGAGTGGAAGCGCGCCCTGTTCGTCTACGGCGAGCTCGCGCGCCAGGGCGGAGCCCACCAGCGCTCGGTCGGCTACGCCGACCTCCTGATCGCCGCGGCCGCCGAGGCCGCCGAGATCCCGGTCCTCCACTACGACGAGGACTTCGAGCGCATCGCGGCGATCACCGGGCAGCCGCACCGGTGGCTCGCGCCGCCGGGCTCGCTGGGCTGAGCGCGAGTACAGTCGGGCGACATGACCGACGACGAGGTCCGGGCGCTGGCGGCCACGGCGGAGCTCGACCTGGACGCCGAGCGCGTCGGGCGCGTCCGGCCGATCCTGGAGCGGGCGCTGGCGGGGGTGGAGAGGCTGCGGGAGCTGCCGCTGGACGAGCCCGGCCGGGAGGAGCAGCGACCTTGACCGCCGTCTCCGATCCGGCGGACCTCACGATCGGCGCCGCGCGCGCGGAGCTGTCGGCGGGGCGGCTGTCCGCGGTCGAGCTCCTGGAGGCCGTGCTCGCGCGCATCGACGCGCGCGAGCCGGACGTCAACGCCTGGATCGCGGTGGACCGCGACGGCGCCCTGGAGGCGGCGCGCGACGTGTCCGGCCGGCCCCTGGCCGGCATCCCCGTCGGGGTCAAGGACATCCTCGACGCCGCCGGCCTTCCGACCACGGCGGGCGCCGCCGGGTGGGTGCGCCATCCCGGCAGCGACGCCGCCGCGGTCGCCGGCCTGCGCGCGGCGGGCGCCGTCGTCGTGGGCAAGAACAACACCAACGAGTTCGCCTACGGGATCGACGGGCGCAACCCCCATCACGGCGACTGCCGCAACCCGCACGACCCGGACCGGGTGACCGGGGGCTCCACCTCCGGCACCACGGCGGCCGTGGCCGCGGGCATGGCGCTGGGCGGCGTGGGCAGCGACACCTCCGGCTCGCTGCGAACGCCAGCGTCGCTGTGCGGCACCGTGGGACTGCGGCCGACGCCCGGGCTCGTCTCCCGCGCCGGCGCCGTGGTCCTCGCCCCGACCTACGACACCGTGGGCCCGGTCGCGCGCACGTGCGCCGACGCGGCGCTGCTGCTCTCCGCGATGGCCGGCCGGCCGCTGGCGCCCGAGCTGCCCGCGATGAACGGCTCGGACGGCCGGACCGCCGTCGGGCGTCCGCTGTCCGGGGTGCGCGTCGGCGTAGCCGGCCAGCTCGTCGAGCGCTGCGAGCCGTACGTCGTCGCGGGGTTCGACGCGGCGCTGCACGAGCTGCGCGCGCTCGGCGCGGAGGTAATCCCGGCCCAGGTCGAGCATCTCGCGCACGCGGAGGCCGTGCAGCTGGCGATCCAGATCTCCGAGGCCGCGGACGCGCATGCAGACTGGTTCGAGGACCAGGCCCCCCGCTACGCGCCCGATGTCCGCGACCGCCTCGAGGCGGGACGGCTACTGCCGCCGGGGGCCGCCGACACCGCCCGCCGGGCGCACCGCCTGCTCCAGCGCTCCTTCGCGGCCGCCATGGACGCGGGCCGCCTCGACGCCCTGGCCGCGCCCGCCACCCCGGTCGTCGCGCCCCGGCGCGACGCCGGCTCCGTGGAGGTCGCGGGGCGCGCCCTGCAGATGCGCGACGCCCTCATGTCCGTGACGCTGCCCCTCACCCAGACCGGCGGTCCGGTCCTCGCGCTGCCGATCGCCCGCCACGAGGGCCTGCCCTTCGGGATGCAGCTGGCCGGGCGCCCGGGCACGGACCCGCTGCTGCTGGGGATCGGCGCCGCCTACGAGGCGGCCACGGCCTAGGCCGCGGTCGGCGTGTCGACGCGGTTGCGGACCACCGACCGCATGACCGCCGCCATCACCGCCAGCACCACGAGCACCCCGCCCCCGGCCACCACGAAGGCCGCGCGCGGCCCGGCCAGCGACGCGATGGCCCCGCCGAGCAGGAACCCCAGCCCCGGCATCGCGGCGCCCGCGGACTCGATCAGCCCGACCACGCGGGCCTGCAGGTCGGCGTCGGTGACCTCCTGGACCGCGGTCAGCAGCGCCACCCACTGAACCCCGTTGCCGCCCCCGCCCAGCGCCGCCAGGCCACAGGCCAGGGTCAGGGTGTCCGCCGCCGCCATGCCCAGGTACGCCAGTCCCACCACCGCGGTCGACACCGCGACCAGCGCGAGCGGCGAGCGGCGCGAACGGGCGAAGATCAGGCTGCCCAGGAAGATCCCCAGCCCCCAGGCCGCCAGCAGCAGGCCGAAGCCCCGGTCGTCGGTGCCCAGCGACTCCTTCGCGTAGACGACCTCGATCGGCAGCACCGTGGCGAAGAAGACGAACGCGGCGGCCTGGCCGACGACCAGCGTCCTCAAGTAGGAGTCGCGCCATACGTACCCGACGCCGGCCCGCACCCGCTGCAGCAGCGGCTCGGGGTCCGCGCTGCCCGCGGGCAGCGCCCGCGCCGCGGCCAGGAGCGCCGCGATGATCGCGAAGGAGGCCGCGTCCAGCAGCAGGGCCTCGGACACCCCCAGGCCGGCGACCACGATCCCGCCCAGCGCCGGCCCCAGCGCCGTGGCGCCGGCGAAGCCGACGTTGACGATCGCGTTGCCCTCCCGCAGCAGGCCATGGGGCTCCAGCGTCGCGGCGACTGCAGCCCGCGAGAGGGCACGGGCGGTGAGCAGCAGCACGCCGTCCACCAGGGCCAGGGCCAGTACGGCCGGCAGCGAGAAGCTGTCGGCCAGCAGCGCGAGGACGACGAAGATCGCGCCCTCCACCAGATAGATGGCGGGCAGCGCGCGGCGCACCGCCGCGTGGTCGATGCGGGCGGTCAGCAGCGGAGCCGCGAAGGCCGGGATGAGGTTGGCCGCCAGGAAGAGCCCGGTCAGGGCGGCGGCCGAGTCGGTCTCGCGGAACACCAGCACGGAGAGCGCGACCAGGCCCAGCCAGTCGCCGGCCTCGTTGACCGTGTACGCGGCCGCGAGTCGCTTGAACGACGGGACGCGCAGGGGGGCGAGCCGGCTCGAGGTCACGAAACCCAGGATCTACGTAAACCAGTCAAGAAGTCCTTTTCGATGCAACTTTCATGCCAATACGTGCGAAACCTCCTCATCCCTGCCAACCTCGCCAGGTCTTGCGGATGGAACCGATTGGAACAAAGGAGGGAACCATGGGATATCGCGCTTCTGACTCCCGTCTGAAGAAGAACGTCAAGGGCCTCTAGGCCTCACGGACGTGGTAGAAGGCCCCGGCCGGTTCGGCTGGGGCCTTCTCTCTACCTGAAGGAGGATGGATGACGCAAAACGACACCGAGGAGACGGTTCTCGAGCGCCTACGCCGGGTGCGGGGGGTGACCTTCGAGTGGCGCGAGGGCAAGGAGGAGTACCAGTCCTTCCCGGGCAAGAACCGGGAGATGGGCGTCATCGCCCAGGAGGTCCAGGCCGCCTTTCCCGACGCCGTGGCCGAGAACGACGACGGCGTCCTGATGGTCGACTACCCCGCGCTGGTCGCGGCCCTGATCGAGTCGGTCAAGGAGCTGGCCGACCGCGTGGAGGCGCTCGAAGGGCGAGATCCGGCGTAAGCGTTTCGTCGCGATGAGGAGGTTTTGACGCGGGCCTCCTCACTTTCCTCGCCGTCATTGCCGATGTAACGCGGGCATGCCTACGCGCAAGGCCTCTGTAGTCGCCGTCGAATCCGCTGTCTTCGCCGCGGCCCTCGTGGCCGCCGTCCTGCTGTCGCGTACCTCGGATTGGGAGCCCTGGCCGCTCCCCGCGTTGCTTCTGGCTCTGGCCATCGCCTCCGACCAGTTTGCAATCGAGACCCGTCGGATCCGCATCTCCGCCACGCACTTCTCGCTCGTCGTGGCGATGGTCCTGTGCGGGCCGGCGCCCGCCGTCGCGGTCGGCCTCGCCTCCACCCTCGTCGACTCGCTGCGCTCCCGGCCGCCCCGCGAGTTCGTCGCCATCAACCTCGCGACCTACTCGGCCTACCCGCTGCTCGGCGCGATCGCCTTCCACGGAATTGACGGAGCGTTCGGGTTCCAGCCCGCCGGCGAGACGTTCCTGCTCCTCGTCTTCGGCTTCTACCTGGTGACCAACATCGCCAACTTCCTGATGGTGGTCACCCCGGTCTGCGCCCTGGACGGCGTCTCCGTCTGGGTTCGGACGAGGGCTATGTTCATCCCACTCATCCCCGCCGAGATGGCGATCGGCCTGCTCGCGGTCGGGGTGGTCGCCGTGTACCAGTCGGTCGGGCTCACCGCCCTGGTCCTGTGCACCGTCGTCGTCTTCACCTTCCAGTATCTCCTGCGGGAGCTGCTCACCTCGCAGTCGCGCGCCGAGGCGCTGGAGGTGCGCGGGCGCCAGCTGGCCTCGCTGCAGCTCGGGGTCATCAGCGCGCTGATGCACACGCTGGACCTGCGCGACCGGATGACCGCGCGCCACTGCGCCGCCGTGGCCCGTTACGCGCGCGAGATCGCGTGCGAGCTGGGCCTGTCCGAGCCCGAGCAGGAGCTCGTGCACACCGCCGGGCTGCTGCACG
Source organism: Solirubrobacteraceae bacterium (assembly GCA_033855845.1). Lineage (GTDB taxonomy): Bacteria > Actinomycetota > Thermoleophilia > Solirubrobacterales > Solirubrobacteraceae > AC-38. Next base: position 20,641 of record JAWVFR010000073.1, read on the forward strand.
ACATCGGCAAGTTCGTCTTCCCCGACCACATTCTCAAGGCCGACGTCCCGCTGACCGAGCGCGACTGGCAGATCATCCGCTCGCACCCCTACCAGGGCGCCAAGATCGTCTCCCAGGTCGACGGCTATGGCCCGATCTCCGAGATCGTCCTCGCCCACCACGAGCGCTGGGACGGCGCCGGCTATCCGCGCCGCCTCGAGGGCGAGGACATTCCCCTCCTCTCGCGCATCATCTCGGTCGCCGACACCTACGACGTGATGACCGCGCGCGACACCTACCGCGACCCGGTCTCCTCCATGGAGGCCATGCGCGAGCTCCAGCGCGTCGCCGGCGCCCAGCTCGACCCGCAGGTGGTCGACGCCTTCATCACGCTGCTGGCCCGCAACGACCTGGCCTTCCGCCACGCCGAGGACGCCGACTTCGACGCCGAGCTCGCGCTCGAAGAGCGGGTCAGCGCCTACGCCCAGGCCCCCGAGCTCGAGACCGAGACCGGCTAGCGGCCTACGCGCGGCTGCCGGCCGCGCCCGCGTCGACCACGCGCCAGGGCGTGTCGTCGGCGCCGTCCAGCGCCAGCGTCCAGCGCTCGGTGAAGCGGGTCTCGGAGTCGCGGCTGCCGGACAGCACCGCGGCGGTGTCGCGGTCCTCGACGTAGCGCCGGCCGGCGACGTCGACCTCGACGGTCATCGTCGCCGGCTGCGCGGCGGCGTCGAGCGCGGCGATCCGCAGGCCCGTCACCTTCGGGCCGCGCACCACCAGCCGCGAGCGCTCGCCGTGGGGATGCAGCAGCGCCTCCAGGGCGCCTGGGCTGGCCACCGCGGCCAGGTCGTCGTCCTCGCCGTCCACCGCCTCGGCCCAGCCCGCGACGGCGCGCCGCGCGGCGGCCTCCAGCACGTCCGGGGAGAAGCGCGGGTCGGCCAGGGACAGGTCGTTGGCGGCGGCGCGAGCGTCGCCGTCGAAGTCCAGGTCGGCGATCTCCGACGTGGAGACCCCCTCGGGCGCGTCGGCGACTGCGCCCTCGACCAGCGACTGGTCGCCCAGGCGCTCGTCCTCCCACGGCGTGGCCACGACCTCCTCGTCCAGCTGGTGATCGCCCTCGGCGCGCTCCTCGATGGAGACCAGCCGCCAGCCGGGGCCGTAGCGCCCCAGCGTCCAGTACTGGGCGACCGTCGCCGACTCCGAGCTCGAGTCGCTGCGCTTGACGTGGTTGCCGGCGGAGTCCTCGACGTAGTCCCGGACGTCCGCCTCCAGGCGCACGCACACCCGGTCCTCGTCGTCGTCGTCGCGGTTGACCAAGCCGACGTACTCGCAGCGCACCGCGTTCACCACCACCCGGTTGTGCCAGCCCTTGCGGTCGAAGTCGTCCAGGCGCAGCTTCCATTCCTTCCACAGCTCCGGCGGGATCATCTCCTCGAGCTTGGCGTGGTCGCGCGCGTCCCAGGCCGCCTGGGCCTCGCGGAACAGCCGCTCGGCCTCGGCCACGACCTCGTCGTGGGCGAAGTACGCGTCGTCCTGCGCCGCCTCGGCCGAGGCGGCACGCACCCGCTTGGCCCGGCCGCGGCGCTTGGCCCGGTAGCGCATCGTCCCCACCCAGCCGACCACGAGGAAGCCCATGACGATGGCGCCGATGATCACGAAGGTCACCCACCACGGACCGCTGGTGCCCGAGCCGGTGCTGCCGCCACCGCCGCTGAAGCCCCCGCCGCCGCCGCCGCCTCCGCCGCCGCTGTAGCCCGACGACCCACCGCCGGCCAGGGCCAGCGCGGCGGGCGCGTGGACGAGGACGAAGCAGAGCGTCAGGGTGGCGAGCCGCGTCATGCGCGGATTGAATCAGGCCCGGCAACCGGGTAGGGATCAATCCATGGCCGCGTTCGTCGTCCAGAAGCACGCCGCGTCGCGCCTGCACTACGACTTCCGCCTGGAGGTGGACGGCGTCCTGCGCTCGTGGGCCGTCCCGAAGGGCCCGTCGCTGGACCCGGCGCACAAGCGCCTGGCCGTGCAGGTCGAGGACCACCCGCTCTCGTGGGGCGACTTCGAGGGCAGGATCGGGTCCGGCTACGGCGCCGGTACGGTGATCGTGTGGGACCGGGGAACCTGGGAGCCGATCGGCGACAGGCCGTTCGCCGACGCGCTGAAGGAGGGCCACGCCTCGTTCGAGCTGCACGGGGAGAAGCTGCGCGGCGGGTTCACCCTGCGGCGCATGCAGGACGGCGCCAAGCCCCAGTGGCTGCTGATCAAGCGGCGAGACGAGCACGCCTGCAGCGGATGCGACGTCGTGGCGGAGCGGCCCGAGTCGGTGCTCAGCGGGCGCACGATCGAGGAGGTGGCCGGTGAGTGAGGGCCCGGCCCCCGAGTCCCCGCCGCCCACCGGCTCGGACGCGATGAAGGCGACCCTGACCGACCGGCGCTTCTCGGACCCGGACTGGATCTTCGAGCGCAAGCTGGACGGCATCCGCTGCATCGCCGTGCGCGACCGCGGCGATGTCAGCCTGCTCTCGCGCAACGACCTGTCGCTCAACGGGCGCTATCCCGAGCTGGCGCAGGCGCTGGCTCGGCAGCCCGCGCAGCGCTTCGCGCTGGACGGCGAGGTCGTGGCCTTCGAGGGCTCCCGGACGTCGTTCGCCGCCCTGGCGCGGCGCGGCCGGGCGCAGGTGCCCGTCTACCTCTACGGGTTCGACCTGCTGTGGCTCGACGGCCGCGACCTGCGGCCCCTGCCCCTGCGCGAGCGCAAGCGCCTGCTGCGGGCGACGATCCGCTGGGAGGACCCGCTGCGGCTGACCCAGTATCGCCGCGAGCAGGGCGAGCAGCTGTTCCGCGAGGCCTGCGCGAAGGGCTGGGAGGGACTGATCGCCAAGCGCGCGGACTCCCCCTACGTCAGCCGCGCCCGGTCGCGCGACTGGCTCAAGTTCAAGTGCGAGCAGGGCCAGGAGCTGGTCATCGGGGGCTACACGGATCCCCGGGGCTCGCGCGAGGAGCTGGGGGCGCTGCTGCTGGGCTACCACGACGCCGAGGGCCGCCTGCGCTACGCCGGCAAGGTGGGGACGGGCTTCGACCGCGCGACGCTGCGCGACCTGGCCGGGCGCCTGGCGCCGCTGCGGCGCCCGGACTCCCCCTTCGCCGACGAGGTCCCCGCGCGCGACACGACCTGGGTGGCGCCGCGGCTGGTGGCGCAGGTCGCCTTCACCGAGTGGACGCGCGACGGGCGTCTGCGCCACCCGCGCTTCCTGGGCCTGCGCGAGGACAAGGACCCGCGCGAGGTGGTGCGCGAGGCATGAGCGCCCCCTTCACCGTCCGCGCCGGGCGCCGGGAGATCGCGATCTCCCATCCCGACAAGGTCCTGTTCCCGGGCGACGGGATCACCAAGGCCGACCTGGCCCGCTACTGCGCCGACATCGCCCCCGCCATGCTCCCCCACGTCCGCGAGCGCCCGCTGGCCATGCACGTCTTCCCGGGCGGGATCGACGGGCGCGGGCACTACGCCAAGAACGTGCAGGGCCACTTCCCCGACTGGATCGCCCGCGCCACGCTGCCCAAGCGCGGGGGCGAGATCACCCACGTGCTGGCCGACGACGCCGCCACGCTCGTGTACCTGGCGGGGCAGAACGTCGTCACCCTGCACGTGTGGCCGGCGCGCGCCGACGAGCCGCGCCGCCCCGACCGGGTGATCTTCGACCTCGATCCCACCGACGTGCCGTTCACGCAGGTGCGGGCGGCGGCGCGCGCCGTGGGCGACGCCCTGCGCTCCGAGGGGCTGGTGCCGTTCGCCATGGCCAGCGGTTCGCGGGGGATCCACGTGGTGACGCCGATCCGGCGCGGCCCCGAGTTTCCGACCGTCTTCCGGTGGGCCAAGGACCTGGCCGACCGCCTGGCCGCCGAGCATCCCGGCCGCCTGACCACCGAGTTCTACAAGGAGAAGCGAGACGCTCCGATCTTCGTCGACACGCGGCGCAACGCCTACGCCCAGCACGCCGTGGCGCCCTACGCGGTGCGCCCGCGCGACGGCGCGCCCGTCGCAATGCCGCTGCGCTGGGAGGAGCTGGACGACGCCCGACTGCGTCCCGACGGGTGGACGATCGCCACCGCCCCGGACCGCGTCCGCGCCGAGGGCGACGCCTGGAAGGGAATGAGTAAGCGCGCACGGGGCATACAGGCCTAAGCAGGAACGCGGCCCCCGGCGCCGTAGACCGTGACATGACCGAACGCCTAGACATCGGAGCGGTGCTCAGCCGCGTATTCCAGTACTACCGCGAGCAGGCGGCGATCCTGCTCCCCGCGGCCCTCATCGTCTTCGTCCCCGTCACGCTGATCGCCGGCGGGATCCGCTCCGCGGCCAGCGGCATCCTGGCCGTGCTGGCCTCGCAGGCCATCCAGCTGGTGGGCAACGCCTGGTTCCAGGCCACGACCGTGGAGGCCGTGCGCGACATCCAGGACGGCCGGCGCGACCTCAACCTCGGCCAGCTCTTCGCCTCCGCCTTCCAGGTGATCGGCCCCGTGATCGTGGTCGGCGTGCTGATGGGCCTCGGCATCGCGCTCGGGTTCGTCCTGCTGCTGGTCCCGGGTCTGATCCTGCTGACGATCTGGTCCGTGGCCATCCCGGTCACCGTGCTCGAACGTCCGGGGATCATGGAGGCCTTCGGGCGCTCGCGCCAGCTGGTCAAGGGCAACGGCTGGAACGTCTTCGGCGTCCTGCTGGTGCTGTTCCTGATCCAGTTCGTGGCCACGCTCATCCTGGTCGGGATCTTCGTGGGGATCGGCAGCTTCGTCGGCGCGTTCGTCGGCTCGCTGATCGCCACGGTGCTGTTCGCGCCGCTGAGCGCCATCGCGGCCACCGTCCTGTACCTGGAGCTGCTGCGGATCAAGGAGGGCGCCGCGCCCCCCGCCGGCCCGGTCGGCGGCCCGCCCGTCCCGGTGACGCCCGCGCCGCCGACCGAGACGACCCTCCCGGGCGTCCCGGGCTCGGCGTCGGCGCCGCCCCCGCCCCCGCCCCCGGGTGCGCCGCCGCCCCCGCCGGTGGCTCCGCCTCCGCCTCCGCCCACCACGCCCCCGTCGCCTCCGCCGGCCCCGCCTCCGCCGCCGCCCGGCGCCTAGCCCTGGACTTCGCGCGCGCCTTTGCCCTCGGGCAAAGGCGCGACCGCGTGAGCTCATGGACAATGCAACGTCGATGAGCGACCACGAGGAACCGACCGCGCCCGCGGGGGAGGTCGAGGAGCCGCAGGGCGAGGACTTCATCGCCTCCGAGCGCCAGCACCGCCTGGGCAAACTGCGTGCGCTCGCCGAGCGGGGGATCGACCCCTATCCGGTCCGCTTCGACCGCGACACGACGGTCGCGTCGATCCGCGAGCGCTTCGAGGGGCTGGAGGCCGGCGAGGAGACCGGCGACGAGGTCCGGGTGGCCGGCCGCGTCCTGCTGCTGCGCCGTCACGGCCAGCTCGTCTTCGCCGACCTGCACGACCCGACCGGGTCGATCCAGCTGTTCGTCGACGCGGAGGGCCTGACCGAGCAGGCATTCGAGGACATCGTCGAGTGGGATCGCGGCGACTGGGTGGGCGTGACGGGCACGGTGATGGCCACCAAGCGCGGGGAGCTGTCGGTGCGGGTCACCGAGGCCCAGCTGCTCAGCAAGGCCCTGCGCGCGCTGCCCGACAAGCACAAGGGCCTGACCGACGTGGACACGCGGCTGCGCCAGCGCTACCTGGACCTGATCGTCAATCCCGAGCAGCGACGGGTCTTCGACATCCGCTCCAAGACGCTCGCCTCGGTGCGCCGCACGCTGACCGGGCGCGGGTTCGTCGAGGTCGAGACGCCCGTGCTGGACTCCCGCGCCGGGGGCGCGGCCGCCCGTCCCTTCGTCACCCACCACAACGCGCTGGACATCGACATGTACCTGCGCATCGCGCTGGAGCTCTACCTCAAGCGCCTGGTGGTGGGCGGCTTCGAGCGCGTCTTCGAGATCGGCCGCGTCTTTCGCAACGAGGGCCTGGACACCCGGCACAACCCCGAGTTCACGCTGCTGGAGGCCTACCAGGCGCTCGCCGACTACCACGACGTCATGGAGCTGACCGAGGCGATCGTGTCCTCCGCGGCGCAGGACGCGATCGGCACCACGAAGATCGAGGTCGGGGGCCAGGAGATCGACCTCGGGCCTGCGTGGCGGCGGGTGACCATGGCGGACCTGATCGAGGAGGTCACCGGCGCGCGCATGCATCCGTCGATGGACCTGTCCGAGGCGCGCGCCATCTGCGACCGGCTCCATGTCGCCTACGAGGCGTCGTGGGGCGCGGGGCGGCTGATGAGCGAGGTCTACGAGGAAACGTGCGAGCCCACCCTGATCGAGCCCACGTTCGTCTACGACTACCCGCGCGAGATCTCCCCTCTCGCCCGCACCCACCGCGACGACCCGCTGATGGTCGAGCGCTTCGAGGCCGTCGTCGGGGGGCGCGAGCTGGCCAACGCCTACTCCGAGCTCAACGACCCCGTCGACCAGCGCGCCCGCTTCGAGGCCGACTCCGACGGGCAGGACGTCGACGAGGACTACATCCGCGCGCTCGAGTACGGCCTCCCTCCCACGGGCGGCCTGGGCATCGGGCTGGACCGCCTGGTCATGCTGATCGCCGGCGCCCCCGCGATCCGCGACGTGATCCTGTTCCCGACGATGCGCCCCGAGGGCGGAATCGGCGAGCGGGCCTCGCATCGAGGGCTATCCTCGGAGGGCGTACCCACCGCGGACGAGCTTTCCTCTGAGGCGACGGGGAGCGCCCCGGCCGGGACCGCTCCGGCCGGGGCGCCGCCCGCCGGCGGCGACGGTCGCGAGGCGATGGCCGCCGCCCCGTCGGCGGAGCCGGACACCAGGCTCCCGCGCGCGACGGCGGTCCGGATCCTGTGCTGGCTGACCGCGCTGGGCGGGCTCCTGTATCTGGTGCCCGAGCTGCCCGTCCTGCACCGGCGGCTGGGCATCGCGCAGTACTTCGCCTCGCAGGACGTGCGGGTCGCCGCCCACGTGGCGTCGGTGCTGGCCGGGCTCTCGCTGCTGCTGCTCGCGCGCCAGCTGGGACGGCGCAAGCGGCTGGCCTGGCAGGCCACGCTGGCGATCTTCGCCGCGGCCGCGGTCGTCCATCTGTACAAGGGCCCGCACCCGCTCGCGGCGCTGTACGCGGGCGTGATGGTCGCGGCCCTGATCTGGTTCCGCGACGCCTTCCGGGGGCGCTCGGACCCGGCGTCGGTGGTGAGCGTCGTGCGCTTCGTTCCCGCCTGGCTGGCGGCGGTGCTCGCCTTCGGCGTGGGGACCATGCTGGTGGAGGGCGGGCGCATCAAGGGAACGCTGACGCCCGGCGGCGTGCTGGAGGCGATCGGGCTCGGCCTCGTCGGGCTGAAGGGCCCCTACGACTACACGGGCAAGTTCTTCCACCAGTTCTTCCCGGCCGCGCTGCTGGCGCTGGGGATCGCGGGCCTGGTGATCGCGTTCGCGCTCGCGTTCCGCGCGGTGGTGGATCACGCCGGGCCGAGCAGCGACGACCGCGAGCGGGCACGCGACCTGGTGCGCCGGTGGGGCTCGGACACGCTGGCGCCGTTCGCGCTGCGCACCGACAAGAGCTACTTCTTCGGCTCCGACGGCGAGGCGATGATCGCCTACACCTACGTGGGCGGCTACGCCCTGGTGGCGGCCGACCCGATCGGCGCGCCGCAGTCGGTCCCTCGGGTCCTGGACGAGTTCCTGTCCTACTGCCGGGGCCACGCGTGGCACGTCGCCTTCCTGGCCGTGCGCGAGGAGGACCTGCCGCTGTACCGGCGCCACGGGTTCCACAGCGTCTACCTGGGCGACGAGGCGATCATCCGCTGCGACGCGTTCTCGCTCCAGGGCGCGGCGATGAAGCAGGTGCGCTCGGCGGTGCGGCGGGTGGGACGGGAGCACCACTTCCGTCTGCTGCGCGAGACCGACGCCTCGCCGTCCCTGGTGCGCGACCTCAACGCCATTCGCGACCGCTGGCGCGGCAAGGCGCCGGAGCGCGGGTTCACCATGGACCTGGGTGAGGAGGTGCGCGCCGAACACCCCGACTTCCTGCTGGCGGTGGCCCTGAACGAGGACGAGCATCCCGTGGCGTTCCTGCGCCTGGTCCCCTGCTACGGCGCGGATCCGGGCTACTCGCTGGACCTCATGCAGCGCGAGCCCGATGCGATGAACGGGGTCACGGAGTTCCTGATCGCGAACTCCGCGCTGGCGCTCGGGGGCCGCGGCTTTCAGCGGCTGTCTATGAACTTCGCCGCCTGGGGGCGCCTGTTCGACGACACCGCGCAGCTCACGGCGCCCCAGCGGGCGCTGAAGGGCCTGGCCGGCGCGCTGAACCCGTTCTTCCAGATCCAGTCGCTGCGCCACTTCAACGAGAAGTTCGCCCCCGAGTGGCTGCCCCGCTCGATCGTGGTCGAAGACCCCGCGGCGATGCCGAAGGTCGGACTCCTCTACGCCAGCGTCGAGGGCCTCATCAAGCTGCCGGTGATCGGCAAGCACCTCGTGCCGCCGCTGCGCTCCGAGCGCGGCGAGGCGCGCGTCGGGTGAGCGCCTAGGCGGCGACCGTGACCCGCATCTCGCCCACTCGCATGGAGGGACGAGGCGGGTCGCCCGGAGCGGAGGCCTTGACGGGCCGCGCATCCGGGTCGTCCGAGACGTAGAGCGCGATCGCCTCCTCCAGCGCGTCGCGCAACTCGTCGAGCGTGCGCCCGCTGGCGAAGCACCCGGGCAGATCGAGCACCTCGGACCACAGCCAGCCGTCTTCCCCCTCGTGGACGCGGACGATGACTTCGCGTGTGGCTTGCGTACTCATAGCTCCTCAGGGTCGATGCGCGCTTGACGCAGTATGGCGCGAGTCAAGGCCAACGTGTAGTCCTGGCCCCGACGTTTCGGCAACGTGATGGGGCGACGCCCCGGGTGAGTCATCTTCACGCCGTGCTTCCCTCCGGCGGCCTGCACCCAGCCGTGCTTGCGGAGCAGCTTGGCGGCGGACTTCTGGTTGAGCCGCCTACCCACGGCCCCGGTCGTGGAGCGTGGCTCGGACGTGGGTGAGCAGTGCGCTGGCCTCGGCGCGGGTGGCGGGCCAGGGGCGGCCGGTCTCCTCGAGCAGGGCGCGGCAGAGCGCCTCGATCTGGCGGGTGGTGGGCGGCGGCTGGCGCATGGCCGGCCCCCAGGTTGGCAGCGGCTATGTGGCGCGTTGCGCGCGAAGTGTTGAAAGTCAGCCGGAGGAGCGCTGCTCGATCGCCTGCTCCATGCGATCGAGGACCTCGGGGATCTCCTTGCGCAAGCGCTGGATGTCCCAGTGGTTCAGCGTGATCAGGCGGGTGGGCTCGGTCGTCGTGACCGAGGCGGCGCGCAGCCCCTTGCCCAGGACGCCGCCCTCGCCGAAGAAGTCGCCCGGGCCCAGCTCGGCCACGGTCTCGCCGTCGCGGTGGACCTTGGCCGCCCCGTCGACGATCACGAACACGTCGTAGGAGAAGTCGCCCTCGCGCACGATGTCGCGACCCTCGGCCACCGACACCTCGTCGGCGGCGCCGGCGATCGCCTCGACCTCCTCGTCCGAGAGCTCGGAGAAGAAGGGCAGGCGGCTGAGCAGGGCGGGATCCATCAGCGAGGCAACCCTAACCCGCGCCGTCGCCGGGGTCCAGTTCCGACCGCTGCCGGCCCGCCACTGTCGCGACCTTGACAGTCGCAGCGTCGCCTGCGCGGGCGTCGCGCCGCGCGCCCGCTCGTACCTTCCCAATCACTCCCAAGCAGCACGGTTCACCGGCCAGGAAGGCAGTCATGTCCGCTCACGAAATGCGCAACTACCTCGCAAGCCTGCACGCCGAACGCGCGCTGGCCCTGGCCACCGAGACCGCCCTCGCCACCGCCGAGCTCGACGAGCTCGACGCGGAGATCGAGCTGGCCCGCAGCGCCTACGCCGGCGTCGCGGTCACCGAGATCGCCACCCTGCGCGGCGAGCTGTTCGGGCGCCAGCACGGCTGAGCCGCCCGGCGCGCCGCTAGGGTCGCGCCATGGTCGGCGTGGACGAAGGCTCCTTCCTCGTCATCGTCGGGCTGGCGGCGCTCGCCGGCCTCGTGACCACCCTGCTCGCGCCGCGCCTGGTCATCCCGGTCGTGGTGCTGGAGCTGGGACTGGGGATCGCGGCCGGCCCGCAGGTCGCCGACGTCGCCCGGCTCGACGCGTTCACGCGGTTCTTCGGCTCGCTGGGGCTGGGAATGCTGTTCTTCTTCGCGGGCTACGAGATCGACTTCAAGCGCATCCGCGGGCGGCCCCTCGCGCTGGGCGCCGCCGCCTGGATCGTGTCGCTGGCCCTGGCCTACGGGATCGGCGGCCTGCTGGCGCTGGCGGGTGTCGTGCTCTCCCTGCTGTACACCGGGTCGGCGCTCGCGACCACCGCGATCGGCACGCTCATCCCGATCCTGCGCGACACCGGGGAGCTTCGGACGCGGTTCGGCACCCACCTGCTGGCCGCCGGCGCGCTCGGGGAGTTCGGCCCGATCCTGCTCGTCACGCTGGTGCTCGCCGGCGGCCAGCCCCTGCACGAGGCGGCGATCCTGGCCGCGTTCGTCGCGGTCGCGGTGCTCACCGGGGTGTTCGCGGTGCGCTCGGCGACCCGCGGGTGGCCGCTGCTGGAACGCACGTTCGAGTCCAGCGCGCAGCTGGCCGTCCGCCTCACCGTCGTGCTGGTGTTCGGACTGGTGGCGCTGGCCTCAGAGCTGGGCCTGGACCTGCTGCTCGGCGGCTTCGTGGCCGGCCTCATCACCCGCCAGGCGCTGCACGGCCGCGAGGAGCGGGTCTTCGAGTCCAAGGTCGCGGCGATCGGCTACGGCTTCCTGATCCCGTTCTTCTTCGTGACCAGCGGGATGGCGTTCGACGCCAACGCCCTCGTGACCAGCGGCTCGGCGCTGCTCAAGCTGCCGCTGTTCCTCGCGCTCTTCCTCGTCGTGCGCGGCGTGCCCGCGCTGGTCGTCTACCGCCGCGAGCTGCCCGCGCTGCGCGACCGCGCCGCGCTGGCCTTCTACTGCGCGACCGAGCTGCCGCTGGTGGTGGCGATCACCACCCTGGCGGTGGACCAGGGCGCCATGCGGCCCTCGACGGCGGCCGCGCTGGTCGGCGCGTCGATGCTCTCCACGCTGATCTACCCGCTGGTCGCGATGGCGCTGCGGCGCCCGGCGCTGGCCGCGACCGCCTGACCGCCCGCCGGCGCCCGTCAGAATCCCGCGCGTGGCCGAGCTCGCCCCCGGGACCGAGATCGCCGGCTGCCGCATCGAGGCGGTGACCGGCCGCGGTGGCATGGGCGTGATCTACCGGGCCGTGGACCTGCGCCTCCAGCGGCCCGTGGCGCTGAAGCTGATCGCCGCCGACCGCGCCGCCGACGAGAGCTTCCGCGTGCGCTTCGAGCGCGAGTCGCGGCTGACCGCGGCCATCGAGCACCCCAACGTGATCCCGGTCTACGGCGCGGGCGAGGAGGACGGCCTCCTGTACCTGGTCATGCGCTGGGTGGCCGGGACCGACCTGCGCGAGCTGCTGGGGCGCGAGGGGCGCCTGGCGCCCGACCGCGCGGCGCGCATCGTGGCCCAGGTGGGCGCCGGGCTGGACGCGGCGCACGCCGCGGGCCTCGTGCACCGCGACGTCAAGCCGGCGAACGTCCTGATCGCGGCGAGCGGCCACGTGTACCTGTCGGACTTCGGGATCACCCGGGTGGTCGGCGCCGAGACGCAGCTCACCGACTCGGGCGAGTGGGTGGGCACGGTCGACTTCATGGCGCCCGAGCACCTCCAGGGCCGCCACACCGACGCCCGCAGCGACGTCTACGCGCTGGGCTGCCTGCTGTACACGGCGCTGACCGGGACGCCGCCCTTCCGCCGCGACACCGTGGCCGCGACCATCACGGCCCACCTGCACGCGACCCCGCCCCCGCCCTCGGCCGCCGCCCCGGGGGTCCCGGCCGAGTTGGACCGCGTGGTGGCCCGGGCCCTGGCCAAGGCGCCGGAGGACCGCTACCCGTCGGCGGGCGACCTGGCCCGCGCGGCGGTGGCGGCCGCGCGCGGGGAGACGATCACCGAGGCCGAGCGCAGCGTGGCGCGCGGGCCCGCGGCCCCGGCCGACGCCCCCACGCGTGTCGCGCTGCCGCCACCGCCCCTTCCCCGCGTCGTGCACCGCCCCCGGCGCCGCGGGATGGCGGCGCTGGGCGTCGTCGTGGCCGCCGGGGTGGCCGCGGGGACGATCGCGCTCACGACCTCCGGAGGCGGTGCGGCGACCGGAGCCCTGGAGCGAGCGGAGGTGCTCCAGGCCGTCGACGGGTTCGCGCGCGCGTACTCGCGCGAGAGCGTCTCGGGCCTGCGCGACGTGCTCGCGCCGGACGTCAAGCGCATCGTCCCCGGCGCCCGCCAGCTGGGCCGCTCCGCCGTCCTGGCCGAGTACCGCCGCCAGTTCGCAGGCGGCGACATCGTGTCCTACCGGCTCTCCGGTCTCCAGGTGACTCCGGGGGACGTGGGCCGCGCGAGCGGGACCTACCGCGTGGTCCGCCGCGGAGCACCGCCGATCGCCGGCCGCACGGTGTTCGGGGTCGTGCGCCGCGACGGCGCGCCCCGCATCGCCCTCATCGCCGCCGAGCCGGCGAGCTGAGCGGCCGCGGGCGGCTCAGCAGAGCTTCGCCACGAGTACGTCCACCGTGGCGCCGCGGTCCACGGTGACGCCGCTGCCCGGCTCGGTGCCGCACACCTCGCGCGCGGTGGGCAGCAGCTTGTCGATCAGGTCCCCCACGTCGCGCAGGCGCGGGCGCAGGCCGGCCGCGCTCAGGCGCGCGACCGCCCCGTCGAGCGAGGTCCCGCGCACGTCGGGGACCCGGATCGTGAGCCGGCGGATCACGCGCACGGCGGTCAGCGCCGGTGAGCGTTGGGGCGCGGTGGCCATGACGTCGATCACGTTGCCGCCGGCGTCCAGCGCCACCGCCGTGCTGAAGCGTCCCCCCTGCACCGTCACTGGCTCGCCTCCGACGCTCACCCCGGCGGCGGCCGGGACCACGCGCCCGGTCAGCTGGACGTGCTCCCCGCGCACCACGGCGCCGTCCCCGGGCCCGGTCAGGGTCAGCCGCACGGGGGGCGACGGGCCCTCGTGACCGGCTCCCCCACACGCGGCCAGAGCGAGCGAGCACAGGCCCAGCAGGGCGGCGAGCACGGTGCGCATGGACGCCGGCGAGTATCGCAGGGGGCTCAGCGCCCGGCGACCGGCGCCGGCGCACGTCGCGCCAGCCGGACCCGCGCGCCGTGCTTGGGCACGAGCGTGATCGCGCGGCGCTGGACCTTCTCGGGCGGCCCGGTGGGGACGAGCTCCGTGCGCTCCAGCACGCGGCGCACCACCACGCGCATCTCCATCAGCGCGAAGCTGGCGCCCAGGCAGCGGCGCGTCCCGCCGCCGAAGGGGATCCAGGTGTAGGTGTCCGGCGCGTCCGGGCCCAGGAAGCGCTCGGGGCGGAAGGCCTCGGGGTCGGGGTAGCGGTCGGGGCGGCGGTGGATCGTGGTGATCGATGGGTTGATCTCCACGCCGGGCGGGATCAGGTAGCCGTTGAGCGCGAACGGCTCGCCGCGCACCACGCGCCCCACCCCCGGGATCACCGGGCGGATGCGCAGCGCCTCCTTGACCACGGCCTCCAGGTACTCCTCGTCGTCCTCGGCGAGCGTGGCGTGCAGGCGCTCCAGCGCGTGCGGCGTGTGGAGCAGCAGGTCGAACGTCCAGGCCAGGCCGGTGGCCGTGGTCTCGTGGCCGGCCACCAGCAGGGTCACCAGCTCGTCGCGCACCTCCTGGTCGGTCAGCGCGCTGCCGTCTTCGTCGCGCGCCAGGACCAGCGCGGAGAAGACGTCGTCGCGCTCCTCCAGGTCGGGGACCTCGCGGCGGCGGGCGATCTCGGCGAACAGGATCTCGTCGACCGCGCGGCGCTGCTCCTCGAAGCGCTTCATCGCGGCGCCGTCGCCGCGCCCGAAGCGGCTGGCGGCGAGCGCCATCAGCATCACGCCCGTCGGCCGGGCGATGGGCTCGAGCATCTGCCGCAGGCGCCGGCGCAGGTCGTCCTCCAGCGGGCCGGGCTCCATCCCGAAGACGGCGCGCATGATCACCTCGAGGGTGAGCGACTGCATCCTGGGCAGCAGCTCGAACGGCTCGCCCTGGGGCCAGGCGTCGATGGCCCGGTCGGTGGCTTCGCGCATGGTGTCCTCGTAGGCCTGCATCCGGCGCCCGTGGAAGGGCGGGAGCATGAGCCGGCGGTGGCGCAGGTGCTCGGCCCCGTCGAGCAGCAGCACCGAGCGCTGGCCGAGGATCGGGCCCAGCAGCGCGTTGGCCTCCCCCGCCCGCAGCTGCTCGTTGTTCCCCTGGAACAGCTGCTTGACCAGCTCGGGGTCGAACACCATCACGAACTTCGAGTCGAACGCCGTCCCGAACGTGACGGCGTCGCCGTAGCGCCGCCGGCACGCGTCGAAGAACCGTCGCGGGAAGAACATGAAGCCCGCGGTCTGCACCAGGCGAGGCAGCCGCGGCCCCGGCGGCAGGCCGGCGTGGGTCGCGACTTCGGCCTCGGGGAGGAGAGCCATGCGTCAGATCATGACGGCCGGCACGCGTGTACTAGCGCAGAGAGTCGCGGCGGCGCTTCTCGGCCAGCATCTGCTCGCGCGGGCCGCGCATCTCGCGCTCGGCGCGGTGGGCCGCCTCGTTGCGCTTGGCGATCTCCTTCTTCAGCTCGTTGACGGCGGCGTCCGCGGTCGAACGTCCGGGTCCCGGCTGATGGGGGTTCTCGGCCATATAGGGCACTCTCCTCGTTCGCTTCCGGCGGGACGGCCACTGAAGGATGCGGAAGCGAGAGCACCCAGCGGTGGAGCAACGACACCCATTCTACGCCCCGGCCCCGTCGCCGTCCTCAGCCGGCGCCCGGCGGCGCGGCGGGGGCACCACGCGCACGGATGCCGCGCCGGCGCTCAGGTCGCGGCGCGAGGCGCGCACGCCGTAGCGCCCAGCGGGCAGCCGGCGCCACATCACCGCCCGTCCGAGCCGGTTCGTGCGCACGGTCCGCCCGGCCATGCGGACGGTCGCCCCGGCCACGGCCCGGCGGCGCCCGGCCACGAGCGCGGTGAGGCGGAAGGCGAAGCGGGTACGCCGCCCCGCGAACGCGCGCCGCGGGGAGACCGCGACGTGGATGCGGGCCACCCGCTGCGGCCCGCCCACCGGCGCCGGCGGGGCCGGCGAGCCGGGCGTGGCGCGGGGCGCGAGATGCAGCAGCGTGCTCGTGTAGAACGGACCCTCACTGGGGAGCGTGCGCGTGTTGTAGGGCGCGACGATCCAGTGCAGGGCGCCGCCCAGCCCGTCGAAGAATTCGATGCCCTCGGACTCCCCCACCACGGCGCGCTCGAACTCCAGCCGCCGCTCGCCGCTCGTCACGTCGATCGACCACACCTGGAACCCGATCGGGTTGTCCTGCCCGGCCACGTACAGCCGGCCGTCGCGGAAGGCGGCGCCGGTGATCCCGCTCGGCGGCCGCGCGTTGCGCAGCCGGCGCACGGCCTTGATGACCGGCCCGCCCGGCCCCGCGTTGGACGGACGCACGTCGTCGGCGCGGTAGGCCAGCAGGTCGACCCCGCTCTGCGTCCACAGCAGCCGGCCGTCCGGGGAGACCGCGACCCACATCGCCTTGGGGATCTCGGCCGGATCGAGCTTGACGTAGTAGCGCCACCGCAGGGTCGCGGGGTCGGCCACGGCGAAGGCGCCGGTCCGGCAGGTGTTGTTGGGGTCGGGCTGGCCGGGCGCGGCGTTGGGGTAGTAGCACTCCACCGGGAGCAGGACGCGGCCACCCTCGCGGCGGTCGTAGGCGATGTCGCCCACGTGGTCCCAGCCCTCGGTGGCCTTGACCTCGGGCGGGATGACGTCCGCGTTGCGCGCGGTCTCCTTGAGCGCGGGGTCCGTGCGGTACAGGCCGGACTCGATGCCGTTGAAGAAGAGGTTGGGCCGGGTCGGCCCGTCGCCCGCGACCCCCTGGTAGTACTCGAGCGGGAGCGTGGAGCGGCCGGTCAGCGTCCAGCGCCCGGGGTCCGCCGCCCGCGCGGCGGGAGCCGCGGCGCCGATCAGCGTCACCGCGACAGCTGCGATCCGGATTCCCGTGCGCAGGACCATCCTCCCGGCCCCGTTGTAGCAGCGCCGGGCGGCCCGGCACGCCGGTCAGTAGATGAGGATCTTGTCCGCCCAGCCCACATTCTCGACCAGGCGGGGCGGGGCCACGGCCTCGAAGCCCTCGGGGGGGTCGAGCTCGCGGGCCTCGCAGGACATGCGCGACAGGAAGAACTGCACCCCGGCGCCGCGCAGCTTCTCGATGTGCTCGGCGACGTTGCCGAGCCCCACGCCCGTGGTGGCCGCGGCGGTCGCGGGCCGGACGAGCTGGACGCCGTCCGCGGCGAAGAACACGCGGACCTCGTGGCCCTCGTCGACGGCCGCGTTGGCCACCAGTAGCGCCAGGGCCGGCTTGGACGGGTTCTCGGGGCCGGTCACGATGTGGACGAGGAGCTTCATCGGCGCGGGAGATTATGCGATCAGGCCGGGCTGATGTCGCGCGATGTGCTCGTCCAGGCGCGCGCGCACCCAGCGGCGGGTCTCGTCGTCGGCCATCCGGTAGCGGCCGAGCAGCTCCGCCTGGCCGGTGAGCGGCAGGCCGGAGATCGTCCAGCTCACGGCGAAGCGCTCGAACAGCATCTCGGTGCGTCGCTGCCAGACGTCGTCGGCCGAGGCGGCGGCGCTGCCGGCCGGCGCGCGCAGCTTGGCCGCCGTCCCCGCGGACACGGTGCGCCGCAGCGTGAGCACGTTGCCCTCGGCGTCGGCGTAGTCGTCGGTGGGCGCCGGGGTGTCGTCCCGACCGCGGCGTCGCTGTCGCTTGCCCATGGCGCCGCAGACTACGACTCGGATCCAGATCCCGGGGTATGGTGATCGCGATGGAGCCGCTGAGCGCGCTGGACGAGTCGTTCCTGCACCTGGAGACGGAGTTCAGCCAGATGCACATCGGCTCCGTGGCCATCTTCGAGGGCCCGCCGCCCGGCTACGACGAGCTGTGCGCGATGGTCGACTCCAAGCTCGCGCAGGTGCCGCGTTACCGCCAGAAGGTCCGCTTCGTCCCGCTGGCCGTGGGCCGGCCGCGCTGGGTGGACGACCCGCACTTCAACCTCTCCTACCACCTGCGTCACACCGCGCTGCCCTCGCCCGGCAGCGAGGAGCAGCTGCGCAACCTGGTGGGACGGGTGATGGCCCAGCACCTGGACCGCGCGCGCCCGCTGTGGGAGATGTGGATCGCGGAGGGGCTGGAGGAAGGCCGCTGGGCCCTGGTCTCCAAGGTCCACCACTGCATGGTCGACGGCATCGCCGGCAGCGACCTGCTGACCGTGATCCTCGACCGCGAGCGCGACGCCGCGCCTCCCGCGGGAGACGAATGGCTCCCGCGACCCGAGCCCAACCGCGTCGAGCTGCTGGCCCGCGGGCTGGCCGAGCTGGCCAACCCGATGGAGGTCGTGCACACCGTGGAGAGCGCGGTGCGCGCGCCGCGGCAGTTCGCCGAGCGCCTGATGGCCGCCGGTCAGGGCCTGGTGTCGATGCGCGGGCTCGTGCGCCGCACGCCGCCGTTCTCGATCAACGGCCCGCTGGGGCCGCACCGCCGCTGGGCCTGGGCCCGGACCCGGCTCTCGGACGTCAAGACCGCGCGCGAGGCGCTGGGCGGGTCGGTCAACGACGTGGTCCTGGCCGTGGTCACCAACGGGTTCCGCGCCCTGCTGGAGTCGCGCGGCGAGCAGGTGGACGACCGCGTGATCCGCACGCTGGTGCCGGTCTCGGTGCGCGCCCCCAGCGCGCGCGGGACGCCGGACAACCGGGTGTCGGCGATGTTCGCGGAGCTGCCGATCGGGATCGCGGACCCGGAGGAGCGGCTGAGCTCGATTCACGCGCAGATGCAGAATCTCAAGGAGTCCAAGGGCGCGCTGGCGGGCGAGGCGCTGACCTCGCTGTCGGGGTTCGCCCCGCCGATGCTGCTGGCGCTCGGCGAGCGCGTCGCCGCGCACGTGGGCCAGCGCAACGTCAACACCGTGACCACGAACGTCCCCGGCCCGCAGTTCCCGCTCTACGCGGCCGGGCGCCGTCTGCTGGAGGCCTTCCCCTACGTCCCGCTGGCCGGGAACGTCCGGATCGGCGTGGCGATCTTCTCCTACGACGGCGGCCTGAACTTCGGCGTCACCGGGGACTACGACACGGCGCCCGACCTCGACGTGCTGTGCGACGGGATCGAGGACGGACTGGAGCAGCTGCTGGAGTTGGCGCGCGACTCGGCGTCGTCGCCTAGCGCAGCACCGCGACCAGAACCAGCACCACGATGACCACGAAGATCCCGGCGGCCACGAAGCTCACCGGCCGCTGGCTCGCCCAGAACTCGGGCTTGGCCCGGTCGCGCGTGTAGCGCCCCTCGGGGGGCGTGCCGACCCAGTCGTCGTCGTCGCGGCCCACGGCTCAGTCGTCGCGCGGGGCAGGCTGGAAGACGATCCGCTTGACCTCGGCCACCGAGGCCCCGCCGAGGCGCAGCGCGGTCTGGAAGCCCTCGGCTCCCAGCTCCCCCGCGTCCAGCGCCTTGCGCAGTGCGTTGAGCGCGGCGCGGTCGGCGTCGTCGACGTCGTCGCGCGCGCCCTCCACCAGGATGACGTGGCGCGGGCGCCGGTGGCCGGCGGCCATCCGGACCCACGGCTCGCGGCTCTCGGGCGCCAGGCCCTCGGCCGGGACGACGACGGTCTCCCCCGCCTCCAGGCGCTTGCCCACGGCGGCGCGCAGCAGCTCGTCGATCCGCGCGTCCATCTCCTCCGCCGGCACCCGCCCTGCCAGCAGGCCGCGGACCTTGTCGACCGAGAACACCGACGCCTTGTCCTCGATCAGCCGCGCGACGAACTGGTCGCGTGCGGCCTGGGAGGCGGAGACCACCATCAGCAGACTCCCGGGGGAGTAGCGCAGGCGGTCGGAGGGGCTGAGCAGCCGGCAGCGCGTGGCCAGGCTGGGCGGGCGCGCGGGTGCGCCGTCGGGACGCGGGCGGTCCGACGACCAGCCGCCGCGCTCGTCCTGCCCGATCTTGACGCTGCGCGTGGAAGGAGGATTCGGCATGCCCCCATCCTGACACGCCACGGGCTTGGCGCCCGGCGCGGGCGCGGGTATGGTCGGGAGCGCATGTCCGCCGAGCCCACCGCGCACCCCTCCTCGCTGGACGAAGTGCTGGTCAGCGAGCGGGCCCTGTGGCAGGACGGGCCGCCGCACGAGCTGTTCAAGCGCATGCGCTCGGAGTGCCCGGTCCACTGGACCGCGCGGATCAGCGAGTACCCGGAGGAGGCGGGCTACTGGTCGGTCACGCGCCCGGACGACGTCCGCACGGTGTCCATGGACTTCAAGACGTTCTCGTCCGAGCTGGGCGGCGTGACCGCGCTGACCGAGGCGGTCATGCCGCTGGAGCTGATCCGGGCCATGTTCATCGGGATGGACCCGCCCAAGCACGACCGGCTGAAGATGCTCTTCCAGCGCGGCTTCACCCCCAAGCGCATCGCCGAGCACGAGGACGAGATCCGCGCGATCGTCCGCGGCGCGCTGGACCGCCTCGACGGTCGCGACACCTGCGACCTGGTGACGGACGTCGCGCAGCCGGTGGTGGCGCGGGTGATCGGCTCCTTCATGGGCGTGCCGCCCGAGGAGGACGAGACCTGGGCGCGGCTGATGAACTCGATCATGGCCGCCGGCGATCCCGACCTGAACCCGGAGGGCACCCAGGCCGTGATGGAGCGCGACGTGCCCGAGATGTTCGAGCGCTGCCGTCAGCTGATCGTCGAGCGCCGCGAGCGGCCGACCGACGATCTGACCAGCGTCCTGGTCCACGCCGAGATCGACGGCGAGCGCCTGGAGGAGCATGAGATCGTGATGGGGTTCTTCCTGCTGGTTGCCGCCGGCAACGACAGCACGAAGGCGACGTACTGCTCGGCCATGCGGGCGCTGCTGGAGAACCCGGCCGAGCGCGACCGGCTCCTGGAGGATCCGTCCCTGATCCCCAGCGCCGTCGAGGAGGCGCTGCGGATGTTCCCCGCCTTCGCCCACTTCCGCCGCACGGCGACGTGCGACACCGAGCTGGCGGGCCAGCCGATCCGCGAGGGCGAGAAGGTGGTCATGTGGTACGTCTCGTCCAACCGCGACGAGGAGCGCTACGAGGACCCGGACCGCTTCGACGTCACCCGCAATCCCGAGCACCAGGCCTTCGGGGCCGGCGGCCGGCACTTCTGCCTGGGAGCGGCGCTGGCGCGGCTGGAGCTGAACATCCTGCTGGAGGAGACGCTCGCCCGGTACCCAGCGATGGAGCTCGCGGGCGACCCGGCCTACGCCGAGTCGCCGTTCGTAAACCAGCTCAAGACGATGCCCGTCCGCCTGGCGGGCTAGCGCGTTTCCTACACTCGGAGGGGTGTTCGTGATCCTCCTCCTGCTGCTCGCGCTGGCCGGCGCGCCGCCCGCCGCGGCCGCCTGCAGGCCGTTGGGCGCCGACTTCTCCCCGTCGCAGGGTGACCCGTCGAAGCTGCGCGTGCGCTTCACCGTGTCTGGCTTCGGCGCGAACCGGACCGTGTTCCTGCACTACATCGGCCCCAACCGCCACCTGCGGCGCACGGTGCGCCTGGGCATCGCCCGCGGCCGCTGCGGGTTCCTGCGCACCGGCTATCGCAAGCTGTTCCCGTTCACGACCCGGCCGGGGACCTGGCGCCTACGCTTCAGCATCCGCCGCACCTACCAGGCCCGGGCCACCGCGCCCTACGTGACCATCGCCGTCCCGTTGCTGCGGGGCTGAGGCCCCCTCCACCCGGGTAGGTTCCTCCTCAGTGGCGGATCCGGCCGGCAACTCCTTCCAGCGGCTGCGGCGCGCGCCCGGCCTGGGCCGGGTGCTGGATTGGGGAATGGGGCCCCACGCCGTGTCGGCGAACACCGAGGCGGCGCGGGCGCGGACCGCCGGGCTCAAGGCCACCGAGTCCGTCTGCCCGTACTGCGCCGTGGGGTGCGGCCAGGTCGTCTACACGCGCGACGGCGAGCTCGTGGACATCGAGGGCAACCCGCGCTCCCCCATCAACCAGGGGACGCTGTGTCCCAAGGGCTCGGCCAGCCGTCAGCTCGTCGCGCAGCCGGGTCGCCTGACCAAGGTCCGCTACCGCCGGCCCGGCGGCACGGAGTGGGAGGACCTCGACCTCGAGACCGCGATGGACATGATCGCCGAGCGCGTGGTCGAAGCCCGCGAGCACGGCTGGCAGGACAAGGACTCCATGGGATCCCGGGTGGACCGCACGCTCGGCTTCGGGCACCTCGGCGGAGCCACCCTGGACAACGAGGAGAACTACCTGATCAAGAAGTTCTTCTCGGCCATGGGTGCAATCCAGATCGAGAACCAGGCGCGTATATGACACTCGTCCACGGTCCCCGGTCTGGGGACCTCGTTCGGGCGCGGCGGCGCCACCCAGACTCAGCAGGACCTCCAGCACGCCGACTGCGTGCTGATCCAGGGGTCCTCCATGGCCGAGGCCCATCCCGTCGGCTTCCGCTGGGTGATGAAGGCCAAGGAGAAGGGCGCGAAGGTCATCCACGTCGACCCGCGCTACGGGCGCACGAGCGCCGCGGCGGACCTTCACGTCCCCATCCGGGCGGGCAGCGACATCGCCTTCCTGGGCGGCCTGATCCGCCACGTGATCGAGACCGAGTCGTACTTCGAGGAATACGTCCGCACCTACACCAACGCCTCCACGCTGATCAACGACCGCTACGCCGGCCCCGACGAGCTGGGCGGCGTGTTCGCCGGCTTCGACCCCGAGACCGGCACCTACGACCGCAGACTGTGGACGTACGAGGGCGGCGAGATGGCCAGCGCGGCCGGGGTCCGCGAGCACGCGTCCCAGGCGTTCGAGGAGAAGACCGGCGCGGGGATGCACATCGGCGCGATCGAGCGCGACGAGACCCTCCGGCACCCCCGGTGCGTCTTCCAGATCCTGCGGCGCCACTACGCCCGCTACACGCCGGAGATGGTGGAGCGCGTGTGCGGGATCTCGCGCGACGACTTCGAGGCCGTGGCGCGGGCCCTGACCGAGAACTCCGGCCGCGACCGCACCAGCGCCTTCGTCTACGCGGTCGGCTGGACGCAGCACACGGCGGGCGTGCAGATGATTCGCGCCGCCGCCATCCTGCAGCTGCTGCTGGGCAACGTCGGGCGCCCGGGCGGCGGGATCATGGCCATGCGCGGGCACGCGTCGATCCAGGGCTCCACCGACGTCCCCACTCTCTACGACCTGCTGCCCGGCTACCTGCACATGCCGCGCGCGCAGGAGGAGGAGCTGAGCCTGAAGGCCTACTGCGACGCCGGCCGCGCCGACCGCGGCTGGTGGTCGAACTTCGACCGCTACATCGTGTCCCTGTGCAAGGCCTGGTTCGGCGACGGGGCGACCGCGGCCAACGACTTCGGGTTCCCCCGGCTGCCGAAGATCTCGGGCAACCACTCCCACTTCTCCACGACGCTGCGGATGCTCGACGGCGGCGTGGAGGGCTTCTTCGTGATGGGCCAGAACCCGGCCGTGGGCTCCCAGCACGCCGGGCTCCAGCGCCGGGCGCTGGCCAAGCTCAAGTGGCTGGTGGTCCGCGACCTGACCGAGCTGGAGACCGCGAGCTTCTGGCGCGACGCCCCCGAGGTGCAGTCGGGCGAGCTGCGGACCGAGGACATCCAGACCGAGGTCTTCCTCATGCCCGCCGCGTCGCACGTGGAGAAGGAGGGCACGTTCACCAACACCCAGCGGCTGCTGCAGTGGCGCGACAAGGCGCTGGACCCGCCGGGCGATGCGCGCTCGGAGCTGTGGTTCATGCACCATCTGATGAAGCGGGTCAAGGCGCACTACCGCGGCTCGCGCAAGCGCCGCGACTGGGCGATCCGCCACGTGACCGCCGACTACCCCGAGCACGGCGAGCTGCGCGAGCCCGACGCCGAGGCGGTGCTGAAGGAGATGAACGGCTTCGAGGTGGACGGCGGCCGGCCGGTGTCCGGCTTCACCGAGCTGGAGGCCGACGGGTCCACGGCGTGCGGGGTGTGGATCTACTCCGGCGTCTACGCGGACGGCGTCAACCAGGCGCGGCGGCGCGAGCCCGGCGATCTCGACGCGCCCGGCGGCTGGGTGAGCCCCGAGTGGGGCTGGGCCTGGCCCGCGAACCGCCGCGTGCTCTACAACCGCGCCTCCGCCGACCCGGAGGGCAGGCCGTGGTCGGAGCGCAAGCGCTACGTGTGGTGGGACCCGGAGGACGAGCGCTGGACGGGCTACGACGTTCCGGACTTCCCGGCCGACAAGGCGCCGGGCTACCGTGCGCCCGACGACGCGCAGGGCATGGACGCGATCTCGGGCACCGACCCGTTCATCATGATGGCCGACGGGCGGGCCTGGCTGTTCTCGCCCTCCGGCCTGCTGGACGGGCCGCTGCCCGCGCACTACGAGCCGCTGGAGTCGCCGGTGGCCAACCTCCTGTATCCCGAGGTCGACTCCAACCCCGCCGGGATACGCTGGCGGCGCCCGGAGAACCCCTACCACGGCGCGCAGGACCCGCGCTATCCGCTGGTGGCCACCACCTTCCGCCTCACCGAGCACCACACCGCCGGGGCCATGAGCCGCAACCTCCCGTGGCTGGCCGAGCTGCAGCCCGAGATGTTCGCGGAGATCGACCCCGTGCTCGCGCGCGCGCGCGGGATCGAGGACGGCGACTGGATGACGATCTCCACCGACCGCGCGGACATCGAGGCGCGAGCCCGGGTGACCGAGCGCATGCGGCCCCTGAACATCGACGGACGGCTCACCCACCAGGTGGCGATGCCCTTCCACTGGGGCTTCTCGGGCGCGATCCCCGGCGACGCCGCCAACGACCTGATCGCGCTGTCCGGGGACCCGAACGTGTCGATCGAGGAGGCCAAGGCCTTCTCCTGCGACGTGCGCGCGGGGCGCCGCGACGGGCCGGGGACGCGCAAGCTTGCGGGCGCGCGTGCTTCCAAGAAGGTCGCGCCCGACCAGGACCACCCGGCCGAGCGACCGCAGGAGCGCCGCCAGTGAGCGAGATCGCCGTCCAGCGGCCGGACGCGCAGCGGATGGGGTTCTTCACGGACACCACGGTGTGCATCGGCTGCAAGGCGTGCGAGGTGGCGTGCAAGCAGTGGAACGACCTGCCCGCCGACCCGCACGAGTTCCGCCGCGGTGCGGGCTACGACCACACCGTGGAGCTGTCCGCGTCCACCTGGCGCCACGTGCGCTTCGTGGAAGCGCTGGCGCCCTCGGACGGGCGCCGCGAGGAGGCGGCCGCCGCGCTGGCCGCGGGAGCGGGCGGGCAGCTGCCGGACATCCCGGCCGCGGGCGGCGGGACGGCGCCGGGGACGGACCTGGTCGACGTTGCCGCGGCGGTCGCGGACATGGACCGCTGGGTCTTCATGTCCGACGTGTGCAAGCACTGCACGCACGCCGGGTGCCTGGACGCCTGCCCCACCGGCGCGCTGATCCGCACCGAGCACGAGACCGTCGTGCTCCAGCCCGACGTCTGCAACGGCTGCGGCTACTGCGTCCCCGCCTGCCCGTTCGGCGTGGTGGACCGCGACCACACCGACGGCCGCGCCGCCAAGTGCACCCTCTGCTACGACCGCCTGCAGGACGGGCTGGAGCCCGCGTGCGCGAAGGCGTGCCCGACGGACTCCATCCAGTTCGGCCCCTACGACGAGCTGGTGGAGACGGCCCAGCGGCGCGTGGCCGAGCTGCACGCGCGCGGGATGACGAGCGCCTACCTGTACGGCGCGGGCGACGAGCCCGGCGAGGAGCTGGCGGGCGGGCTGGGCGCCTTCTTCTGCCTGACCGAGCCGCCCGAGCGGCTGGGGCTCCCGGCTCAAGCCGACTCGCCGATCCAGGAGAACGTGGTCCCCGCGACGCTGGCGGCGGTGGGCGCGGGTCTGCTGGCTGCCGCGGGCGTCGCGCTTGCCTTCACGCGCGGAAACGCGGCCCGCCGGGCGTGGCGATGAGGCCGTTGGACGGATCTGGGGGTCATAGCCCCCAAAAGCGTCCAGTGGAGCGGGATATGACGCCCGCGGTGGGGCGCCCGGGTGAGCCCGCGTCCTGGCGCGCGGCCGACCCGGAGGCGGAGGTCGCGCTGCATGTCGGCGAGTGGCGCGACGGGCGCTGGTCCTACCTGTACGGGGAGGAGACCCAGTACGCCGACCGCGAGGGGGAAGTGGACCGCGCGGCGGTGGCCGCCGCCGCCCGCCGCGCCCGGACCGGCGACCTCCCGCCGGTCGTCCAGGGCCCGGTGATGAAGCCGCCGGTGTGGACCTGGGAGGTTCCGCTGTACTTCTGGTTCGGGGGGATCGCGGCGGGATCGTCCTTCGTCGCGCTGGCCTGCGACCTGGCGGGCGACCACCGGTCCGCCGCGGTGGCGCGCAAGGTGGCGCTGGGCGCGCTGATCCCCTCCCCGCCGCTGCTGATCCTGGACCTGGGCCGCCCGGAACGCTTCCACCACATGCTGCGGATCTTCAAGCCGCGCTCGCCGATGTCCATGGGCGCCTGGTGCCTGAGCTTGTTCGGCACGCTGGGCGCCGGGGCGGTGGGCGCCGACCTCCTCGGCCGCCCGCGCGCGGCCCGGCGGCTGGGCGCGGCCAACGCGGTGGTGGGCGGCTACCTGGGCTCCTACACCGGCGTGCTGCTGGCCGCGACCGCGGTACCGCTGTGGGCGCGCTCGCGACTGTTCCTGGGGCCGATCTTCGTGGCCACGGCCACCGCCACCGGAGCGGCCGCCACCCGCCTGGCGCTGGTCGCGGCCGGACTGCCGTCGGACCACCCCACCCGGATCGCGCTCGGACGCGTGGAGACCGGCGCGATGGCGGCCGAGCTGGCGCTGTCCTCGCTCAACGAGCGCCGCCTGGGGCGCCTGAGCCGGTCGCTGCGTGAGGACCGCGGCGGGCGCCTGTTCAAGGCCGCGAAGTGGAGCGTGCGCGCCGGCCTGGCGCTGCGCCTGGCCCGCCGGCGCGGCGGGCCGCGCGTGCACCACCTGGCGTCTTGCCTGTACCTGGGCGCCGGCCTCGCCTTCCGCTACGCCTGGGTGGAGGCCGGCAAGCACTCCGCGCGCGACGACGAGGCGGTGGCGCGGATGGCCCGCAGCCGGGGCACGCGTGGCGAGCCAGGCTCCCGGGGATCCGAGGTCGAGGCCGGGTCCCAGTAGGCACTGTCCTGTCCTGAGGTCGGATACCGACCTCTAGGCAGGACGGTGGCCGCTAGACCGGCAGGACCGCCCGCACCCGCTGCCCGCGCAGCTGCACGGCCGCCCCCAGCTCTCCGGCCGCCGCCCGCAGCACCTCGCGCGGGTGGGCGCCGGGGCGTCGGAGCGCCCGCGCCGTGAGCGCCGCCCCGCGCCGCAGCGGCAGGGCCTGGGCCGGGCGCCGCGTGCGGGCGAACACGTCCAGGACGCCGTTGGCCAGCTCGGGGTCGTCGGCGGCCGCGCGGTACAGCTCGACCTCCAGCGCCGTCATCGCCGCCGCGCGGCCGAGCCCGTTGGTCCACACGTAGGTCTCCAGGCACTCGCGCTCGCGCCGGCGCTCCCAGGCGCCGGTGGCGCGGTCCAGCGCGGCCGGGTCGTCGAGGACCGGGGCGGTCGCCTCCCCCAGCAGCCGCCCGAAGCGCAGCGCGTCGCGGATGCCCTGAGCGGTGACCGGGTCCTTGAAGTGGCCGGCGTCCCCGGGCAGCGCCCAGCCCGGGCCGGAGGAGCGGCGGAAGTACGACGTGGTGTCCAGCGCGGAGCGGACCTTGGCCACGCGGGTGCAGCCCTCCAGGCGCTCGCGCAGGCCGGGCAGCGCCGCCACCGTGCGCTCCCAGCCGGCGTCGAGGTCGGCCCGGAGCCGCTCGCCGTCCTGCAGCGGGGGCATCAGCAGGACCATCACCAGACCGCCGTCGCAGGGGAAGGCGGTGCCCAGCTCGCGGCCCTCGCGCCACTGCGCGGCGGTCGTGCGCCACTCGTGACGCGGATCCTCCAGATAGGAATAGAAGCAGGCCCTTCCGTTGCGATTGGAGCGGTACGGTCGCTCGGCGCCGACCGACCTGGCGATCAGGGACCGGCGCCCGTCCGCGCCGATCACGAGCGGGGCGCGAAGCTCATGCTCCGCACCGTCGGCATCGACCCACCGGACGCCCGCCGCGCGCCCCGAGTCGTGCACCAGCTCGCGCACCTTCGCCCGCTCCCGCACCTCCACGCCCGCCGCCCGGGCGGTCTCCACCAGCGCCGCGTCCAGCCCGGTCCGCCGGACGCACAGCCCGTAGTCGATCCCCTCCACCGGCGTGTAGCGCGAGCGCACCTCGACGCCCGCGCCCGCCATGAAGGCCACCGGCAGCGGCGGGGCGCCCACCGCTCGCACCCGGTCCAGCGCGCCCAGCCGCGCCAGCTCCACCACCCCGCCCGCGAACAGCAGGTGGGTGGAGAGCGTGTCGGAGGGAAAGCGCGCGCGGTCCAGGCACACGACCCGGCGCCCCGCGCGGGCCAGCGCGGTCGCGGTGGCCGACCCGGCGGGCCGGGCGCCCACCACGACCGCGTCGACGCGCTCGGCCGTGGCGGCCCGCGTCACGAGGGCAGATCGAGGGCGTTCGGCTGCCCGCGCCGGTACAGCTCCGCGTCCGCCTGCTTGGACCCCTCGAACTCCGGGGGCACGTAGAGCTTGTACATCGTCACCGGCTTGGCCTTGGAGCCCGACGCCTCCAGCAGCGCGTTGACCGCGGAGCGGCCCGACTCGTTCGCCCCCTCCATCGTGGCCAGGTCGACGTTGGTCTGGACGTAGTCCCCGGCCAGGAACAGGTTGGGGATCTTCGTCCGCGAGGTCGGGCGCTTGTCCCACGTCCCGATCGTGTTGACCAGCAGCGGCTCGTCGTTGGTGTTGCGCCCCAGGCGCCGCGACCAGGCGATGGCCGGGTCCAGGTGCCAGGAGTGGATCATGTCGTCGGTCAGGACGTCGGCCCCGTTGTCGTTGAGGTGCGCCTTGATCTGCTCCAGCACCTCCTTGGCCACCTGTGGGCGCGTGCAGCGCTTCGCGGGCTTGCGGTACACGATCCCCGGCGTGTCCCAGTCGGAGACGTCGACGGAGAAGGAGTCCACGACGGTCCCGTCCCCGTAGTCGCGCGTGAACTTCCGCGCCGGCCAGAACTGGCCCTGCGTCAGCGCGGTCAGCGCCCACGGGGCGTCGATGAACGTCATGTGCCCGCGGACGATGTTCAGCGGCTTGCGCAGATAGAACTGGATGCCGTTCATCCAGTCCACGAACAGGTCGTCCATCTGCTTGAGGCTCGGGTCGCGCGCCAGCACCCCCCGCGACCACAGGCGCCGCGCGCGCTCCGCCGGCATCGCGCACACGAACCAGTCGGCCTCGATCGTGTTGCGCCGTCCGCGCGCGTCCACGGTGCGCGCCCCGACGACGCGCC
Source organism: Solirubrobacteraceae bacterium (assembly GCA_033855845.1). Classification (GTDB taxonomy): domain Bacteria; phylum Actinomycetota; class Thermoleophilia; order Solirubrobacterales; family Solirubrobacteraceae; genus AC-38. The sequence goes on from JAWVFR010000073.1 coordinate 49,174, forward strand.
CGTGGCGGACGTCGAGCGCCTCCACCGACTGCCCCAGGTGGAAGCGCACGCCGAGCTTGGTCAGCAGGCCGACCCACGGATCGATCCAGGCCTCGTTGGTGGGCAGGTTGAGCACCCGGTCGGGCGCGCCGTCGTTGCCCCGGCTCTGGAAGTTGTAGAGGAAGGCCTCGGCCATGTTCCCGATCGTGCGGGTGCTGGCCAGGCGCTCCTTGGCCGCCACCACCGCCCGTGTGAGCCCGCGGGCCAGAACCCGCTGGTACTCCTCGGACTTGCCCTCGGCCTTGATGTAGTCCCACCAGCTGACGTGCTCCCACTGGCCGAAGCGTCGCGCGTCGCAGCTGGAGAGGAACACCATCAATCGCTCGACGAAGTAGGCGCTCTCGTGCGGGGGCAGACCGTGGGCGCCGACCGCCTCCATGAGGATCCGGCGCATGCCGTCCGGGGTGCGCGCCTCGTTGGGGTCGGGGGCGACCCCGAACACCGTGCCGTCCGCGCGCCCGTTGGTGCGCGGCGACTTGGTCTCGTTCGCGTCCACCAGGTTGTCCCACACGCCGTTGCGGTTGGACGCGAAGGGGATGCGGCGCATCGTGTCCGGGACGTGGTGGTAGAAGCCGGGGAAGAAGCGGAACCCGTGCTCGCCGGGCAGCGGACGGCGACCGCCCCCGGCGGTGCGGGCCACGGGGATGCTGCGGGCCTTGCCGCCCAGCGCCTTGCGCTCGTAGACGTCGACGTAGAAGCCGCGCTCGCGCAGCTCGTGCGCGGCGGCCAGGCCGGCCATGCCGCCGCCCAGCACCGCGACGCGCTTGCCGCGCCGCGCGGCCGGGACCCGCGGGCGCCGCTTGGTCATCGCACCGGCCTCCCCGGCCAGCGCGCCGCCCATGCCCACCGCCGCCGCGCCGGCCGCCGCGTCGCGCAGCAGCCTTCGCCTCGAGATCTCCCCACTCATCGCGCCTTGCCCCCTGTTCGTGAACGCGACTCGTAGCCTGACATCCTTGGCGCGGGCCTGCGCCGGCCTACTCGACCGAACGATGGACCGCGCCGTGCAGCTGACCCGCCTCTTCACCGAGGCTCTCGACGCGCGCGATGTTGAAGCGCTGCGCGCGCTGGTGTCCGACGACGTCCAGCTGCGCACCCAGCAGGGCACCGCCCTGAGCGGCGCCGGCGAGTTGCAGCATCTTCTGGACGCCGCGGTGGAGGCCGACGTGCTCCTGGTCCGCCGCGGGCACGAGACGACCGAGGACGGGGACGGCGTCACCCGCGTGACGGCGCCGGTGCGCGTGCTGGTCCACCGCGATGAGCTGCCGGGCTCGGCCGTGTTCGAGCTGCGCGACGGCGCGGTCGCCTCGTTCTGGGTCGAGACCTGAGCGCTAGCCCGCCGGGCCGGGCGGGCGTCGCGTGGGGACGTCGCGATCCAGCACGAACACCTCCGCCGCCAGGTCGGGATCGACGTGGCTGGCGCCCATCGACGCCGTCACCCGGCAGCCGGTGAGCCGCTCGACCGCGGCCACGAGGTCCGGGCGCAGCGCGCGGCCCAGCTGGCGACGCATGTCCAGGACCACCTCGCTGCGTCCGCCCGTGGCCAGGCTGCGCTCGGCCGTGGTCATCACGTCGTGCATCAGCACCACGACCACGTTGCCGCGGAAGAAGGCCTGGGCCTTGGTCGGGCCCCGGCCCACGTAGTCGCGGTAGACGCGCACGGCGGCGCGGGCCAGCGCGGCGTTCAGCGCGCCGCTGGAGGGGCTGTCGTCCGCGTGGCGGCCGGGGGCGACGCGGACCAGCGTCTCGTCGGCGACCGCGGACAGCGCGACCACGAGCAGGTCGCCGTTCACGCCGCCGGCGACGCCCTGGGCCCCGGTGACGCCGGTGAGGTCGAGGCTGTCGCCCTGGGCCCGGTCGAAGCCGTCGGTCACGGCGTAGACCGCGTCGGCGTCCACGATGACGTCGACGAACGTCTTCTCAGGGCTCCCGTTCGAGGTGGCCACCGCGGCGCCGAGCAGGTCGCCGGACCCGGTCGTCGCGGGCACCACCGCGCCCGCGGTCAGGCAGAGGAGGTCGCCCGTCGTGACGGTCTCGGCGTCCTTGCCGGGGTACGTCCGCACGGTCGGCGAACCGCCGCCCACGCGGCGGCGGAAGTCGAAACCCGGCATGCCACTCCTTCTGGGGGAGTCCACGAGGTCCCGGCACCGAACCCGTCCTGGAGCGGCGCCCCGCCTCCTACGAAACCGAGCGGCGCTGCGCTCAAGCACGGTGCCACCCACCGCAATGTACCGTCGAGTGGATGATCGATGTCACCTTCGAGGAGCGCTACTGGTATCCCGACGACGGCGGAGCCGTGTGGCTGGCGGGCTACCAGCTGGTCGACGCCGACTCCGGGCGCTACCTGGGGCGCGAGTCCCCCGAGGTGCTTTCGCGGGGCTGGCGCGTGGCCGGCGTGGCCGGGGCGGCCCGCCACCATGGGAACGTCCTGGCCTCCGAGGCGGTGGAGCCGGGCCGCCCGCTGGAGCTGCGCCGCGACCCGGAGAACCCCCATGACCCCCACGCGATCGCGGTGCACGCCGCCGCAGGCGGGCAGGTCGGCTGGGTGCCGCGCGAGATCGCCGCGGACCTGGCGCCCGACCTGGACGCCGGGCGGCACTGGTCGGCGGTCGTGCTGCGCGAGCACCGCCCCTCCCCGCGCGAACCGCGCTCGGGCCTGACGATGCTGCTGGTCCCCGCGGCCGCCATCGAGCTGCGGGTCCACGCCCGCAGGCCTCCGCCGCGCTAGACGAACCGCTCAGCCGCGGGCGATCGCCGCGCGCACGGACGGCGTGAAGTCCGCGGCGAAGGAGTACAGCTTGTAGGTACCGAGCACCGGCCCGGACGGCAACGGGGAACCGGGGTCAGTTGAGACGAATCACGCCGGTGACGAGGAGCAGCACCGCCGTGACGACGGCCGACACCAGCAGCGACCCGCCGCAGCCGAGGCGATTGGAGAAGAAGACGAACACGCCGTGGTGGTCTCCCACGCGGGAGGCGGGCGAAACCGGCTCGCAACGGTCGCTTTCAGGTGCCTACCGCGCGGGCAGCACGCGAATCGTCCAGCGGGCGCCGCGCAGGCCGGGGTGTGACGCCCGGACGACAACCCGCCCCGGCCGCGCGAAGCGGACGACCATGGTGGCGAAGCCGCGGCGGTTCGTCCGCACCCGGCGCGCGCCGACGCCGATCAGAGACCTCGAGATCGGCCGCGAGGCCCGGCCGTACCCGACGACGGCCCGGAAGCGCAGGCGGATCGCCCGTCCCGCCCACACCCGCCGGCGAACGCTGACCAGCCGCATCGTCGCCTGCCGCGCCGCCGTGGCCGCCGCCGTGTTGCAGGAGCCGCGCCGCGCGCGCGGCGGGAACGGCAGGTCGGCGGCGATCGCCGTCTCCAGATAGTCGTTCTCCAGAGCGCCGTTGCCGTCGGGCGAGAGGTCCGCCGCCATCCGCTGGAGCTCGGCGCGCGGGCCGTCGGGCATCACCCACGGAACGAGGGCCAGGAACTCCGTCTTGGGACCCGCGAACGGGCGCACCGCCAGGGGCTCGCCCCCGATGTCGAAGCGCTCGGGATCGGTCCCCGGGATGAAGCGCCCGTTGCCGACGTAGTGGCAGGCCGGCCCGGTGCGCAGGCCGCGCTGGGTGATCGCTGTCTGCCCGTCGAAGGGCAGGTCGGCGAGGTTTCCGACCATGTGCGGCGTGACGTTGTAGGAGAAGCGCACACTGCTCTCGGTCACCGCGCGCCAGGTGGAGGTCATCCAGCTCATCGGCTGCCAGGCGTTGTTGTCGCCCGCGGCATACGCCGCCCACGGCCCGGGGTTGGCCTCGTCCTGCATGACCACGTTGGTCCCGAGGCGGTCCAGGCAGCGCATGTAGAAGCGCCCGACGTCGGAGCACGGGTCGGCGCCCGCCGCCGGCCTGCCGTAGACGAACGCCGGGAGGCTGGTGGCGAAGGCGATGCGCGCCTGGGTGCCGGGCAGCGCGTAGGGAGCGACGTTCTGGACCGCGTCGGGCCCGGTCCGCGGCCCCGGCGTGATGTCGATCGTCTCCTCGATCGGCGTGACCGGGACCTTCTTGTTGCGCGCGACCACGTTGCGCAGCGGCCGCGGGCCGAAGCGCCGCACGTCGGTCGGGCCCCACATGAAGACCTCGTTGTAGACCTGCGGCGAGGTGGCGACGAACACCGAACTCGGTGGGCGCGACAGGTCGGGATCGGCGAAGGCGGCGATGTCCGCGGGGTCGGTGGACTCGCGGAACAGCGGCTGGTTGTTGGAGCCCAGGATGTAGATCCCGTAGCGGCGCGCCATGTCGGAGAACGTCTGCATCCATCCGCGCACGAACGTGTCCGTGGTGGCGACGAAGGCGCCGCTGACCGCGTTCATCGCGGGAAAGCGCGCCTGGTAGGCCGCGACCTCGCGGGAGTACGCGGTCTTGACCACTGCCAGCGCGCCCAGCGCCCCGCAGGGCTGGGCCGCGGAGCTCTGGCAGCTGGGCGCGTCGCGCGGCTCGGCGAACGCCTGGCGGGCCGGCTGCCCGCGCGAGCCGGTGGCGATGGTCATCAGCCCGATGTCCTCGTTGAACGCGACGACGTTCGGCCGCCCGCGGGCCAGGTGGGGCAAGACGAACTCCTGCAGCGCGCACTCGATCTTCGTCCGGAAGGCCGCATAGGTGACCACGTTGCGCACGTTCTGCTTGAACTGCATCGCGAACACGCGCGGAGCGCCCGGTCGCGGGTCGAAGCTCTTGACCGTGGGGAGCGTGCGCCGGGCGCGCGTCAGCTCGCACGCGCCGGCGTCGGGCGGCGGCGGGATGGACGGCGCCGGGGGCTCCAGCGGCGCCAGGACCCGCGCGGAGTGGACGGGATCGTCGGAGATGATGTCGTCGACGCCGACCGCCGCCGCGGCGCGCAGGTCGGCCTCGCGGTCGACGGTGTAGGGCACGACGCGCAGGCCCAGGCCGTGGGCCTTGGAGACGAAGGCCTGGTCCACCGGCCAGGCGGGCGAGACCCACTCGTACCCGCGCGACCGCGCGAACTCCGGGCCGCCGGAGTTGGCCTGCGCGAGCGTCAGCAGCGAGGTGTCGAAGCCGCGCTGCTCGGCGACGTCGAGATTGGTCGGCACGAAGCTCTGGATCAGGACCTGCGAGCGGGGGATGCGGGCGGCGTCGACCGCGTCCAGGATCGTCTGCGCGTACGCGGGCAGGGGCGCGGGATCGAAGTCGTTGTCCGTCGGCAGGTTCTTGATCTCGAGGTTGATGCGCGCGCCGCGGTCGCGGGCCAGGGCAAGGACCTCGGAGAGCAGCGGGGCGCGCACGTCCCCGCCGGCGGGCGCGCTGGGAAGGCCGGTCGCGTTGCCGGGCGACCCCAGGACGTCGACCCGGCACTGGGACCGGGCCTGCGCGGCCGTCAGGGAGTTGATCGGCCCGGCGCAGGTGGTCGTGCGATCCCAGGTGTCGTCGTGGATGACGACCGGGATGCGGTCCTTGGTCAGCTTGACGTCGAGCTCCAGGACGAAGCCCTGGCCGGCCGCGTGCTCGAACGCGGGCAGGGTGTTCTCCGGGTAGGACGGGACGCCGTCGGCGTAGCTCCCGCCGCGGTGGCCGTGGACCTCGATCTGCGCCGCGGCGGGCGGGGCTGCGAGGAGCCCGCACGCCACGACCGCGATCGCCGCCGCGCGCCTCACGGGCGGACGTGCTCGGTGCGGCGCAGGCGACCGTCGGCCCGGCGCTTGGCGGGCACGCTCGGAGCGCCCGCGGGCAGCAGCGCGAGCACCTCGCGGGCGGCGCGCTCCCCCGAGCGCACGGCGCCCTCCATGTAGCCGGTCCAGATGGTGGCCGTCTCGGTCCCCGCCCAGTGGATCCGGTCGACCGGGCGGCGCAGGAAGGGCCCGTAGTCGAGCAGGACGCCGGGCGGCGTGGAGCCGGCGTAGCACCCGCGCGACCACAGCTCGCCCGACCAGTCGCGCTCCACGTACTCGCGCACCTGGCGGGCCTGGGGCCCGAAGTACGCGGCGAAGCTCTCGATCACGGCGGCGCGACGGTCGGCAGGCGAGCGCTGGCTCCACTGGCGCGCCAGCTCACCCTCGATGAAGCCCAGCATCACTCCGGCTGACCCGTCGGGCGGTGAGTTGTCGAAGGTGATCCGGACCGGGTCCGCGTCGCCCACGGCCTGGCCGGTGAGTCCGTCGGCGCGCCAGAACGGCCGGTCGTAGACCGCCTGGATCTTGATGACGTTGCCCATCGGGAAGCGCTGCGTGAGCTGATCGCGCAGGCCGGGGACCGGCGGGTCGTACTCGATGCGCCCGGTCAGCGGCGGGGCCATCGCGACGATGACGCGATGGGCGAGGACGTCGATCCCGTCGGCGTGGACCGTCGTCGCGTTGTTCGCTTGGGAGATCCGCCGTACGGGAGCGTTGAGCACGACCCGGCTGCCGAGCCGGGACGCGATCGCCTTGGCCAGCGTCTGCGCACCGCCAACGAAGCGCGACTCCTGGGCGCCGCCGCCGGTGTTGAGCAGGCGGTTGAAGTCGCCGGGCGTGTCCTCGTTGCCGGCCGAGGCGATGTAGAAGAGGGCGTAGAGCAGTGAGACGTCGCGCGGCTCCTGGGCGAAGACGGCCTCGATGCCGACGTCGAGCAGGAAGCGCCCGCCGGGGGAGGCGGCGTTGGCGTTCTTGAAGGCCTCGAAGTTCTGGCTGTCCCACTCGCGCGCCTGGGCGGCGTTCCAGGGCGCGTCGCGCGGGACGCGCTGGGCCATGTCATTGAGCGCGACGATGGCGGCCCCGGCCTCAGCGGCTCCCGGCGCCTCGGGCGGGATCGGCCCGAGCGGCCCGCTGGTGGCGTAGCGCTGGAGCTTCGGCGTCCCGCCCGCGCGGTAGTAGACGTTCTCGCCGTCGTTGTAGGTCTTGAAAGTCCCGATCCCGTACTCGCGCGCGAGGGCGAACATGCGGTCCTGCGTCGGCCCGAGCCACTGGCCGCCGACGTCGAACCACACCCGCCCGGGGCCGGGGAGGGTCTGGACGCGTCCGCCGACGCGGTCGCGCGCCTCGATGAGCGCGACGGTGCGGCCGGCGTTGGT
>JAWVFR010000074.1:0-53228 GCA_033855845.1 Solirubrobacteraceae bacterium
GAGACGTAGATCGCGGCGGCCACGAAGGACAGGCCGAACATGAGCAGGGACAGGGCGCCGACGATGAGGCCGGTGCGGACGTTCTTGCGGGCGAGGTTGCGGTCCATGGGGAGTCCTCCGTCTAGAGCTGGGCGTCGAGCACCATGGCGCCGAACAGCAGGGCGAGGTACAGCAACGAGAAGAGGTAGAGGCGCAGGGCCGAGCGGCGGTCGGCGCGGCGGTACAGGCGCACGGCCCCGGCGATGAAGGCCGCGCCGAGGGACATCGAGCAGACCAGGTACGTGGTCCCGAAGCCGCCGGCGCAGAACGGCAGCTGGCTGACCGCGTACAGCAGCAGCGAGTAGAGCAGGATCTGGCGGCGGGTCTCACGCTCCCCGCGCACCACCGGGAGCATGGGGACGCCCACCTTCGCGTACTCGTCCTTCATCAGCAGGGACAGCGCCCAGAAGTGCGGCGGGGTCCAGTAGAAGACGATCGCGAACAGGTACAGCGCGGTCCAGTCCAGCCCGCCGGTGGCGGCGGCCCAGCCCACCAGGGGCGGCACGGCGCCGGCGGCGCCCCCGATCACGATGTTCTGCGGCGTGGAGCGCTTGAGCCAGATCGTGTACACGCCCACGTAGCCGGCGAAGCCGGCCAGCGACAGGCAGGCGGCCAGCAGGTTCACGAAGACGGCCAGCTCCACGAAGGCCAGCGCGCCCAGGACCAGCCCGAAGGCGAGGGCGGCATGCGGGGCCACCCGGCCCGCGGGCACGGGGCGGTCGGCGGTGCGCGCCATCCGGGCGTCGATGTCGCGGTCGTAGAAGTGGTTGACCGCCCCGGCGCCCCCGGCGCTGAGGTAGCCGCCCAGGCAGGTGAGCGCCACCAGCTGCACCGACGGGTCGCCGGCCACGTACATCGAGGCCACGGTGGTCAGCAGCAGCAGCGACTGGACCTTGGGCTTGGTCAGCGTGACGTAGTCCGCCGCGACCTGCCGGACGCCCGCGAGGGGAGAGATCGTCGCTGCGCGCGAGGCCTCCATCAGACCGGCTCGGCTTCCTCGTAGGTCAGCTCCGACTCCTTCTGACGGGTTCCGGTGTCGCGCTCGATCTGGCGGCGGATGTCCTTCATGGGCTCCACGGAGCGCACGTAGGGGATGGTGTCGAAGTTGTTGGGCGGCGGCGGCGACTCGGTGAACCACTCCAGCGTGTTGCCCTTCCACGGGTCGGGCCCGGCCACGGCGCCCTTCTTGAGCGAGCGCAGCACGTTGGCCACGGTCACCAGCACGCCCAGGCCCAGGATGAACGAGCCGATCGTGGAGATCAGGTTCAGCGTGTGCCAGCCGGTGGAGGCCTGGTACTCGTAGATCCGGCGCACCATCCCGTCCATGCCCAGCGAGTGCTGGACCAGGAACGTGACGTTGAAGCCGATGAAGGTCAGCCAGAAGGAGAGCTTGCCCAGCCCCTCGTTCAGCATCCGGCCGGTGATCTTGGGGAACCAGTAGTAGATGCCGGCCAGGATCGCGTTGACCGCGCCGGCCACCAGCACGTAGTGGAAGTGGGCGACCACGAAGTAGGTGTCGTGCAGCTGCCAGTCCAGCGGGAAGATGGCCAGGATCACGCCGGAGATGCCGCCCAGCGTGAAGAAGGCGATGAACCCGGCGGCGAAGTAGATAGGGGTCTTCATCACGATCGTCCCGCGCCACAGCGTGGCGATCCAGTTGAAGACCTTCACCCCCGTGGGGACGGCGATGATCACCGAGGACAGGAAGAAGAACGCCAGCACCACGGTGGAGATGGGCGTGGTGAACATGTGGTGCGCCCACACCAGCAGCGACAGGAAGGCGATCGAGACCGTGGAGACGACGATCGCCTTGTAGCCGAAGATCGGCTTGCGCGCGAACACGGGCAGGATCTCGCTGATCATCCCGAACCCGGGCAGGATCATGATGTAGACCTCGGGGTGGCCGAAGAACCAGAAGAGGTGCTGCCAGAGCAGCGGTGACCCCCCCTGGGTCGGGTCGAAGAAGTGGGTCCCGAAGTGCCGGTCCGTGAGCAGCAGCGTCGCCGCCGTGGCCACGCTGGGCAGCGCCAGGATGAGCAGGATCGCGAAGGTCAGGATCGTCCAGCAGAACAGGGGGAGGCGAGACCAGCCCATGCCCGGCGCGCGCATGTTGGCGATCGTCACGTAGAGGTTGACCGCCCCCAGCAGCGACGACAGGCCGGTGAGGTGGACGAGGTAGATCCACGCGTCCGGCCCGCCGTCGGGCGAGTACTGCGAGGCCGACAGCGGCGTGTACATCGTCCAGCCCGCCTCGGGCGGCGAGTAGAACAGCGAGGCGTAGAACACGATCCCGCCCATCAGGAACAGCCAGTAGGACAGCGCGTTGAGGCGGGGGAAGGCCATGTCGCGCGCGCCGATCTGCAGCGGCACGAAGTAGTTGGCGAAGCCCGCCATCATCGGGACCACGAACAGGAACACCATCGTGGTCCCGTGCATGGTCAGCAGCGAGTTGTAGGTCGCGGGCTCCAGGAACGTGTTCTCCGGCGTCCCGAGCTGCAGGCGCATCATCAGCGCCTCGGCCCCGCCCACCAGGAAGAAGACGAAGGCGGTGACCATGTAGAGGATCCCGATCCGCTTGTGGTCGACCGTGGTGAACCAGCTGGTCCAGCCGCGGGCCTCGGGCTTGACCTCGTGGGCGACGATCTGGGGGCGGGGCAGGGCGCGGAGGGCGGTTTCGGTGGCGGCCATGGTTCCTTACTGGGAGACGGGTGAGAGCGTCTGGCGTTGCTTGGCGGCGGCCTGGTTGGCCTCGTCGATGAGTCGCTTCTGGCGGTTGACCCACTGCTCGTACTCGGTGGGCGAGACCGCGCGCACCTTGGCCAGCATCTCCGCGTGGCCGCGGCCGCACAGCTCGGCGCACTGGCCGGGGTAGACCCCGGGCGTGGTGATCTTGAACCAGGTCTTGTTCGTGTAGCCGGGGGTGGCGTCCATCTTGCCGCCCAGCTTCGGGATCCACCAGGAGTGGATCACGTCCTGGGCGTGCAGCTCCAGGATCACCGTGGTGTCGGTGGGGACGACCATCTCCTCGTAGGAGTACGCCTGGTTGGGATAGAGGTAGCGCCAGACGTACTGCTGGCCGTTGACCTGGATCGTCAGCCCCTTGCCGCCGGGCGGCGAGGGCTGGTCGATGGTCGCGTACAGCGGGCCGCCGCTCGCGGTGATGCCGCCCGGGCCCGAGGGCGCGGGGTTCTTGATGCTCGGAAGCTTGATGAAGGTCACCACGGTCAGGACGACAAGGACTAAAGCGGCGCCGACCGTCCACCCGATCTCGAGGCTGGTGTTGCCGCGGATCTGCGCGGCCACCGCGCCCTTGTCCCGCTTGCGCTTGCGGAAGCGCAGCAGCGAGTAGAGCAGCGCCCCCTCCACGCCGAAGAACACCACGGCGGCGACGTAGAGGACGTAGGTGAAGAGTGTCTTGATCTCCTCGGCGTTGCGCGACCCGCCGCCCGATTCCGGGGTGAGAGCGCCGGCCAGGGCCGCGGGCGCCAGCGCGAGCAGCGCGGCCACGACGACCAGAAGGGCGACCGCGAACAGCCGGCGACGACTTGGTGTGGACGGGGCGGGACCCAAGGCGCGCGCGATTCTATCCGTGTGGCGCCAGGGTGCTGCGGTCAGGCTCCCGCGAACTTCGCCTCGCGCTTCTGGGCGAAGGCCATGACGCCCTCGAGGAAGTCGTCGGACCCGGCCATCTCGCGCTGGATCTGCGCCTCCAGCTCGAGCTGCTCGTCCAGTCCCCAGTACAGGCGGTTGTTCAGCTGGCGCTTGCTGCCCGCGTAGGAGCGGGTCGGCCCGGCGGCCAGGCGGTCGACCAGCTCGGCCACCCGCGCGTCGAACTCGTCCTCGCCGTAGACGCGGTTGATGAGGCCCCAGCGCTCGGCGGTCTCGGCGTCCACCCGGTCGCCCAGCAGGGCCATCTCGTACGCCCGCGTGTGTCCCACGCGCGCGGGGATGAAGACCGACGACCCGCCGTCGGGGACCAGGCCGATGTTCACGAACGCCAGCAGGAAGTAGGCCGAGGGCTTCGCCACCACCAGGTCGCAGGCCAGGGCCAGCGAGCAGCCGATGCCCACCGCCGGGCCGTTGACCGCGGCCACGACGGGCTTGGGCATGTGGCGGATCCCGGTGATGATCGGGTGGTAGCGCTCGGTCAGCACCTTGTAGACGTCCGGGCGGCCCTCGGGGGTCTTGGGGTCGTCCTCGCCCATGTCCTTGAGGTCGGCGCCCGACGAGAACCCGCGTCCCGCCCCGGTGACGAGGACGGCACGGACGGAGTCGTCGCCGGCCACCTCCTGCACCGCGGCGAGCAGGTCCTGGCCGAACTGCCCGTTCCAGGCGTTCAGCCGGTCGGGGCGGTTGAGCTCGATCGTCGCGGCCCCGTCGCGGCGATGGACGTTGACTGTCTCGTAGTCGGCCATGGCGCGGATCCTATGCTTCGCCTCCATGGGCGACGCTCCCGCATCGGTTCGCATCCGCGAGGTCGGCCCCCGCGACGGGTTCCAGAACGAGCCCGAGGTCATCGCCACGCCGGACAAGGTGGCGCTGATCGACGCCCTGGGGCGGACCGGGCTGCGGCGCCTGGAGGTCACGAGCTTCGTGCGCCCCGACGTGATCCCGCAGCTGGCGGACGGGCCGCAGGTGCTGGAGGCGATCTCGGTGCCCGAGGACGTGTCCCTGTCGGTGCTGATCCCCAACGAGCGGGGGCTGGACCGCGCGCTGGAGTTGCGCGAGCGCTTCCACGAGGTCAACTGCTTCCTGTCGGCCAGCGAGACCCACAACCGCAAGAACGTGAACCGCTCGATAGAGGAGTCGCTGACCGGGCTGGAGGCGGTCCTCCGGCGCGCGCGCGAGGCGGGCCTGCGCTGTGAGGGCGTGCTCTCGGTGTCCTTCGGCTGCCCCTACGAGGGGCACGTGCCGCCGGAGCGGGTGTTCGAGATCGCCCGGCGCCTGGTGGCGGCGGGGGCGCAGGAGATCGGCTTCGGCGACACCACGGGGATGGCGAACCCGCGCCAGGTACGGGAGTTCTTCGCCGCGGCCTTCGAGGCCCTGCCGGACGTGGAGCTGACCGCGCACTTCCACAACACGCGCGGGCAGGGGCTGGCGAATGTGCTCGCCGCCCTGGAGGCCGGCGTGGAGTCGTTCGAGTCGAGCTTCGGCGAGCTGGGCGGGTGCCCGGTGCCCGCGGGCGCCACCGGCAACATCGCCACGGAGGACCTGGTCTCCATGCTGCACGAGATGGGCGTGGAGACCGGGATCTCGCTGGAGGCGCTGCTGGAGGCCGCGCGCGCCGCGCAGCGCGTCCTGGGCCGCCCGCTAGGCTCGCACGTGCTCACCGCCGGCCCGGTCGACTGGCACTCCGCTTGAGCGCGGACGCGCTGCGCGCCGACGTCGAGGCGCTAGCGGACATGACCCGCGGCTCGGCCGCCCCGGGCGAGCGGCGTTCGGGCGAGTGGCTGGTCGAGCGCCTGCGCGCGTGCGGCGCGTCCGAGGTGCGGCTGGAGCCCTTCCGCTACCAGTCCTCCTACGCCTGGGCTCACGGGCTGCACCTGGCCGCCGGTCTGCTGGCCGCGCGGCGCGGAGGCATCCTCGGCTCGGCCGCCGCCCTGGCCACGCTGGCCTCGCTGGAGCTGGAGGTCAGCGGCCGGCGACAGTGGGTCCGCCGCCTGCTGCCCGCGGGGGAAGGGACGAACGTGCTGGCGCGCATTCCCGCCGCCGGAGATGCCCGCCGGACGCTGGTCCTGGTGGCCCACCACGACGCGGCGCGCACCGGCGTCGGCTGGCGCCCGCGGCTGGTGCGGATGGGCGGCGGGCCCGGCGTCATGGCGCCGCGGATGGGGCTGGTCGGGGTGGCGCTGGTGCTGGCCGCGCTCCCCGGGCTGCGGCGGCTGGGCGCAGCGCTGCTGGCCCTGTCGCTCGCCGCCTACGCCGACCTGGTCACCAGCCCCACCGTCCCCGGCGCCAACGACAACGCCACCGGGGTGGCTGCTCAGCTGGCCCTGGCGCGCCGGCTCATCGCCGAGCCGCTGCCCCGCACCGACGTGCTGCTGGTCGGCACCGGCTGCGAGGAGTCCGGGATGGGCGGGATGGCCGCGTTCCTGCGCGGAGCCGGCGCGGGGCTGGACCCGGCGCGGACCCTGGTGCTGTCGCTGGACACGCTGGGGTCGGGCACGCCGCTGGTCGCTTCCGGCGAGGCGACGCTGCTCGAGCACCGCTACCGCGAGGAGGACCTCGCACTGGCCGAGGCGGGCGCGGCCCGCGCCGGCGTCCCGGCGCCGCAGCGCTGGCGGGTGGGCGCCTGGACCGATGCGATCCTCGCCCGCTTCGCCGGGCTCCCGGCGCTGTCCCTGCTGTCCGTCGGGCCGGACGGCATCTACACCAACTGGCACCTCCCCACCGACACGCCCGACCGCGTGGACTGGGAGTGCGTCGAGCACTGCACCCGGATCGCGGCCGGGATCGCGGCGGAGTTCGACGGGCGCGAGTCGCGTCCAGGGCTCTGAACAGCAGCATCGAGGGGGCGGGTTCAGGCGGGGTCGGCGGTCCAGTGTCCTGCCTAGAGGTCGGTATCCGAGCTCTAAGTAGGACGGTGCCCGAGATTTTGGCCCCGAGCCTCACTCCCTCGATGCCCGTGGTTCAGCCGGGCCCGTGCCCTAGCTCGGCCCTAGCGACGCCCTAGCCCGGCTCCTCCTCCGGCGCCGAGATGGCGGCCTGCAGTGGCGCCAGCAGCCACGCCGACACCAGCACCAGCGCGAAGCCGGCGATGTGGAGCGCCTGGAGCGCTGGCGTCCGCCCGAGCGGGTCGGCGTACACGAGCAGCCCGCCGAGGATCGAGACCACGTTGGTGCCGGCGGTCATGAGCGCGATCACCGTGACCGCGCGCCCCGTCTGCAGCCCCATCTGGAACGCGAAGAACGCGCCGAGCGTGCAGACCGCCGCGGCGGCGAGCCAGGGCGAGCGCAGCACCGCGCCCGCCCCGCCGCTGTGGGCGAGCGAGGTCAGCGCCTTGATCGCCACGTCCGCCGCGCCGTACAGCAGGCCGCCCGCCAGCCCCAGGGCCGACGGCCGCGCCTCGCCTCCGGCGGCCAGCGCCAGCAGCGCGGCCGCGCCGGCCGCCCCCGCCAGGTAGCCGCCCAGCACGGCGGGGTCGTAGTCCGGGTGCGACGGCGGGTGGCCGAGTCCCACCGACAGCAGCACCAGCGAGCCGGCCAGGAGAAGCACCGCCGCCGCCTCCGCCCGGTCGAGGTGGTGGTGCAGGACGCGGGTGGCCAGCGGCACCGCCAGGACCAGCCCGCCGGCCACGAACGCCTGGACCAGCGACAGCGGCGCCTGCGACAGCGCGCCCACGTGCAGCGCCCAGCCCCCCACGCCCAGCGCGGCGCCCAGGACCCACAGCCGCGAGCGCAGCAGGCTCTTGAAGGTGGCGACCGGGCGCCGCGGGGTGATGGCCGGCCGGTCGACGGAGCCGGCGTGCTGGAGGAGGAAGGATCCGTTCAGCGCCAGGGAGGCCGCCAGCGCGAGCCCCAGGCCCAGGACGATCGAGCTCACCGGCGGCCGAAGTTATCGCTCGCGAACCGCAGCATCAGCGGGGTCTCGCGCCGCCACAGGTTCCACGAGTGATGGCCCTTGTAGACCGCGAAGGTCACGCGGGCCCCGGCCGCGCCCAGCCGGTGGGCGAAGTCCGCGACCTTCTGGCGGTCGCGGTCGCGATCCCCCGTGTACAGGAAGGCGTGGACCGGGCGGCGGCGGAGGTCGGCGTGGAGGTTGGGCACGTAGAGGTCCGGGCTGTTGCGGTACAGGTCCAGGAGCGACGCGTGCTTGAACGGCCCCTGGGCGTGGACGGAGAAGTACCCCGACCAGCTCTCCAGGATGCCGAACGTCTTCAGGTGGTGCAGCGCGATGTTGACGGCCGCGTAGGCGCCCTCGGAGTTGCCCGCTAGCGCGCGGTGGCGGCGGTCGGCCCGGGTGGGGAACCGCCGGTCGACGTTGTGCACCACGTCCAGTACGAAGTCCTCGAAGCGCCCGTGCGGGGTGTTGGCCCACTCGGTGTCGCTGCGGTAGCTGCCGTCGCTGCCGTTGGGGAACACCACCAGCATCGGCCGGGCGCGGCGGCGGGCGACCAGCGTGTCGAGGTCCACGCCCAGGTTGCCGGCGTTCAGGAACAGCTCCGGCGAGCCGGGGCTACCGTGGAGCACGTAGAAGGCGGGGTAGCGTTTACCGAGTGCTGAGTCCTGCGCATAGCGTGGCGGAAGGTAGATGAGGTACCTGCGCTCCTGTCCCAGCGCCCGCGAGAAGAACCTGACGGTCTTCAGCTGGCCCTTCGCGACGCCCGGCGGGTCGTGCGGCGGCGGGAATCCCCGGTAGGTGTAGTAGTGGCTGGCGTAGGTCTCGATCCCGTACAGACCCACCGCCAGCCAGGCCGCGGCCACGGCGACCGCCATGGCGCGCTTCATCTCCTGCGGCGCGGCGGCGCCGGAGCGCTGGCGGGGCTGGTCGTGATCCTGGCCGTGCTGGGAGCGACCGGCTGGCTGTACCTCCTGCGCGACGTGGGCGCGCTGGACGCCGGCCCGCGCGTCCGCGGCGCGCTGCCGCTCCAGCAGCTGGCGGGCGGGGACGCCCAGCCGCTGCTGCGCGTCGTGCTCGCGTGGTTGCCCGCGGGCGTCATCGCGGGCCTGGCGCTGGCCCGGCTCACGCGCCTGGGCCGCGCAGCCCGGGCCGCGACGGTGGCCCTCGTCTCGGGGCTGCTGCTGGTCGGAGCGGGCGCGGCGGAGGACGCCGCGGCCATCTCGGATCCCGTGCCCTCGCACCTGGCCGCCCAGCTCCAGCGGCCGGCGAACTGGGTCGCGGTCGCCCTGCTGGTCACCGGGTCGCTCCTGGCTGGGCGGACGCGCTCGTCGCGGCGCCGTGGTGCGCCCGCCACCTGGCCCTGAGCGGGCGGCTGCGCGGCGGGCGCAGGTAGGCCTCGGCCTGCAGCACCCGCAGCGCCGCCAGCGGCAGATGGGTGCGCCGCCCGTAGACCAGGTGGCGCGGCTGCCAGGCGGGGAAGAACTTGTCGTTGAAGCGGACCAGGCGCTCGAGCTGGAAGCGCCCGTGGGCCAGGTGCAGCAGCCGGCCCAGCAGGCGCTGGCGGCGGTTCAGCGCCGCCTCGGCCGCCATCAGGTGGGCGAACCCGGCGAAGTTGAGGCTCACCTCGCGGTCCCCGCGCTTGCGCGCGAACTCCAGCGCGGCGACCACCATCGCCTCGTTGAGCCCGTTGGGCTCGTCGCCCAGCCGGCGCATCACGTCCAGGGAGAGGCCACGCCGGTACTCCAGGAAGCGCAGGAAGGCGCGCAGCTCGCCGTCCGCATCGCGCGCGAGCACGTACATGCCGCCCACGTCGCCGCTGACTCCCCACAGCCGGCCCAGGGTCATCGCGAACCCCTGGATGCGGGAGCGCCCGGCGCGCCATGCGTGCTCGACGGCGTCCAGCTCCTCGCGGGTGGTGGTGTCGAGGGCCTGGTCGGGGACGACGTCGATCGCCCAGCCATGGCGCTCGATCCGATGCACGGACTGGCGCACCTTGCGGATCGGCCGGCCCTCCAGGGTGAAGGTCTGCGGATCGACGATCGCCTCGTTGCCGATGTGCAGCGCGCGCATGCCGGCGCTGTGCGTGTAACCGGCCAGGTGCTCCGCCGAGGCCGCGGTCACAACGACGTCCCACCCGTGCTCGTGGGCGAAGTCCTCGAAGTCGGCCAGGATCCGCGGCGCGGTCCCCGGCGGGCCGATCGGGTCCCCCGACACCACCGCCGTCTCGCGCAGGGTCCGGTAGGCCACCAGCCCGTCGTGGGCGAAGAAGTAGGCCTTGTCCTCGCGCAGGGCGAACGGCGCCAGCGAGTCCGTCCCGTGCCGGGCGACGATCTGAGCTGCGCGCTCGTGCTCCTCGGGCGTGTGGCCGTCCGCGGCCGGCGCCGGGCGCAGCAGCTCGTGCACGAGGTACAGCGTGGCCGCCACGCCCACCAGCAGCAGGGCGTCCAGGCCGAGGCCCAGTGGCGCGTTGTCCGCCAGGGTCTGGGGCTCGGAGCGGCCGGTGAGGTCCGTGGCCAGGGTGGCGGACAGGCTCGTGACCTGGTCCGTGACCAGGGCGGCGACCGTCGCGACCATGTAGGCGCCCACGGCCGAGCCCAGGGCGAGGGTGCCCGGCAGCAGCGCGGGCTTCGCGCGCGAGCCGCGCGCGAAGGCGGGCCGGGTCGCGTACAGGAGCGTGGCGAAGGCGAGGATCCCCACTGTCACCAGCGCGTCCATCTCGATCGCGACCCGCACGGCGGCCACCGTGCACAGGATCGCGATGGTGGCGTCGGCCGCGCGGCGCTTGCCGCGCACGAGCCCGTGGGCGAGGACGATCATGCCGATCCCGGCCACCACCGAGAGCAGGGTGGGGAAGGTGTCGGTGACGCCGTAGGCGTGCAGCGCCCAGCGCCCGTGCCAGGGCGCGTCCTCGGGCCCCACGGCCCAGATCAGGGTGAGCACTCCGGGCAGCGCCACGGCCACGCCGACGAGCCAGCGCCAGGCGGAGAGAAGGGCTGGACGAAGTGGATGGCGCCGGGCGACATCCATGGGCCCACCCTGACGCCTGGACCTTTAGCTCGGGTGAAGGGCGCATTTCCGACACCGGATTTAGGTCGGCCTGTAATCCTGCTCCGATGTCGGGCAGGGTCAACTGGATCAGGGCCGCGGTCGTCGCCGGCATGCTCGCTCTCGTGGCGAGCTCGGTCGTGTGGGCCGCGCCGCGCCCCGTGAACCCCGCGGCCACGTCCGCGGCGCTCCACGGCACCGTGGTCAAGCGCAACTTCTGGTCCTACGCGCTCCAGCGCAAGGAGCACGCGGTCGTCTACCTCCCGCCCGGCTACTCGAGCGCCGCGGGCCGGTGCTACCCGCTGATCGTGTTCCTGCACGGCGTGCCCGGCCAGCCGGAGGACTTCGTCACCGAGGGCTTCGTGGCGCGGATGGACGCCCTGGTGGCCGCGCGCCGGGTGGCACCCTTCGTCGCGGTGTTCCCCGCCGGCAGCGCGCAGCCGGCGGACGACAACGAGTGGGCCGACTCGGCCAAGGTGCCCGACCAGCGCTGGGAGACCTACGTCACGCAGGACGTCCTGGCCTTCGCCGACCGCTGGTACCGCCTGACCCCCGGCCCGCAGGGCCGTGCCGTGGCGGGCATGTCGATGGGAGGCTTCGGGGCGACGAACATCGCCCTACACAACCGCGGCACCTTCGCGGCGGCCGCCTCGTGGTCGGGGTACTTCAACGCCAACACTCCGGGCGTGCACGACCCGGACAAGGCCGAGGGCCACGCGTACTCGCCGATGTACTACGCCTCGCGCCTGAACCCGCCGCTGCGGGCGAGCCATCCGGCGCTGTCGTTCTACGTCGGCGCGGGCGACCGGTTCGCCGCCGAGAACGCCGCCTTCGACCGCGAGCTCACGCGCCTGGGCGTGCCGCACGACTACCGGGTGATCGCGGGGGCCGGACACGACTGGTCGCTGTGGGTGTCCCAGGTGTCGCGCGAGCTGACGTTCCTGCGCCAGAACATCAAGTAGCCGGCACTCGGGCACCGGTAGGGTCAGCCGACCGAGAAAAGGAGAATTGCGATGGCCAATCCAGTCGTGTGGTTCGAGGTGATCGGGAAGGACGGCAATGCCCTGCGCAGCTTCTACGCCGACATGTTCGGCTGGAGCTACGACCAGCCCGAGGGCATGGACTACGGGATGGTCAACCCAAAGGAGACCGGCATCGGCGGGGGCATCGGCACCGGCCCGGAGGGCGCCCCGCCCTACCAGACGTTCTACGTCGGCGTCGACGACGTCGAGGCCGCGCTGCAGCAGGCCGAGTCGCTCGGCGGGTCGCGGACGATGGGCCCGATGGACATCCCGATGGGCGGCACCATCGGCCTGTTCACCGACCCGGAGGGCCACCTGATCGGCGTGGTCGCGGGGTTCGGGGACCAGCCGGGCTAGCGCCCGGTGAACTCGGGCTGGCGCTTCTCGGCCAGCGCGCGGGCGCCCTCGGCGTAGTCCTCGCTGCGGGCGCACAGCTCCTGGACGGTGACCTCCTGCTCCAGGGTGGCGGCCAGCGCCGGGCGGGCCGAGGCGTCCATGACCCGCTTGGCGTGGCCGACCGCCACCGGCGCGCAGGCCAGCAGCTCGTCCACGAGCTGCTGGGTGACCGCGTCCAGCTCGGCGGCGGGCGCGACGCGGTTGACCAGGCCGATGCGCTCCGCCTCGGTGCCGGTCACGAGCTTGGAGGTCATGATCATCTCCTTGGCCCGGCCCAGGCCCACGACGGCGGGCAGGCGCGAGGAGCCGCCCACGTCGGGGATCAGCCCCACGCGCGTCTCCGGCAGGCCGAGCAGCGCGTCGTCGGCCGCGACCCGCAGGTCGCAGGCCAGCGCCAGCTCCAGCGCCCCGCCGATCGCCCCGCCGTGGATCTGGCAGACCGTGGGCTTGGCCATCTCCTCGGCCAGGTTCCAGATCGAGAGGATCTCGGTGCGAAAGGCGCGCAGGTTCTCCGGCGCCTCGCTGAGGCCGACGAGGTCCGAGAAGTCCATCCCCGACGAGAACATCGCGCCCTCGCCGCGGATGACCACGCAGTGCACGTCGGGGTCGTTGGCCGCGGCCTTCAGCGCGACCCCGATCGCCTGCACCAGCTCCCCGTTCATCGCGTTGCGCTTCTCGGGCCGGTTGAGGACGAGGTGGCGCGCCGCGCCCCGGTCCTCGGTGTTCACGAGCGCCATGGCGGGCAGCCTACAGCGCGGCCAGCGCCTCGCGGGCGGCGCGCTCGCCCGAGCGCACGGCCCCGTCCATGTAGCCGTTCCAGTACGTCGCGGTCTCGGTGCCCGCCCAGTGGAGGCGGCCGACCGGGGCGCGCAGCGCGCGGCCGTACTCGGACAGCGTGCCCGGTGGGAGCAGCCCGACCGGGCAACCCCGCGTCCAGGTCTCGTGGGGCCAGTGCGCCTCGAAATAGCCGCGCGGGTTGGCGGCCTTGGGGCCGAACACGTCCACCAGGTTCTTCAGCGTTCCCGCCCGGCGCTCGGCCAGGCTGCGCTCCCCCCAGTCGCGCGCCTGGTCGCCACCGGCGAACCCGAAGATCAGCCCCGGCTTCCCCTCGGGCGGGCTGTTGTCGAAGATCACGTTGCACGGGCCCGAGTCCGTGATGGCGAATCCGGTGAGCCCGTCGTCGCGCCAGAAGGGCTTGTCGTAGACGAACTCGCACTTGATCAGCGCGCCCATCGGCGTGCGCTGCGTGAGGCCGTCGCGCAGGTACGGGAGGTCCGGCGCGTACGCGATGCGCCCGGCCAGCGTGGGGGCGAGGGCGACGATCGCGCGCCGGCCGGCGAACGTCATCCCGTCGGCCTCCACGCGGACTCCCGCACGGTCCTGGGAGATCCTGCGCACGGGCCGGCCGAGGTGGACGCGGCGGCCCAGGTCGCGCGCCATCCGCAGCGGGATCAGCCCCGAGCCGCCCACGAACCGCGACTCCTGCGCGCCGCCGCGGGTGGAGAAGTTGCGCTCGAACGTGCCCGGGTTCTGCTCGTTGCCCGACGAGGCGATGTAGAAGAGCGTGTAGAGCAGGGAGATGTCGCGCGTCTCGGCGCCGAAGATCGCGCGCGTGGCCACGGTGGCCAGCTTGCGGAAGCGCTCGGTGCTCGTGTTCGCGCGCAGCCAGGTCTCCAGGGTCTGCTGGTCCCAGTCGGCGGCGCTGGGCGCGTTCCAGGGCGCGTCGACCGGGACCTCGGTCGACATCTGGTCCAGCCGGGCCACCACCGCCGCGAGGTCGGCCAGGATCACCGGGTCGTTGGGCGCCGTGCCCGTGGGGCCCGTGTCGCTCCAGGTCAGGCGCGAGCCCTCGAACAGGTAGACGTTGTCGCCCTGGTCGTAGGTGGGGAAGAGCTCGACCTTCAGCTCCTTGGCCAGCGCGAGGATCCGGTCCTGCGTGGGGCCGACGTACTCCGCGCCCAGCTCGGCGACCACGCCGTTGCCGACGTTGTGGTTGAGCATCCGCCCGCCGACGCGCCGGCGCGCCTCCACCACGAGCACCGAGCGCCCGGCCTTGCGGATCGCCCGGGCGGCGGTCAGGCCGGCGAGCCCCGCGCCCACGACGATCACGTCGGCACGCGGGGTGGGCCGAGCGCGCGTCCGCGCCTGCGCGCCGGCGGGCACGACGCCGGCCGCCGCGCCGGCCGCGGCCGTTCCGATGAGGCGCCTGCGCGTCACCCCGCGGCGCTGACCTCCCGGGCCGCTCATCGCGGCCAAAGCTACTAGGCTCCGCGCGCTTCAGTACCCGGTTGCACAGGAAAACGGAGGCAGGATGGCGGAGATCAAGAAGGTCGGCGTGGTGGGCTGCGGGCTCATGGGCCACGGCATCGCACAGGTCGCGGCGCAGGCGGGCTACGAGGTCGTGGTGCGCGAGGTCGACCAGGCGGCGCTGGACAGGGGCCTGGGGAAGATCGAGAAGCAGCTGGCCCGGGCGGTCGAGAAGGGCAAGGCCGAGCAGGCCGACGCCGACGGCGTGCGCGCGCGCATCCAGGGCACGACCGACTACGCGGACCTGGCCGACTGCGACCTGGTCATCGAGGCGATCACCGAGGACCTTCCCACCAAGCTCGAGATGTGGCGCGAGGTGGACGGGATCGTCAAGGACGGCGCGCTGTTCGCCACCAACACCTCGTCCCTGCCGGTCATCGCCCAGGCCGCCGGCACGCAGCGCCCCGAGAGCTTCCTGGGTCTGCACTTCTTCAACCCGGCGCAGGTGATGAAGCTGGTCGAGGTGATCCGCGGGGTCACCACTTCGGACGAGGCGTTCGCCGCCGGCGTGGAGTTCTCCAAGTCGCTGGGCAAGCTCGGCGTGCAGACCCGCGACAACGCAGGCTTCATCGTCAACCGCCTGCTCGTCCCCTACCTGCTGGACGGGATGCGCGCCTACGAGGAGGGCGTGGGGACGATCACCGAGATCGACGAGGCCATGAAGGCGGGGGCCGGGCATCCGATGGGCCCGCTCACGCTGAGCGACTTCGTCGGCCTGGACACCCTGGGCTCGATCTGCGACGTGATGTTCGACGAGTTCCGCGAGAAGCGCTTCGCGCAGCCGCCGATCCTGCGCAAGATGCTGGCCGCCGGCTGGTTCGGGCGCAAGAGCGGGATGGGCTTCTACGACTACGCGGGCGACGCACCCGTGGAGAACCCCGGCCTCGCGCGCTGATGCTCGTGCGCCCGGCGCTCCTGCGGCCCCTTCCGCATCGCGGGGACCTGATCGCCGCCGGGGCGGTGCCCTTCACGCTGGCGATCGTCCTGCTGAACATCCGGATGGACGCGACGTGGGGCCGCGGGATCCACCTGGTGATCACGGCGCTGGCCTGCGGGCTGGTCCTGGGAATGGGACTGCTTGCCGAGCGCGAGGAGGAGCACCCGCGCGCGTACCAGACGGTCCTGCTGCTCGCCGGGTTGACGCTGCTGGCCATCGCCCTGGTGCGCTGGGCGCAGGTGCTCGGGTCCGGCCACCCGTTCTCGTCGTCGGGCGCCCTGACCTGGATGACGCTGGTGTTCGCCGCCGTGGCCGCCGTTCCCGCGTGGGGGCGGATCGACTCGCCCGTCTGCGCGCTGGTCGAGCTGCTGGCCGGCGGCCTGTTCCTGCTGGCCTTCGTGGACTGGGTCTTCGCTCCGGACGGCCCGACGACGCTGCGCTGGCTGCTGGTCCTCCTGATCGTCGTGTACGTCGCGGGGCACCTGTACTGGCGCGAGCGCAAGCGCCGCCACGCCGTGCACTTCGTCAACGCGGCTGGGGTGGCGGCGATCGTGCTGGGGGCCACCTTCCTGGGAGCGCTGTTCGGCGGCTTTGCGTTCGCCGTCCAGGGCGCCTCCGGTGAACTCCCACCCGACCCCGGCACCTGGTGGGAGCTGGTCCTCCTCGCCGCCGGGGTCGGCCTCGTCGCCTACGCGGCGGTCGACCGCGAGCCCGGCCCCGGCTACCTCGGCTTCGTCGTCCTGGTGCTGTTCGCACTGCTGGCCGGCCTGCCCGGGCGCGGCGGCGCCTCGATCGTCGGCTGGCCGCTGCTCCTCCTGCTGGGCGGCGGCGCCGTGCTGGCCGCGGGCCTGCGTCCCTCGCACCCGCTCCCGCCGGCGCCGGACGCCGCGCGCGACCCGGCGCCGACCGAGCCGCTGCCGACGCGGCCCGCCGACGACGACGCGACGCGTCCGCTCCCGCCGGAGGCCTAGCGCCGCAAGACCCGGTTGCACTTTTCCCCCTATATGGGGGTCAAGTGCACTTCGAGCCGGGCGGTGGCGGCCGGAATAGACTCCCGCGCCGCATGACGGACATCGCCGACGCACTGGGCCGCGCGCTGGGCGGCGGGCCGCAGCGCCACCACGAGAAGTCCCGCGAGCAGGGCAAGCTCCCCGTGCGCGAGCGGGTCGAGCGCCTGCTGGACGAGGGCTCGTTCCTGGAGGAGGGCCTGCTGGCCAACTGGGAGCAGGACGGCCTGGGCGCCGACGGCGTGGTCACCGGCATGGGCACCGTCGAGGGCCGGCCCGTGGCCCTGATGGCCAACGACCCCACGGTGAAGGCGGGGTCCTGGGGCCCCAAGACCGTGGAGAAGATCCTGCGCGTCCAGGAGGTGGCCCTGCGCCACCGGATCCCCATGATCTACCTGGTCGACTCCGCGGGGGCCCGCATCACCGAGCAGGTCAAGATGTTCCCCGGCCGGCGCGGGGCGGGGCGGATCTTCTTCAACCAGGTGCGCATGTCCGGCGTCATGCCGCAGGTCTGCGTGCTGTTCGGGCCCAGCGCCGCGGGTGGCGCCTACATCCCCGCCTTCTGCGACGTCGTGATCATGCGCGAGGGCAACGCCTCGATGTACCTGGGCTCGCCCCGGATGGCGGAGATGGTGATCGGGGAGAAGGTCTCGCTGGACGAGATGGGCGGGGCCAAGATGCACACGGGCGTCTCGGGTGTCGGCCACGTGCTGGTCAAGACCGACGAGGAGGGGCTGGACGCGGCCCGGCGCTACCTGAGCTACTTCCCCTCGCACTGGGAGTGGATGGCGCCGTTCGCCAAGCCCGCCGACCCGGCCTCCGACACGCCGATCCGCGACCTCGTCCCCGCCGACGAGAACAAGCCCTTCGACATGAAGCAGCTGCTGGACTCGCTGCTGGACGCGGACTCGTTCTTCGAGGTCCACGCCCGCTGGGCCAAGGAGCTGATCGTCGGCTATGGCCGTCTGAACGGCCGTCCCGTGGGGATCGTGGCCAACCAGCCGAAGTTCAAGGGCGGCGTGCTGTTCGTGGACTCCGCCGACAAGGCCGCCCGCTTCATCCAGACCTGCAACGCGTTCGGGATCCCGCTGCTGTTCCTGGCCGACGTGCCGGGCTTCATGATCGGCACGGCGGTGGAGCGCCAGGGGATCATCCGCCACGGCGCCAAGATGATCAGCGCCGTGTCCGAGGCGACGGTGCCGAAGATCTCCGTGGTGGTGCGCAAGGCCTACGGCGCCGGGCTGTACGCGATGGCCGGCCCGGCCTACGACCCGGACTGCTGCCTCGCGCTGCCCACGGCGTCGATCGCCGTGATGGGCCCGCAGGCGGCGATCAACGCGGTCTTCTTCAACCAGCTCCAGGGGATCGACGACCCCGACGAGCGCGCGGCCAAGGTGGAGGAGCTGCGCCGCGAGTACGCGGAGGACATCGACATCCTGCACCTCGCCTCCGAGCTGGTCGTGGACGCCGTCGTCCAGCCCGAGGACCTCCGCGACGAGCTGGTACGGCGCTTCGCGGTCTACGCCGGCAAGCGCCGCGACTGGCCCGGCAAGCGCAACCCGATCACGCCGGCGTAGAGGACGCCGTGACGGCCACGCGCGGTGAGCTGCTCTGGAGTCCCTCGCAGGAGCGGGTGCAGGCCTCGACGCTCACCCGCTACACGCGCTGGCTGCAGGAGACGCGCGGGCTGAGCTTCGAGGACTACGAGGCGCTGTGGCGCTGGTCGGTGGACGAGCTGGAGGACTTCTGGGCCTCGATCTGGGACTTCTGCGAGGTGCGGGCCGCCGCGCCCTACGAGCGGGTGCTGGGATCGCGCGCGATGCCGGGCGCGCAGTGGTTCCCGGGCGCGCGCCTGAACTACGCGGAGCACGTCTTCGCGCACGCGCGCGGGCCGGAGCCGGCGATCGTCGCGCGCTCGGAGACCCGCGACGACGTCACCGTCACCTGGGACGAGCTGCACGCCCGGGTCGCCCGGACCGCCGCCGGGCTGCGCGCGCTCGGCGTCGGGCCCGGGGACCGCGTCGTCGCCTACCTGCCCAACGTCCCCGAAACCGTCGTCGCCTTCCTGGCCACGGCGTCGCTGGGGGCGATCTGGTCCAGCGCCGCGCCGGAGTTCGGCGCGCGCAGCGTGATCGACCGCTTCGCCCAGATCGAGCCCAAGGTGCTGCTGACCGTCGACGGCTACCGCTACGGCGGCAAGGACTTCGACCGGCTGGAGACCGTGGCCGGCCTGCAGGCGGAGATGCCGACGCTGGAGCGCACGGTGGTCCTGCCCTACCTGGACCCCGGCCTCAGCCACGAGCGCGGGGACCTCGACGGCCTGCGCAACGCCATGACCTGGGACCAGCTGCTGGCCTTCGAGGACGAGCTGCGCTTCGAGGCCGTCCCCTTCGATCATCCGCTGTGGGTCCTGTACTCCAGCGGGACGACGGGGCTGCCCAAGGCGATCGTCCAGGGCCACGGGGGGATCCTGCTCGAGCAGCTCAAGAAGGGGTTCCTGCACCTCGACGTGGGTCCCGAGGACCGCATGTTCTGGTTCACCACCACCGGCTGGATGATGTGGAACTTCCTGGTGGGGACGCTGCTGACCGGAGCCACGATCGCGCTCTACGACGGCAACCCCGGCCACCCGGACATGGACGTGCTGTGGCGCTTCGCGGACGAGGCTGGGATCACGTGCTTCGGGACCGGAGCCAGCTACGTGGCCGGCTGCATGAAGGCCGATGTCGCGCCCGGGCGCGACCACGACCTTTCAAAGCTGTCCTCGATCGGCTCCACGGGCTCGCCGCTCGCGCCCGAGGGGTTCGCCTGGATCTACGAGGAGGTCAAGCACGACGTGTGGCTGTTCTCCACCAGCGGCGGGACCGACGTCTGCACGGCGTTCGTGGGCGGAGTCCCGACCCTGCCGGTCTACCGCGGCGAGCTGCAGGCCCGGGCGCTGGGCTGCGCGGTGCAGGCGTGGGACGAGTCGGGGAAGCCGGTCGTCGACCAGGTCGGCGAGCTGGTGATCACGGAACCCATGCCCTCGATGCCGCTGTACTTCTGGAACGACCCGGACGGCGAGCGCTACCGATCCTCCTACTTCGACATGTGGCCGGGGGTGTGGCGCCACGGCGACTGGATCGAGATCACCTCGCGCGGCACCGCGGTCATCTATGGGCGCTCGGACTCCACGATCAACCGCCAGGGCGTGCGGATGGGGACGAGCGAGATCTACCGCGCCGTCCTGGCCGTCCCCGAGGTGGTGGACGCGCTGGTGGTGGACGTGCCGCGCCCGGGGACCGAGGGCTGGATGCCGCTGTTCGTGGTCCTGCGCGAGGGCACGGAGCTGAACGACGACCTGCGCGCGACGATCCGCCGGCGCGTGCGCGAGGACTGCTCGCCGCGCCACGTGCCCAACGAGGTCTACGCGATCGACGAGGTCCCGCGGACCCTGAGCGGCAAGGTGCTGGAGATCCCGGTCAAGCGGATCCTCACGGGCACCGCCCCCGAGCAGGCGGCGAGCCGCGAGTCCCTGGCGAATCCCGCCGCGCTCGATTGGTTCGTGGACTTCGCGGCGAGGTAAGGAGGTAAGGGGTCAGACCCCTTGGAGGTAAGGGGTCAGACCCCTTCAGTGGGGTCGACTCAAGGGGTCTGACCCCTGCCGAGGTCGTCGTCGAGTGCGCGCACGACCTCCAGGGCGAAGGCGAGGGCGTCGCGCATGGCGCGCGGGTCCACGCGCTCGGGGGTGTCCTGCGCGGTGTGGGAGTCGCGGGGCCAGGCGTCGTCCTCCAGGCAGCCGATGGCGATCGCGGGCCAGCGGGCGCGGCGGGCGCGCCAGGCGCCGGTGGTGCCGTGGCCGCGGTACGGCCTCGCGCCCAGGTGGCCCTCGTCGTGTGCGACGTCCGCCGCCAGGTCCAGCAGCCGCGGGTGCAGGCGCTGGGGGATCACCGGCCCGTCGCTGATCCACCAGCGCGGGCGGCCCCGGCCGCAGGCGGCCAGGTGCAGGACCGCGGTGGCCTCGGGGCGCCAGCGCCGGCGCCGCGCGCGGACGAACTCGCGCAGCCCCAGCGCCGGGCCCTCCCCGGCGCCGGCCAGCACCACCTCCACGCCCAGGCGCCGCGGTGGCTCGCGTTCCAGGGCGGCGGCCAGCGCCAGGGCCACGGCGGCGCCGCTCGCCGGGTCCCCGGCCCCCGGCCCGATGCGTGACAGCGCCGTATCGACGGCGAGCGCCAGCCCGGCCAGCAGCCCGACGGTCGGGACCAGTTGCAGCGCTCCGACCCCGGTGCCGTGGGCGCCGGCCAGGCGCAGGCCCGCCAGCGCGGCCACCCCGGCCAGCCCGAGCGCGAGGAACGACCCGGCGCCCGGGAGGCGCCCGCCGGTGAGGGCCCGGGCGCGCGCGATCGCGCGGCGCACCGGCTCGCGCCGGGACAGCCCGCCTCGCCCGGCGTCGTAGGCCGCGGTGATGACCAGGCGCACGATGCGCTCGCGGCCCGTGCGCGTGGCCGCCGTGGGAGGGGAGACGAGGTTCTGCGTGGCGCGCGCGGAGGTGAGGCGGCGGCCCAGGTGCGCGATCCCCAGGCCGTCCAGCAGCCAGGACACCAGGGCCGCCAGCGCGATCCCCAGGCCGATGGCCGGTCGCGACACCGCGACCACGCTGGCGGCCACCCCCAGGGCGGCGTGCAGCGCGACCACGGCCGCGTGGTGCGGGCGCACCCAGACCGTCTCGGTAGTCACGTCCCGGCCCAGGTCCTCGCGCAGCACCGTGGCCAGCCAGAGCGCCGCCCGCCGCTCGGCGTCGGTGCCCGGCCCGCGCGGCGCCACGCGAGCCAGTCCGGTGACGATCGACTTGGGGTCCATGCGGCGCAGCATCTTCGCGCACGGGCCGCCGGGATAGGCTGCCCGGGCATGCCGGACGACGCGCTCGCCTTCACCCCGATCTCCCGCCAGGCCGAGCTGATCCGCGCCGGGGAGGTCGGTCCCCGCGAGCTCGTCGAGCTCTACCTCGAGCGCATCGAGCGTCTGAATCCGGCGCTCAACGCCTTCCGCGCCGTGTACCGCGACCGCGCTCTGGCCGAGGCCGACCAGGCGGCGGCGCGCCTGAAGGCGGGGGACGACCGCCCGCTGCTGGGCGTCCCCGTCGCGATCAAGGACAACCTGGACGTGGCGGGCGACGTGACCACGCACGGCACTAACGCCTACGGGGAGCCGGCGCGCGAGGACGCCGAGGTCGTGCGCCGCGTGCGCGCCGCCGGCGCCGTCGTCCTCGGGCGCACCATGGTCCCGCCGCTGTGCGCGCTGCCCGTGACCGAGTCGCCCACCTTCGGCGTGACTCGCAACCCCTGGGACCTCGACCGCTCGCCCGGCGGCTCCAGCGGGGGCTCCGCGGCCGCGGTCGCGGCGGGCCTGGTCGGCGCGGCGCTGGGCTCCGACGGCGGCGGCTCGATCCGCATGCCCGCGGCCTGGTGCGGCCTGTTCGGCCTCAAGCCCCAGCGCGGCCGGGTGTCCACGGCGCCCCACCGCGACCACTGGCACGGGATGTCGTCGATCGGCTGGATCACGCGCTCGGTGGCCGACACGGCGCTGCTGCTCGATCTGACGTCCGGGCCGGCGGAGGGCGACGCCGACCGCCCGGCGCCACCCGAGCGGCCCTTCGCGGAGTCGGCCGCGCAGGAGCCCGGGAAGCTGCGGATCGCCTACTCGTTCGCCATCCCGCCCGGCGTGGTGGCGCGCCCCACCGATGAGGTGCGCCGCGGCGTGCTGGACACCGTCGAGCTGCTGCGCTCCCTGGGGCACGAGGTGTCGGAGCAGGACCCCGGCTACGGGCCCGAGGGCTGGGCTGCGTCGGTCCGGGTCCTGCGTGGGATCGCCGACGAGGCGCGCTCGCTGCCGCGCTATGACCGGCTCGACCGCCGCTGGAGGCGGGTCACCGCGCTGGGCTCGGCCATCCCCGACTCGCTCCTGGAACGCGCCCGGGCCGCCGAGGAGCCGGCCCGCGCGCGGGTCGCGCGCCTGTTCGCGCGCTGCGACGTCCTGATCACGCCGACCGCGCCCGACACGCCCGTCCCGATCGGACGCTGGGAGGGCCGCGGCGCCCTGTGGACCATCAACGGCGCCGGGCGCCTGATCCCCTACACCGCGCCGTGGAACTTCACCGGCCAGCCCGCCGCCGCGGTCCCGGCGGGCCTGACCGACGGCGGCCTGCCGCTCTCCGTCCAGCTCATCTCGCGGCCCAGCGACGAAGGGACGATCCTCTCCCTGGCCGCGCAGCTGGAGTCCGAGCGGCCGTGGGCGGACCGCCGGCCGCCGGTCGGCTAGATGCCGTCCGCGGAGCTGCTGGACGTCGCCCACGCCGCGGCGCGGGCCGCCGGGGCCGTGCTGGTGGAGCGTTTCGGCGGCCCCAGCGTCGAGGTTCGGGCCAAGAGCACGCCGACCGACCTGGTGTCCGAGGCCGACCTGGCGGCGGAGCGCGCGCTGCGCAAGGTGCTGACCGAGCGCCGGCCCGACGACGCGGTGCTGGGGGAGGAGGGCGGCGAGCACGGCGGCACCAGCGGCGTGCGCTGGGTCGTCGACCCGCTGGACGGCACCGTCAACTACCTCTTCGGCATTCCGCACTGGTCGGTGAGCGTGGCCTGCGAGGACGCCGAGGGCGCGCTGGCCGGGGTGGTCCACGACCCGCTGCGGGGCGAGATCTTCGCGGCCGTGCGCGGGGGCCCGGCGACTCTCGACGACCGGCCCGTCGAGGCGTCGGGGCGTGACGACCTGGCCACCGCGATGGTGGCCACGGGCTTCGCGTACGACGCCGAGGTCCGCGCGGTGCAGGCGCAGGTGATCGCGCGCGTGCTCCCGCGCGTGCGCGACGTGCGGCGCCTCGGGAGCGCCGCGCTGGACCTCGCCTGGACCGCCTGCGGGCGCTACGACGCGTACTTCGAACGCGGGCTGAACCCCTGGGACCGCGCCGCGGGCGCGTTGCTGTGCGATCGCGCCGGTCTTACGCTGCGGGAGCTGCAGGCCGACGGCATCCTGCCCGCCGGCCTGCTCGCCGCCCCGGCCGGGCTGGCCGCCCCGCTGGGCGAGCTCGTCGGGCCATAGAGATCTGTCCGGCTCGACGGATGTCCCATATTCCCCCACCGGGCGGTTGAGTACCCTGTCGCCCGGCGCCCGAATGGACGGATTCGGGCCGTCGCTCACGGAATGGAAGATCAAAGCTTGGCCGCCCCGCGGCCGTCCCGCCAGGATCTGCGCCTGCACGCGCGCTCGCTGTCGTACCTGTACGCGGCCGGGGCTCTGCTGGTCGTCATCAGCGTCGGCGTCCACCAGCGGCCCGAACAGGACACGCTCGGCCTGCTGGCGCTCGCCGGAGCCGCCTTCCTCGGCGCGGTCATCCTGCGCGCGGGGTGGCGCTGGCTGCCGCGGTGGTCCTACCACCTGTTCGTGCTGGCCGGGACGGCGCTCATCACGGCCGGGATCGACCTCGACGGGAACGGCTCCTCGGCCTACGCCGTCTTCTACTTCTGGGTGGCGATCTACTCGTTCTACTTCTTCACCCGGTGGCAGGCGGCGCTGCAGCTGGCCGTGGTGGGCGCCGGGTACGCCCTCGTACTGTGGCTGGGGCCGGAGTCCGTGGCTCCCGCCACCCGCTGGATCCTCACCATCGCGACGATGGCCATGGCCGGATGGCTCGTCGCCACCCTGGTGGACACGGTGCGCCGCCGGGCCATCGAGGTCGCCTTCCGCGCGGAGCGCCTGCGCCGGGCCGAGGAGCGCACGCGCGCGATCATCGACACGGCGAGCGACGGCTTCGTCGCCGCCGACCAGGACGGCCGGATCATCGCCTTCAACCCGAAGGCGGAGGAGATGTCCGGCTACCGGCGCGACGACGTGCTCGGCAAGCCGCTGTCCGCGACGCTCGTCCCCGAGCGCCTGCGCGCCGCCTTCGACTCCGAGCTGGCCTCGTTCGTGCGCACGGGCCAGAGCCCGCTGGTCAACCACCCGATCGAGTTCGTGGGGATGCACCGCGACGGCCGCGAGTTCCCCATCGAGATGACCATCGCGCCCATGCGCGAGGCCGACGGCTGGGTCCTCAACAGCTTCGTCCGCGACATCACCGAGCGCAAGCGCGCCGACCAGCAGATCCGCGACCATGCGGAGGACCTGGCCCGGGTGGCCGACATGGCCCGCGACCTCGCCGGGGTGGGCGACGCCCACGCCGCCCGGCCGGCCATCTGCCGCGCGGCGCGCGAGCTGGCGGGGGCCAGGGTGTCGATCCTCTACGAGCCCGACGCCAAGGGCCAGGAGCTGGTGTCCACCGCGGTGGTCGGCGCCCAGATCGAGCAGATCCACCTCCCGTTCGCGGGGCACCCGTCCGGCGCCACCACCGCCTTCTCGTCGGGCCGTCCGCTCTTCCTCGCGGACCTGGCCGACAACGCCGGCGTCGCCCAGATGGTGCGCGAGACGCTGGGCGTCGTGTCGGCCATGTGGCAGCCGGTGGTCCGCAACGGCGTGCCCATCGGCGTGCTGACCCTGGCCTGGGGCGAGCGCGTGGAGGACCCCGGGGACCGGGTCCGGTCCCTGCTCGGGCTGCTGGCGGCCGAGGCGGCGGTGGCGATCGAGCGCGCCGACCTGCTCGCCCGCCTGGAGGCCGTGGCCCGCACCGACGACCTCACCGGCCTGGCCAACCGGCGCGCGTGGGACGAACATCTTCCCCGCGAGCTGGCCCGCGCCGACCGCGAGGAGCGCCCGCTGTGCGTGGCCATGCTCGACCTGGACCGCTTCAAGGAGTACAACGACGAGCGCGGCCACCAGGCGGGGGACC
Source organism: Solirubrobacteraceae bacterium (assembly GCA_033855845.1). Lineage (GTDB taxonomy): Bacteria > Actinomycetota > Thermoleophilia > Solirubrobacterales > Solirubrobacteraceae > AC-38. The sequence continues at coordinate 25,108 of JAWVFR010000074.1, forward strand.
GCCTGCTCAAGCAGGTCGCGTCGACCTGGCGCGAGATGCTGCGCCCCTCGGACCTGCTCGCCCGCTACGGCGGCGAGGAGTTCGGCCTCGTCCTTCCCCACTGCCCGATCGAGATGGGCATCGACGTGGTCGAGCGCCTGCGCCAGTTCACGATCGGCGGCCAGACCTGCTCGGCCGGCGTGGCCGCGTGGGACGGCGAGGAGGCGCCCGACGACCTGGTCAAGCGGGCCGACGCCGCGCTCTACGAGGCCAAGAAGGCCGGGCGCGACCGCAGCATCGCGGCCGGCTGAGCGGCGCGCGGTACGAGTGCGGCGGGTGGGACTTGAACCCACAAGCCCTTGCGGGCACCGGGACTTGAATCCGGCGCGTTTGCCAATTTCGCCACCGCCGCGGGTGACGCGGTAAGGCTACGTGGTGGCCGCTTGGCCGGGCTTGTCGTAGTGCACGCCCGGCTCGTAGTGCTGCCCGTCGGGAACCTCGACCTCGACGTTCCAGACCTGCTGGAAGCCGCGCATCGCGAACCCGATCAACAGGACCTGGACCGGGATGATCAACAGGGTCACGAGGCCCAGCACGTTCTCGTCCAGCGCGGGGGAGGTGAAGCCGGTCTTGTCGCGGTCGAACCACTCGGGCCCGGCGATCCCGGCGAAGATGGCCATCACCATGGCCAGGGCCGCCGCCAGCGGCAGCACGCCCCGGTTCCAGCGCGCGGCGTAGAAGGCCATCAGGAGGTAGACCAGGATCCACCCGATCAGAACGACCTCCATGCCCGCCAGCTTGGCCCATCCTCCGAGCAGCACGATGGTCATGAGCGCTGCCGAGACGATCAGCAGCAGGATGACCACGGCCTTCGTCGCCTTGGACGAGGCCTTGTGCTGGTTGGGGTGCTCGATGTGGTACCCCTCCCGGATCTCCACGCCTGGGCGCACCATGCTGTAGCGGAACATACAAGCTTGGCCAGGCGCGCGCAGCAGTCCCCAGCGGGCGTGGCGGAACGGTAGACGCGCCGGCCTTAGGAGCCGGTGGGCCTCACGGCCCGTGGGGGTTCGACTCCCTCCGCCCGCACTACACGCGTCAGCACCAGCCGTACTGGACGGCGGGGTTGCGGAAGGCCCCGCCCAGCGCGCCGCCTCGACGCGAGCCCAGCGGCCGGGCGAACAGACGGTCGGCCGCCACGCGCGGTCGCCGCGCCCACTCCGGCATGTCGGCGGCCGGAACCGGGCGGGAGATGTAATAGCCCTGCGCCTGGTCGCAGCGCAGGTCCGCGAGCCGGTCCAGCGTTGCGCGGTCCTCGACGCCCTCGGCGACGACCCGGTGGCCGAGGTCGTGGGCGAGGCCGACCAGGGCCTTGACCACTTTGGCTCCGTGCCCGGGGTCGAGCGCCAGGTGGCGCACGAAGGCCTGGTCGATCTTCAGCTCATCGATGGGGAACTGCAGCAGCCGGCTCAGAGAGGACTCTCCGGTGCCGAAGTCGTCCAGGGACACGCCGACGCCCGCGTCGGCCAGCTCGCGCAGGACCGCGACCGCGCAGTTGGGATCCTGGAGCACGGCGGTCTCGGTTATCTCCAGGACGAGCACCTCGGGCGGCACGCCCCACCGCGTTAGGGCCGCCCGCACCGCTCCGGGCAGCGACTCGTCCACGAGGCTGGCGGAGGCCAGGTTCACCGCGACCGTCAGGGCCGCCCCGTCACGGCGCCACGACGCGGCCTGCGCCAGCGCGCTGTCGAGGACGAACTCCGACAGCTCCACCATGACCTCGTGATGCTCGAGCCCGGGCAGGAAGGCGGCCGGCAAGATCAGGCCGCGGCGCGGATGGCGCCAGCGCACGAGCGCCTCGACGCCGACCACGCGCTCGCTGTTCAGCTCCACCTTCGGCTGGTAGTGGACCTCCAGCTCCTCGTCCGCCAGCGCGGCGCGCAGCTGTCGGGCCCCGGGGGAGCGCAAGGGAGGCAGGGGGGAGAGTCCGGGGTGAGGAAGGCGTCCGCGTCGCACGTCTGGAGGATGTCGCCCGCGGGCCGGAACCCAGCCTGTGAGTGCCAAAGCACGCAGGGTCTAGACGCTAAAGGTACACAATGCGCTCAAGATTCACTGAGCATTGGTCCCGGCGAGGCCTTGGCGCGCCAGGGGCACGCGGGCCCCCGGCGCGCAGGCGAGTGGTCAACCCCAACGGATGATGGACATTGCATCTCCTCCTCTCTTCGCGTTCAGGCCGTCGCCGGCTTGGCGGCGACGAAGACGAGCTTGCGGTGGAGGTCCTCGTCCGCGTCCTCCACGAGGAGCGCCCCGGGCGCGACGCCGCGGACGGCCAGCGTCTCCAGGCCGGCCTGGGCGCAGGCGGCCTCGATCGCGGCCCGCGGGTGGTGGCGCTGGGTGTGGCGGCTGGTCGCGCGCAGGCGCCCGCCGGCCACGCGCACGTTCAGCACGGCCGAGCACCGGTCGCCGGGCGCGACGTCGCCCGTGCCCTCGCCGTGCCACTCGAAGACGGTCTGGCCGGACTCCACGACGAACTCGTCGGAGAAGGTCTCCCGGTACGTCCGCAGAGAGTTGACGTCGAACACCGCCAGGCCCCCCGGACGCAGCGCGGCGGACATCGAGCGCAGCGCGGCGCCCAGCTCGGACTCCCGGAGCAGGTAGTTGAGCCCGTCGTCCAGGCACGTGATGAGGTGGAACGCCCGGCGCCACGGCAGCGAGCGCATGTCGGCCACCACCACCCGCGTGGCGTCGACGCTGTCGAGCTTGCCCCGGGCGCGCTCGACCATCCGCGGCGAGATGTCGCAGGCGGTCACGTCGTAGCCGCGCGCGAGCAGGGGGAGGAAGCTCTTGCCGGTGCCGCAGCCGACGTCGAGCACGCGCCGGCCGTCCAGCCCGTGCTCGAGGGCGAGCGTCTCGATCTGCTCGAGCACCAGGTCGTGCTCGTAGTCGGCCGTGTAGCGGTCGTAGAACGGCGCCAGCACCTCGTACGCGGGCAGCGCGGACGGCGCGGCGGGGCACAGCGTGGAGGGCAGGCGGGCAGGGGCCGGGTCCATCGATCACAAGGACCCGGAGAATGCTCAAAAAGGTTTCACTAGATCATCGACTTCGACTAATCTCCCGCGGGTCCGCACCACCTTTCAGACCGAGCGGCCGGCGCCCGAGCCGGCATGGGACTGGCGATTCGCCAGGTCGCGCTGCCTGCGCGAGGCCCGGCGACTGCTGCGCGACGTCGACGACGCCGAGGAGGCGGTGCAGGAGGCCATGGCCCGCGCCTGGCGCCGGCGGCGCGCGTGCAGCAATCCCGACGACCCGCTGGGGTGGCTGCTTCAGATCACGCGCAACGAGGCGTTGCGCGTGATGGAGCGCCGCAGCCGGCGCACCGCCCGGGAGGTTGTGACCCCGGTGGAACCGGAGCGAGCCGGGGCGGAACCCATCGACGAACTGCTCTCGACGATGGCCACACAGCAGGCCCTGGCGCGCCTGCGACCGGACGAGCGCGCCCTGCTACACCTTCGCTATCGGGCCGATCTGTCGCAGGCCGAAGTGGCCAGGCGCTTGGATATGCCCGTGGGGACGGTTAAGGTCCGGCTTCACCGCATCAGAAAGCGACTCAGACATGACTGGCCCCAAGACAACGAAGCGCCGCGACGAGATCATTGACTCGCGCCTGGTGAAAATGCTCGCGCACCCCCTGCGGGTGCGGATCCTGGCGATCCTGGAGCAGCGCATCGCCAGCCCCAGCGAGATCGCCCAGGAGCTCGACGCCTCGCTGGGAGTGGTCAGCTACCACGTGCGCCGCCTCGAGGCCCTCGGGCTGATCAAGCTCGTGAAGAAGACGCCGCGGCGCGGCGCCATCGAGCACTACTACAAGGCCGACGCGAAGCACCACATCCCCGACGAGGCGTGGGCCAAGGTGCCCGGCATCGTCAAGCAGGCGATGGCCGGCGCCACGCTGTCGGAGATCAGCGCCCAGGTCAACGCCGCCGCGGTGGACGGCGGGTTCGGCGCCGACGACGCGCACCTGAGCCTGACCAAGCTCGTCCTGGACGAGCAGGGCTGGCGTGCGATCGCGCGCGAGATGGCCAAGACGCTGGAGCGCGTGGACCGCATCCACGCCGAGAGCCTGGAGCGCCTGCGCAAGGCCGACCACAAGGGCGAGCGCGAGGCGATGGTCGCGATGATGCTCTTCGAGAGCTCCCAGGTCCCCGCCGCCCTGCCGGACGGCAAGTCCGGGGCCCGGCGCCGTCCCGCGCGCTCGCGGCCGCGCGCCGCGAACCGCTAGCCGTCGCCGTCGTCGACCCGGTGCTCGGGCGCCAGGCCGGCGGCGGCCAGCGCCTCCTCCAGCACCGGGTAGGACGCGGTGAACACGATCTGCCCGTCGCGGAAGCGGTGGACCCAGTGCATGGGGTTGTCCACGAGCCCGTCCGGGCCGCGGTGGCGCAGCCGCCCGGAGACGACGACGCAGTCTCCATGCGCGTGGATCTCGAACAGCCTGGACTCGACCACCTCGTGGCGCCGGGCCTGGTCCTCGATGTAGCGCGCGTACTCCGCGGTGCTGGCGAACGTCCGGCCGCCGGCGGAGTACGGCCGCCACTCGGCTTCGGGAGCGGCGAAGTCCAGGATCGCACGCAGGCCGGAGCGCTCGTAGGCGTCCCACATCCGGCGCGCTCGGGCGACGTTCTCGCTCTCCATTCCACCCGTCAGTCTCTAGGATTGAGCCGCGTTGGGGCAGTAGCTCAGTTGGTGGTAGCGCCGGTCTCCAAAACCGGAGGTCCCAGGTTCGAGTCCTGGCTGCCCCGCTGGGAGCCGCGCGCCGCGTGCCGTCCGACGGGGGCGGGACACTCGCTCGCGTGGCCGTTCCCGAGGATGACGTGTCGGGGTATCTGTTCGGGCTCTACCGCGACGCCGGCGCGATCCGCGTGCGGCGGGCGCAGGCCGTGACGCTGGGGAGGGTGCAGGAGGAGCACACCCGCCGCGTCATCGGCGCGTGGGTCGCGGCGACGCGGCCGGATTCCGACGGCGTCCTCGCGCGCGCCGACCTGCGCGTGATGCCGATGCGCCGCGGGCGCATGGCCGCGCGGCTGCGGGCCGCGCTCGAGCGCTTCGCGGGCCGCCGCCCCCGGCGCGCGCCGGTCCTGCGCTGACCCGCCGCGGATAGGCTCCCGCGCCATGGATCGGGAGGCCCGGGAGACGGTCGGGCACGCGTTCACGGCGTTCAACCGCCGCGACCTGCCCGCGCTGCTCGCGGCGTGCGACGCCGAGATCGACTGGATCCCGCTGCGCGCCTCGGTGGCCGGCGCGGGCTACCGCGGCCACGAGGGCGTGACGCGCGCGCTCGCTGACGTCCAGCGCGAATTCGAGGAGCTGCAGATCGACCCGCGCCACTGGACCGAGCTCGGCGGGCGCATCGTGGTATCCGGGCGCTTCGTGGCCAAGGAGCGTGCCACCGGCCTGCGCATGGACAGCCCGGGGGCCTGGATGTGCGAGCTGCGAGACGGCCTCGTCGCCCGGCTGGAGGCGTTCCCGTCCGAGGAAGCGGCGCTCGCGGCCGCCCGGGCCCGCCGCGACTAGACTCGCGCCGTGCCCGACGCGCCGACCTCCCGCATCTTCGCGGACGGCCTGCTGGACGGGAGGGTGGCGCTGGTGACCGGCGGAGGCACGGGGCTGGGGAAGGCGGCAGCGCGCGAGCTGCACGCGTGCGGGGCGACGGTGGCCATCGCGGGGCGCCGTCCCGAGGTGCTGGAGGCCGCGGCGGGCCAGATCGGCGAGCGCTGCACGACGGTCCCGGGCGACGTGCGCTCGATGGAGGGCGCCGGGGAGATCGTGGACGCGGTGGTCGAGCGCCACGGGCGGCTCGACGTCCTGGTCAACAACGCCGGCGGGCAGTACTTCGCGCCCGCGGAGGCGATCGAGCCCAAGGGCTGGCGCGCGGTCTTCGACCTCAACGTCGGCGGGACGCTGAACATGTCGCGCGCGGCCGCCGACCGTGCGATGCGCGCCGCGGGCGGCGGGACGATCGTGAACGTCACGCTGTCGCCGCACCACGGCCTGGCGGGGATGGTCCACTCCAGCGCGGCCCGCGCGACGGTGGAGGGCCTGACGCGCGAGCTGGCGGCCGAGTGGGCCGGCGACGGGATCGCCGTGATCGCCGCCGCGGCCGGCCACTTCGACACCGAGTCCCTGCGCAAGTACCCCGAGCAGGTGTGGCGCGCCGCCGCGCGGACCGTCCCGCTCCAGCGCCTGGGACGGGAGGAGGAGCACGCCTGGCTCATCGCCCTCCTCGCCTCCCCGCTCGGCCGCGAGCTCAGCGGATCGGTCGTGACCCTCGACGGCGCCCGCGACAACTGGTTCGGCCCCTGGCCCCCGCCGGGACTGCAGGGCGAGGGCGGCGAGGTGCCGACCGAGGAGCGCCGACCGCGGCCCGCTCCCGGCTAGGGCCCGGCCGCGCTGCGGGCGGGTCCTGTCCGGGGTCCCTGGCCCGGATTCCCGCCTGCAGGCGGGAATCCGTCAGTAGGACCCCCGCCACCCGCCCGATCGATGTCGCGTCCTGGCCCGCCACCCGCCCGATCGGCGTCGTGCTTCCGGCGACGGTGTCGCCACTATCATCGGCTCGCTGCGGGCGAAGTGTTGTGGTTGCACACGAGCCTTCCAAGCTCGGAGGGCGGGTTCGATTCCCGTCGCCCGCTTCGCGGCCCCTACAATGGCCCGTCCTCGGGGAGTGGCGCAGCCTGGTAGCGCATCCGGCTGGGGGCCGGAAGGTCGCAGGTTCAAATCCTGTCTCCCCGACTAGCCGGCGGCTCGCCCCTTGGCGGTGCGCCGCCGCCGCAGCGCGCTGACTCCTCCGCGCAGGAAGGCGAGGGCGTCGTCGAGGCTCTGGAGCGGGTCCGCGCCTGGTGCCGGGTCTGGCTCGTCGAGGTCCGGGCGCAGCGCGGTCAGCGTGGCGGCGGCCGCCACGGCGACCAGACGAGGGTGAAGGTCGTCGGGGGCAGCGTCGAAGTCGCGCGCGGCGGCCTTGGCGATCAGGCCTTCGAACCGGGTCATGAGGTGGCGTTCGTGGGCGAGCAGGGACTCGTTGGCCTCGATGACGCGCCGGCGCCGGCGCTCGCGCTTGTCGGGAAGGCCGTCGCGCTCGATCTCCTCGAGAATCCAGGCGCGCAGCGCGTCGAGCGCGGACTCGCCGGCCGTGCGCTCGTCGAGCCGGGCGGCAAGTCGCTGGAAGGTGGCGTCGAAGTCGCAGAAGAGCACGCTCTCCTTGGAGGGGAAGTACCCGAAGAACGTGCGGGGGGAGATGTCCGCGGCCTCGGAGATCTCGGCCACGGTGGTCGCGGCGAACCCGCGCTTGGCGAACAGGCTCAGGGCGGCGTCCTCGATCGCCCGCGCGGTTCGCTCCTTCTTGCGTTCCCGGTGACCCACTTGCCTTGACTCTAACAAGTTGTGCGGCGTCTGTAAATTTACAGCCATTGCATTTTTGCGCTGAGTGTGCCAGTCTGCTCGCAGATGAGACGCGCCGCCCAGTGGAGCCACGACCGCCACAAGCTCGTGGTGGGCATCTGGATCGCCGCCATCGTGGCGTTGAGCGCAATCGCCGCCGGTGCGGGTGGGGGCTTCTCGGACAACTTCTCCCTCCCCGCCAGCGAGTCCCAGAAGGCGATCGACCTGCTCCGGAGCAAGTTCCCCGCCCAGGCCGGCGACTCCAGTCGCATCGTCTTCAAGGCCAACAGCGGCACGCTGGCCGACGCGATCCACAGGGCCGAGGTCCTGTCCGTGGTCACCAAGGTCCGCACGCTCCCGAGCGTCGCGGGGGTCGCCGACCCCTTCGCGACCCCGGGTTCGGTCAGCAGGGACGGCACGATCGGCTTCGCCACCCTGGCCTTCGATCAGCAGGCCAACAAGCTCGACAAGGCCCAGGTCCAGCGTGTCATCGACACCGCCAGGTCGGGCGCGAACGCCGGCCTGCAGGTCAACCTCGGCGGGCAGGCGATCAAGCTCGCCGAGCGGCCCGCGCAATCGGCGACCGAGGCGATCGGCGTGCTCGTCGCGATCGTCGTGCTGCTGGTCGTCCTCGGGTCGTTCGCGGCGATGAGCATGCCCCTCATCGTCACGTTCGCGTCCCTGGCCGTCGCCATGACCGCGGTCCTGGCCATCTCCTCGGTCGTCGACATCGCCAGCTTCGCGCCGACGCTGGCCGTGATGATCGCCCTGGGCGTCGGGATCGACTATGCGCTGCTGATCATCAGCCGCTTCCGCGGCGAGCGTCGCCGCGGCGAGGAGGTCCGCGCCGCCACCGTCAACGCCCTGGACACGGCCGGACGCTCCGTGCTGTTCGCCGGGACGACGGTCGTGATCGGCCTGCTCGGCATGCTGCTGCTGGGCATCTCCTTCCTCAACGGGCCCGCGATGGCCGCGGCCCTGGCCGTGTTCTGCACGATGGTCGGGTCGCTGACGCTGCTGCCCGCCCTGCTGGGTTGGTTCGGTCATCGCGTCAAGCTCGGCGCCGCGCCGAACCCCGACAAGCCGACCCGCTGGGCGCGCTGGGCCGCCCGGCTGGAGCGGCGCCCGCGGGTCTTCGCGCTGGCGACCGTCGCCGTGCTCGTAGTCGTCGCGCTGCCGGTCACCGGCATGACGCTCGGGAGCGCCGACGCCGGCAACGACGCCCCCGGCAGCACCACCCGCCTGGCCTACGACCAGCTGTCCGAGGGCTTCGGGCCCGGCTTCAACGGTCCGCTGGTCGTCGTCTCCGAGCTGCCCGCCAAGGGCGACACGGCGGCGCTGGCCAGGCTGTCGGGCGCACTGTCCGCCGAGCGGGGCGTCGCCGCAGTCAGCAAGCCCGTCCTGAACCCGGCCGGCGACACCGCGACGATGGCGGTGTTCCCGACCACCAAGCCGCAGGACCAGGCCACCACCGACCTGCTCTCGCGCCTGCGCGGCCACGTCGTCCCCGCCGTCGAGCGCCATACGTCCATCCAGGCCAGCATCGGCGGGGCCGCCGCGCTGACGACCGACCTCGACAGCGCGCTGTCCTCCAAGCTGCCGCTGTTCGTAGCCGTCGTCGTCGGCCTGTCGCTGCTGCTGCTGGCCGTCGTGTTCCGCTCGCTCGTGATCCCGGTCAAGGCCGCGTTCATGAACGTGCTGAGCATCGGCGCCTCGCTGGGCGTCATCACCTGGGTCTTCCAGGAGGGCCACCTGACGTCCCTGATCGGCATCGACACCACCGGCCCGATCGAGGCGTTCCTGCCCGTCTTCCTATTCGCGATCGTCTTCGGGCTGTCGATGGACTACGAGGTCTTCCTCGTCACCCGGATGCACGAGGAGTGGGAGCGCCGCAAGGATGCGGCCGCCGCCGTCCGCAACGGCCTGGCCCTGACCGGCAAGGTCGTCATGGCGGCGGCGATCATCATGATCAGCGTCTTCGGCTCGTTCATGTTCGGCGGCGACCGCACGATCAAGCTGTTCGGGCTCGGCCTGGCCAGCGCCGTCCTGTTCGACGCATTCGTCATCCGGCTGATCCTCGTACCGTCGCTGATGTACCTGTTCGGCCGATGGAGCTGGTGGATGCCGGATCGCATCGCCCGGCGCCTGCCTCGGCTCTCCATCGAAGGCCCCGCGCAGCCCGCCCCCGAGACGACCTGACCGCGCGCTACCGGCGGGCGCCGCTGACCCAGCGGTCGTACGCTGCGCACACCATGTCGAGCGCTCTGATCGGCGAGCTGGCCGCCCGGCTCGGCGCCGGCGCCGTGCTGCCCGGCGACACCGCGCCCTACGACGCCGATGCCACCGAGGCCCGCGGGCTGCGCGGGCGCGCGGACGCCGTCGCGCTACCCGCGACGGTGCAGCAGGTCGCCGACACGGTCGCCTGGTGCTACGAGCACGATGTGGCGATCGTGCCGCGCGGCGGCGGCTCCGGATTCGCCGGGGGCGCCGTCCCGGTGGACGGGGGCGTGGTGCTGAGCCTGGAGCGGCTGGCCGCCGTGCGCGCGTTCGATCCGCACCTGTGGCGGATGCACGTGGAGGCGGGCGTGCGGACCGCCCACGTACAGCGCCTGGCCCGCGAGAACGGCCTGCTCTTCCCGCCGGACCCGGGCGCCGCCGAGCAGTCCCAGATCGGCGGCAACATCGCCACCAACGCCGGCGGTCCGCACGCCTTCAAGTACGGGACCACCGGAGCCTGGGTGACCGGGCTGGAGGCGGTGGTCGCGCCCGGAGAGCCGATCGCGGTCGGCGGACCGCTGCGCAAGGACGTCGCCGGCTACGACCTCCGGAGCCTGCTGGTCGGCTCGGAGGGGACGCTGGGAATCGTCACCGCCGCCTGGCTGCGGCTGGTCCCGGCGCCCGAGGCCGCGCTGCCGGTGGTGGCGTTCCACCCCAGCGTGGCGGCCGGCTGCCGGGCGGTGGAGAACGTGGTCGGCGCCGGCCTGCAGGCCGCGGCGCTGGAGTACCTGGACGCGGGCGCGCTGAAAGCGTCCGCCGGATCGTTCCCGGGCGCGGTGCCGGAAGGGGCCGGGCTCATGGTCATCGCCGACGCCGACGGCTCGGCGGCGCAGGCCGCGACGCTGCGCGCGGAGCTGGTGGAGGCGCTGGGGGAGGGGGCGCTCGCGGTGCACGCCCCCGAGTCCGCCGCCGAGGTCAGGGAGCTGTGGCGCTGGCGCGACGGGGTCTCCATCGCGGTCACCGCGCAGCGCGGCGGGAAGGTGAGCGAGGACATCGTCGTCCCGCTGGACCGGCTCGCCGAGGCGATCGACGAGACGCTGGCCATTGGCGCCCGTCACGACCTGCAGACCTGCAGCTGGGGGCATGCCGGCGACGGCAACCTGCACTCCACGTTCATGGTCGCGCCAGGCGACGCCGAGGAGCTGGCCCGGGCGACGCTGGCCGCGCAGGAGCTGTTCGAGCTGGCGCGCTCGCTGGGCGGCTCGGTGTCGGGCGAGCACGGGCTGGGGCTGGTGAAGGGCGGCCAGCTGGCGGGCCAGTGGGCGCCCGCGGCGCTCGCCCTGCACGAGCGGGTCAAGCAGGCGTTCGATCCCAAGGGCCTGCTGAACCCGGGCAAGAAGCTCGCCCGCCCGGCCCCTTGAGACCGATTGACACTGCGTCATGGGTGTGGGAGCGTCCGCCGATGTACCGAGGTCGGTCGATCTGCATGACGGTGGTGGTGGGCCTGCTCGCGTCGCTTGCCCTGGGCGCAACGATCGCGCGGGGCGCGGTCAGGCCGGTCGCGACCCGCGTCGACTTCACCGCCTCGACCTCGCTCAACGTCGACCGGATGACGGGGCTCTACAGCGGAAGCCTGATCCAGACCAGGGTCACGCCGACGCGGCCGCGCAACGCGAGGGTTCCCAGGAGCCTGGCGTCGGCCACGCGCGCAGCCTGCATCCGCCGGTACGTGACCGGGAAGAACAAGCGGCCGATACCGGCCGTGCGGCTCTGGTGGCACCGCGGCGGAGGCGCCTACCGCACGAACGCCACCTGGGGCAACGCCGGCACGACGTTCGACGGCAGCGGGCGCTGGACCCAGATGGGGATCGTCAGCAGCAGCATCCAGAACGGCGAGAAGATCACCGCCGAAGGCGGGTTCTGGGGCGACGGCTACAACTACCTCCTGACCCACGTCGACACGCGATTCAGGTACGGCAGCGGCTCCGTGACCGCGAGCTGCTGGTCGTTCTCCGGCAGCCGTCGCTGGCCCTTCTGAGCCGGGCTCGCCGGCGCGCCGGACCGAACGGCTACGAGGACGCTCGAGATGCGAAGGTTCGTGGGCGATGGCGCCCGCGAGCCCTCCGATGCCCCACGTGGATGGCATGACCCACCGCGACGTCGACGCGGCCGGGACCCGCTTCCACGTGGCGGAGATGGGAACGGGGGACCCGGTCCTGATGCTCCATGGCTGGCCGCAGCACTGGTACGCGTGGCGCAAGGTCGCACCGCTCCTGGCGCGCGAGCGCCGCGTCATCTGCCCGGACCTGCGCGGCTTCGGCTGGAGCGACGCGCCGCCCGGGCGCTACGGCAAGCAGCAGATCGCCGACGACGCGCTGGCGCTGCTCGACGCGCTGGAGCTGGAGCGCGTCGACCTCGTGGCGCACGACTGGGGCGCCTGGGGCGGCTTTCTGCTCTGTCTCGACCATCCCGAGCGCATCGCCCATTACGTGGCTCTGAACATCTATCCGCCGTGGCCGGACCGGCCGTCGCCCGGGGCCGCGCTGGGCCTGTGGCGGCTCTGGTATCAGGCGGCGCTCGCGACACCCGGCCTCGGCGGAGCGCTCCTGCGGCACACCGACTTCGTCAAGCGGGTCATCGCCACCGGAGCGGTGCACCCCGAGGCGTGGAGCGCCGCGGACCTCGAGGCGTTCGCGGCGCCCCTGCGCGAGCCGGACCGCGCCCGCGCCTCCACGCACCTCTACCGCACCTTCCTGGCGCGCGAGCTCGCGCCCTACGCTGCCGGCCGCTACCGAGGCCGGCGCCTCACCGTCCCCACCCTCCTGCTGCACGGCACCCGCGACATCGCCGTGGACCACCGGCGCCTCGGCGACTGGGAGGCCTGGGCCGACGACATGAGCGTCGAGCTGCGCGACGACTCGGGGCACTTCATCGCCGAGGAGCTGCCCGAGGTGGTCGCCGAGCGAGCCCTGGGCCTCTTCGCGAGCCCTCGCTGACGACTAGCGCGGGACGAGGCGGCTGAGCGTGACCAGCCGGTAGCCCCGCGAGCGGAGCTCGGGGATGAGCTGCCGCAGCGCCGTCGCCGTGGACGGCGCGTTGGGCGGGCCCATCATGTGCATGACGACGATCGTGCCCGGCTTCACCTGGGCCAGCACGACGCGCACGATCACGCCCGGGTCGCTCTGGAAGGCGTCGCCCGAGGCGACGCCGTCCGCCGCCTCCTCGCCGGCCCCGGCCACGATCCGCAGGTCCTGCTGACGGTGGCAGAGACCGGGGAAGCGGAACCAGAACGGGGCGCGGCCGGTGAGCCGGCGCAGGAGTTGGGCCGTCCGCTCCACCTCGGCTCGCTTGGCGGCCGCGTCGCCCACCGCCGGCAGGCCGTAGCAGTCCGAGGTCCAGGCCCGGTGGTCCCACGTGTGGTTGCCGATCTCGAACAGCGGGTCGGCGGCGAGGTCGCGCGCGTCGGCCGGGTAGCGCTGCGCCCACATGCCGGTGAGGAACAGCGTGGCCGGGGTGCGGGTCCGCCGCAGGGTGTCGATCAGCTCGCGGTCGACCTGCTCGGGCGCGCTGCCGGCCCGGATCCGGTCGCGCATCCCGGGAGTCATGTCGGCGTCGAAGGTCAGCGCGACCTGGCGCCCGCCCGTCCGTCCCGATTGCACAGCGATGGCGCGGGCGGTACGCGGCCGGGCCGGCAGGGCGATCGGTCGCGCCGCGGCTGTGGCGGTCGTCGTGGTGGCGGTGACCGCGCGCGCCGCGGTCGTGGTGCGCGCTGCGGCGGTGGTCGCGGCGTGGGGCCGGCTGTCGCCTCCGCAGCCGGCCGCGACGGCGGCGGTGGCGAGCAGGGCGCCTGCGAGCGGGCGTCGCATGGCGCCGGAGTCTAGGGCGGTGCATCTCATGAGAGCCGTCGCCGGTAGGGTCGCCCGCGTGATCGGACGCTCCATGGGTCTCGCCCGCGGCGCGGCCGTCGCCGTGGCATTGGCCGCGCTGGCGCTCCTGGGGGGCTGCGCGGAGGGCGTCGACCGCAAGGCCACGCCCGACGAGCTGCGGAGTGTCCTCATCCGGGCGTCCTCGGTCCCCGGCTACCGGCTGCAGCGCACGCTGCTCTGGGACAGGCCGGCGGACGTCGTCTTCGAGGCCCTGCGCCTCCCCGAGTCCACCCGCCGCTCGCACGCCATCCGGTTCCTCGAGAAGCAGGGCTTCCAGGCCGGGGCGGGCCAGTGGCTGACCGATGACCGCGGCGCGCAGGTCCGGCTCGCGGCGATCGAGCTGGGCTCCATCTCGGGCGCGCGCAACCTGCACGGCTATGCGCGCGCGGAGGCGTTCGAGCAGCCGTGCTGGGGCGTGTGCGGACAGCAGGCCTCGGAGTTCGACGTGGGCGGAATGCCGGGCGCGTCCGGCATCCAGCAGCGGCCGCTGGGGGACCGCCTGCCCATCGATCCGCGGCCCTTCACCTCCTTCCAGATCGCCTTCACGCGCGGGAAGCGGCTGTACCTGGTGGTCGCGGTCGGCCCGCCGGGCATGCGCTCGGACGCGGCCATGGCGGCCGCCGGCGCGCTGTACCACCGCGCGACGGGGAAGGCGCCGGGGACCTAGGCCGGGGCCGAGGCGGTGACGATCCAGGTGGAGGCAGGCGCCCGGACTCCGTCGGGGCCGTCGAACTCCGCCAGGCCGTCGGCCAGCGCCTGGTGGACGCGGTCGTGCAGGTGCGCCGCACGGTCGCCGGCCAGGCGCAGCAGCTCGCCCGCGGGCCCCAGCGCGGTGGCCAGCGCGATCGCCTCCTCCACGTCGTGGCCGACCAGGATCGGGATGTCGCAGCGCCGCAGCGCGATGTCCTGGAAGCCGGCCGCCACCAGGATCCCGCTCGTGGTGTCGGCGCCCGCCATCGAGAACGGCCCGGGGCCGCACGTCGGCTCCTCGTGCGCCTCGGGGCGCTCGACGATCTCCTCCACGATGGTCTGGGCCCGGTACATCCACGGGTTCTCGGTGCGGTCGCGCCACACGACCATCACCAGCCGCCCGCCCGGCACCAGGGCCTCGCGCACGTTGCGCATCGCCACGACGGGATTGGCGAAGAACATGGTCCCGAAGCGAGAGAACGCCAGGTCGAAGCGCTCCTCGAAGGCCATCGCCTGCACGTCGGCGACCAGGAAGCGCGCGTTGTCCACGCCAGCCTGCTCGGACTCCGCCCGCGCGGTCTCGATGAAGCGCTCCGCCGCGTCGACGCCCACCGCCTCGCCCTCGGGCCCCACGAGCTGCGCGATGCGCTGCGTGGTGTCGCCGAAGCCGCAGCCGACGTCCAGGACCCGCTCGCCGGGCCGCGGACCGAACAGGCGCAGGGCCTCCTCGCCGTGGGCGCCCAGGCCCGTCGTGACGATCTCGCGGAACCGGACGAACCGGTCGTAGAGCGGCCCGTCCCAGGCCTCGATGGCCTCGGCGTTGGCTCCCGTTCCCCACCTGGTCTGCGCGGTGCTCATTCCGTCCCTCCTCGCTCGCAACCGAGGCAAACCATACGCCCTGCGGAAGGGTCAGGGCGGGGCGGGCGCCAGCGTGCGCTGGGAGTACCAGTCGGAGACCAGGATCTGGAGGCAGCCCGCCACCGGGATGGCGGCCAGGGCCCCCAGCACGCCGCCCAGCGCGGCGCCGATGAGGACGGAGACCAGGGCGAGCAGGGGGGAGAGCGACACCGTGCGGCCGTAGACCAGCGGCTGGAGCAGGTGGTTCTCGATCTGCTGGTAGACGATGAAGAACACCACGACGATCACGGCCGCGGTCACCGACTGGGTCAGCGCCACCAGCGTGAGGATGATGGCCGCGATCGTCGCCCCGGCCAGCGGGATCAGGTCGAGGACGAAGACCAGGAGCCCGAGCGCGAGGGGGAAGGGCACGTTCAGGATCACCAGCACGAGCGTCGAGAGGGTCGACGCGATCAGCGAGATCAGCAGGTTGCCCGAGACATAGCCGCCCACCACGCGCTGGGACTCGTCCGCGATCCCACGCCAGCGCCGCTGCCGCTCGGGGCCCATCAAGGCGTAGATCCGCTCCAGCCACGCCGGGCCCTCGAGGAGCAGGAAGAACGTCAGGAACACGATCGTGACCGTGGCGGCCACGCCCTTGACCAGGCTCTGGGTAGCGCTGAGCAGCGCGCCGGCGCCGCCGGCCAGGCTGCCGGTCCCGCCGCCCTGGATCGCCTGCCGGGTGCGCTCGACGATGTGGTACTTGGTCTCCAGGAACCCGAGCGGGCCGCGGCCCTTGGTCAGGTCGTGGATGTAGCCGGGGACCGCGTCGACGAAGCTGTTGACCTGCGAGATCAGCGGCGGCACCAGCGCAGCCAGGACGCCGACGATCGCCAGCATGATGGCCAGGTAGACCAGGCCCGCGGCGATCCCGCGCCGTCGCACGCCGTGGCGCTGGAGCCAGCCGACCGCGGGGGCGATCGCGACGGCCAGGAACACCGCGACGAAGATCCACGTGAGCACCTCCCGTGCCGTCCACACCAGCCACAGCCCCGCGAGCAGGCCGATCAGCGTCGCCCACAGGACGAGCGCCGTGCGTGGTGTCATGACGACCGTCCGGCGTTCGCCTGTCAACCGCTCCCCTCCGGGCCGGCGAGCACCGCTTCCAGCGCCTGCTCCACCGGGTCGTTGCCGGAGCAAACGTAGAACGTCCACCGGACCGACCGCGGTTCGTGCAGGACGGCCGCCAGCACCGCGGCCACGTCGTCGCGCGGCACCTTGCCCCGCAGGGGCCGCACGTCGATGCGCACCCGCTCGGTGCCCGGATCGTCCTGGAGGAAGACGGGGCGGACGATCGTCCACGCGCGGTCGCTCTCCACGAGCGCCTGGTCGGCCTGCGCCTTGGCGCGCAGGTAGATGCTGAACACGTCGTCGCCGTCCGGCGGGTCCTCGGCCCCGACCGAGCTGACCATCACGTAGCGCTCCACGTCCGCCGCGCGCGCGGCGGCCAGGAGCTTGATCGCGCCGTCGCGGTCCAGGCTCCACTTGCGCTCCGCGCCGCTGCCGGGCCCGGCGCCGGCCGCGAACACGACCGCGTCGGCCCCGGCGATGGCCTCGGCGACCTTGGGGACGTCGTCGGCCTCGAGGTCGCAGAGCACCGGATCGCTGCCGTCCGCCTGCAGGTCGCCGGCGTGGTCGGGGTTGCGGATGAGCCCCCGGACCCGGTCCCCGCGGGCCACCAGGCGCCGCGCCAAGCGCCGCCCGACCTTCCCGTGGCCGCCCGCGATTACGACGTCCATGCCAGCGGCGCCGGCGGCGCCGCCTCCGCGGGCGCGCCGGCGGCCGGGGGCTTGACCCGGTTCAGCCACATCGCCGCGGCCAGCGCCCGCACGCCCCAGAACACCAGGTGGATCCCCACGAGCAAGCCGATCGCCCACCCGGCGGAGCTGGGCAGGTCGATGGCGATGAGGAGCCCCAGCGCCAGCGACAGCACCCCGTTGAAGATCATCATCCCGGCGCCGGGCGTGCCCCGCGCGCGCAGACCGCCCGCCAGCAGCAGTGCGCCGCTGCTCGCGAACCACGCGGCCAGCAGGACGGTCAGCGTGATCGTCGCCCCCAGCGGGAAGATGACCAGGACCAGCCCGAGCACGAAGGTCAGCAGCGCGTTGAGGGTCCGCATGCCGCCGTGGCCGCGCCCGCGCATCTGCCAGGCGTGAGCGCCCATCACCGCGCCCGCGAACACCAGCACCCAGCCGATGAAGATCGTGGTCGCCACCGAGGCGACTGCGGGCACCACGATCGCGGCCAGCCCGCCCACGATGGCCAGGGTCCCCGTCGCCACCAGCCAGTTGCGCGCGCTGCGCACCGCGCGGTCCAGCACCGCCACCGGGTTGTCGCCGACGCTGCGCGCGCCTCGTCTCATCGCTCGTCCGCCTGAAGTGGCCGATTCCATCGCGTGCCTCCTTGGTTCGCCTAGGGGCTCCAGTAGGTCGCCCGCCCGCCGTCGCCAGCAATCCGCCGTCACGGACGCCGGGGCGTGGCGGTTGTGCCCGGTACGGGACGCATGTGCACACACGCCGCCCTCGCCCTCGCCTGCGCGGCGCTCCTGGTCGCCGCGCCGTCGGCGCATGCCGTCGAGACGCTGATGCAGGACGACGCGGTCGTCCTCGGCGGCCCCTCCGAGGCCTCCGTCGGGCAGGCGCTGGCGCAGATGCGCGCGCTGGGCGTGGACCGGCTGCGGGTGACGGTGAGCTGGCGTTCGCTGGCGCCCGCGCGCGACGCGAACCACCGGCCGGCGGGCCTGGACCCGGCCGATCCCGCCGCCTACGACGCGGGGGCGGCGGCGGTGGACCGCGCGGTCCGGCTGGCCTCGGCGCGCGGCCTGCGCGTGCTGCTCGACCTGGCTTTCGGCGCCCCGCTGTGGGCGACGGCCTCGCGCACCGGAGCGACCGAGGTCGACTCCGTGACCCGCCCCGACCCGGCGGAGTTCGCCCTCTTCGCGCGGGCGATGGCGCGACGCTACTCCGGGTCCTACGTGCCGCCGGGCGCGACCGCGCCGCTCCCGCGCGTCGACTCCTTCGAGCTGTGGAACGAGCCCAACGTGGAGGTCTTCGCGCGACCGCTCGTGCAGGGCTCGACGGTGGTCGTCGCCGACTGGTACCGGCGGCTGGTGGCCGCCGCCTATCCCGCGGTCAAGGCCGTGCTTCCCAGCGCGACCGTGCTCGTCGGCTCGACCGCTCCCAACGGGTTCAAGCGCGCCGGCCGCCCGGGCGCCGTGGCGCCCCTGGCCTTCATCCGGCAGCTCGCGTGCGTGGACGATTCGCTGCGGCCGCTGGCCACGGGGGAGTGCGCGTCGTTCTCCCGCGTCCCCGCGGATGGGTTCAGCCACCACCCCTACGCGCTCGGCCTGCCGCCGGCGACGCTGGGCCGCGACCCCGACACCGTGCGCATCGGCGACCTGGCCCGGCTGCGCTGGCTGCTGCGCGCGCTGGTGGCGCGCGGCCGCCTGGCGCCGGGCGCCGCCGGCATCTGGCTCACCGAGTTCGGCTACGAGACGAACTACCCGGTGCGCACGAAGCCGTGGACGCTGGGCCAGCAGGCCCAGCTGCTGGCGCAGGGGGAGTACGTGGCGCGCCGGGTCCCGGGCGTGCGGACCTTCCCGCAGTTCCTGCTGCGCGACGTGCAGACCGCGGCCGCCGTGGACGCGCTGGCGGCCGGTATCGGGACGCGCATCCAGGGCAGCTGGCAGTCGGGGCTGTTCTTCGAGGGCGGCGCGCCCAAGCCGGCCGCGCTGAGCTTCCCGCTCACCCTGCTCGCGGCGCGCGATCCCCGCGCCCCGCGCGCCGAGCTGCTGCTGTGGGGCCACGTGCGGCCGGTCCACCGGGTCGTGCAGGTGCGGATCGAGCGCGTCGCGGGCGGCGCGTGGCGCGCGGTCGCCACCCGCGCGCGACCCGGCGGCGCGGCGGCCGTGACCTTCGCCAGCGCCTCGGACGGCAGCTTCACGCGCCGCCTGCCCGGCCCGGCCCCGCGCGCCGGGATCTTCCGCCTCGCCTGGCTCACCCCCGACGGACGCTGGGAGCCGGGTCCCGATCAGCCGGTGCAGATCCTCGCGCCGACGGAGGGCCTGGTCCCGACGCGGTAGGCGGCGCTGCGCGGGGCGGCGCCTACGCGCCGTCGCGGACGGAGATCGACCAGCCGTCGCCGGAGTTGATCTTCAGCTTGAAGCGTCCGGAGCCGTGCACCGTCTCGGTGCCCGAGCCGGGGCGGCTGCTCCGGATGACGAACGGCTGGGTCTGCCCGCCGCGCAGGACGAACACCTCGAAGAAGTCCGAGCGATTGGTGTAGGTGACCGTCCAGCTGGACCCGGCGATGGTGAACTCCGGGGTGGTGGCCGGGCCCGAGCCCGAGCTGGAGTACACGACGCGGCCGCCGCCGCCCTGCGCGCGCGGCGCTGCGCAGCGGGCGCGCCGGTAGGCGCTGAGATCCAGGCCCGTGCCCGCGACGGTGATCGTCACCGTGCGCGCGCCCGGCGCGCCGGCCCGGATCTGCGAGAGCAGCCGGTTGCCCGTGGCGAGGTCGGACCCGCAGGCCTGGCGCCGCGGCAGCGCGACGTTGACCGTCAGCCCGCCCTGCAGCACCGCGATCTGCGCGCCCGTCCATCCGGCGGTGGCGAGCGTGTCGGAGATCGCCTGCCGGACGGCGGCCCCCGCGTCGGCGGACGACGGGGGAGGGGGCGCCGGAGCATTCGGCGTCGCGGCTCCCAGGCTCGGGTCGGCGGACTTGCTCCGGCGCTTGGCCGGGGCCGTGCTGTCGGCGATCGTGAAGGTCTCGGATGCGGCGGCCTTGGAGACGGTCGACTCGGGGGGCGTGGTGGAGGCGGAGTAGTCGGGGATCGCCTTGGGCTTCGCGGCCGCGTGCGGCTTGGGAGCCGCGCTCCCGCCGCAGCCCGCGACGATCGCCACCAGCGCGATCGTCGCCAGCGCTGCGCTGCACCCCCGGCTGCGCCCCTCGTCCATGCCCCAACAACCGGCGAGGAGCCCCGGACGTGACGCCCGCCAATTCGGCGTCACGCTTCGCGCGTCTGCCCGGTTGTTCCTCAGGGACGCTGGAACATGAGCGCAGGACGCATCGCCATGGTCTTCGCCGCCGTTGCGCTGGTCGGATCCGGCTGCGGGGGTGGGGCCAACAACAAGGGTCAGCCGCTGGAGGCGGCGCACGGCACCGTGCGCCAGGCCGACTTCGGCCACCGCGCCGTGCGCGTGCGCGGCCTGTCGCCGATGGACGTCGCCGGCGCGGCCGTACTCGCCGCCTATCCCGGTGACGACATCCAGCCCAACGGGCTCGTCCTGCCCCGCCTGGACCGCTGGCAGGAGGTGCTGCTGGCCGCGCAGTTCGCGGCTCCGCCGGTGTCCGCGGCCGTCCTCCCGCGGCGGCGCGACTACCTGCCCACGGCCACGGCCGACCTCGTGGACCGCCTGAACCTGCGCGGATTCCCGAAGGCCAGCGGCCTGCAGACGGTCGTGCTCGGGCAGGCCAGCGACGAGGTCTTCGGCGCGCTCCAGCAGAAGGGCTTCAAGCTCACCCAGCTCAAGGCGCGCACGCCCGCTCGCCTGTCCTTCGACGTCGTCCCGTACCGGGGCGGCTGGGCGGCGGCGTACTCCGACCAGATCGTGGTCATCTCCTCCGAGCAGCGCGACCAGGCCATGCCGGGCGCCGCCTGGAGCGCCTACAGCGGCGACACCCTGGCCTACGCCGGGCATGACTCGATCCCGGCCGAGACCCGCGACCTGCTCGTGCAGCGCAAGAAGCTGCGGCTGGAGTCGCCCCACGTGTACCTGATCGGCCCGCCGTCGGCGATCTCCAACGGGGTCGAGCAGGAGCTGCGCGCCTACGGCCCGGTGACCCGGATCGGCGGTCCCACCGCGGCCGACACGGCGATCGCCATGGCCCGCTACCACGACGCGAGCACCGGATTCGGCTGGGGCCTGCGCGGCGGGCCCGCCAGCTTCTCCTTCGTCAACCCGCGCGATTGGGGCAACGTCGTGGGCGCGTTCGCGTTCGCGGGCGCCGGCCCCCAGGCGCCGGTGCTGCTGACGCGCCGCGACGGCTCGCTGTCGCCGGCGCTGCGCGCGTACCTGCGCCAGGTGCGCTCGACGCGCGGCGGGCAGGGCTTCGTGCTCGGCGACGAGCGCAGCATCCCGCCCGCGACCCTGACCGAGATCGACGGCCTGCTCGCCCCCGGCCCGGCTCCGCGCAGCGCCGCGCCGCGCCGGGCTGCGGCGGCGCAGGGGATCGCGGCGCCGGCGGCCGCGTCGTCGCCGGCTGCCTCGCAGCAGCAGCAGCAGCCCGCGGTCGGCGGCGGCCTCCCCGCCCGATGAGGCGCGGCGCCCGGCGGGACGGTTTCCCGCGCGCGCGAGGGCACGTCTGCCGCGCGGCCCTCGTCTGCGCTCTCGCCATGCTCGTCACGGCCGGGACCGCTCACGCTCGTCCGATCGCCCGACCCATGTGGGTCGCGGGCTTCACGGTCACCGAGTACTACCCGGTGCCGGAGAGCTGGTTCACCGGCGCCCTGGTGGCGGCCCCCGGCCTATCCGGGACGCACCGCGTGGACTGGCTGTACTCCGCCCGCGGCGTGACCATGGAGGGCGACGGCATCGGCCTGGACGGCGCGCGCTACCACGTCGAGTCCACCGGCCACGGCGGCTGGGTGGACAAGCGCGGGCGCAGTTCGTGCGTCGGCTGCGGCGGCGGCGTCTTCTGGCGGGCGGGCGGCTTCTGGCGCAACGCCCGCGGAGCGCTGACGTACCCGCTGGCCGGCGGCAGCTGGTTCGCGGGCGTGGGTACGCGCTACGTGCCGCTGGCGGGAGTCAGCTTCGCCCGCGGCCCCTCCCGGCCGCTGCGCTACTACCAGAGCGTGGCCGTGGACCCGAAGCTGATCCCGCTCGGCAGCCACGTCTACATCCCCTTCTACCGCGGGATCAGCGGCGGCTGGTTCACCGCCGCCGACACCGGCGGCGCCATCGGCGGCCGGCACGTCGACGTCTACCGCACACCCCCGCCCGGCGGCACCGGCCGCTACATGACCGGCCAGCGCGTGTACGTCGTGCCGCCCGGCGCGCGGTATCCGTAGGCATCCCGTTTCCTTGGTGATGTACGCACAGTATGTGTACACTCGCTTCATGGCTTCGAACAAGAGCGATCGCTGGCACTTCCGTGTCGCCGCCGACAGCGACCAGCTCGTCCGCCAGGCCGCCCAGGTGACCCAGAGCAATCTCTCGGACTTCGTGCTGCAAGCGGCCATGGTCGAGGCCGAGCGCGTGCTTGCCGACCGCAGCCGCTTCAAGCTCGAACGGTCGGCCTGGGACGAGTTCAGGGCGCTTCTGGACCGGCCCGCGCAAACGAACTCGCGCCTGGCCGAGCTGTTCAAGAAGCCAAGCGTCTTCGAATAGTCCGTGCCCTACAGGGAGCCGGTGCCCATCGCCAAGGGCCACGTCACCGACGAGTTCGACTGCGGCAAGCCGGCGCTGAACGACTGGCTCAGGAATCACGCACTCCAGAGCGATGCTGCGGGAGCGGCGCGCGTCTTCGTCACCACGGAGGACGAGACGAATGTCGTGGGCTACTACGCGCTGGCCGGCGCGGACGTGGAGCCGGCGGCGGCCACCGAGCGGCTCGCCAAGGGCCAACCGCGGCATCGGGACATCTCGGTCGTGCTGCTGGCTCGGCTCGCGGTGGATGGCCGCCACCAGTCCCAGGGAGTCGGGCGCAGCCTGCTTCGTGACGCCATGAAGCGGTCGGTCATCGCCGCGGAGAATGTCGGCCTTCGAGCCATCCTGGTCCATGCGAAGGACGACGAGGCGCGCCGCTGGTACGAGAATTACGGTTTTGAGTCATCTCCAACCGATCCCCTTCATCTCATCCTCCTGATGAAGGACGTGCGGGCAACGCTGCAGATCTGATCGTGCTCACGGGTCGTCCAGCCAACCACACGCTCACTCTTCCGACGGCTGCTCAAGCTTGGCGGCCGCAGGGAGTGGGAGGCGCCCTGGTACCGCTGGATGCTCCGCATCGGGGACGTGACGAGCTGCGAGCTGGTGGACAGAGCGGAGATCGGAAGCGCCGACTTCAACCGCGTCGAGTTCGACGCTGACGCCGGAGTCGTCACGATCAAGTGCAGCATCCCGGTCACGATCTCGGTCGGTGTGCGGCGTCTCGATGTGAGCGTCGAGGAAACCGACGAGGTGATCGGTCTAGCCCGGTACACGACGTGGCTCGTAGGCGACTCCTACACGGGCAACGTGCTGCCGCTGGTCAGCGCGAGCCGACGCCCACGGCGCGGCTGAACCGCGGGCCGCTCGCGTCGCGGTAGGCGAGACGCAGGCGGGGGCCGGGGAGGGTGCGCAGGCGGGCGGTGAGGATCCCGGGCGTGCGGGAACGGGCGACCGCGGCCAGCCGGCGGCGCTCGACTCGCTGCCAGGACCCGTCCGGCGCGCGGTACTCCAGCGCCGCGGTCCGCCGGGCCAGGGCGGACCCGAGGCGGACCCATACGTCCGCGCCGCCGGCGGGCCGGCGCCACGCGCGCAGCGCCGCCTCCAGCTCCGAGGCCACGGGCTTGGGCCGGCCGGTGGCCGTGTAAAGGCCGCTGGGCCAGTCCAGGCAGGGCCCGCGCGACAGCGGATCGCACAGCGTGTCGCGCACGAGGAACTGGGAGAACATCCGCACGCGTGGCAACCGCCAGGCCAGGTAGTGCGCGGTGGTGGTGTAGCGGGCCTGGTCGGCCAGGCTCACGACCGGCAGGCGCGGGCCGCCGGGCGTCGCCCCGCCCAGCCCCACGTGCGGCGTCAGGTAGCCGAACTCGGTGACGTAGACGTCGCGCAGCCCGGGGGAGATGCGCCCGCGCGCGGCCAGGCGCTCGAGCAGCGTGGACAGGGTGTCCAGGTTGCCCATGGTCAGCGTGTCGGCCCGCGCCCCGGTCGGGCGCGACGCCGGGTCCACGCGCATCGCGTTCACGTGCACGGCCAGTCCGTCCCCGGGGATCCGCGTGAAGCCCCGGCAGATCGCGGTGCGCAGCGGCACGAGCCGGTCGTCCACGCAGGCCATCTCGCGCAGGAAGCGCAGCGCCGGGATCCCCGCCTGGCGGGCGGCCGGGTTCCAGGCCGGCCCCGAGGCCAGGGCCCCAACCAGCACCGTGGCTCCGGGCCGGAACAGCTTGATCTCGCGGTACGCCGGCTCGGCCAGCGCGGCGTAGCGGCGCGGGCTGGCCACGGCCGCCCGCCCGCCGCGCTGGGGCGTGAAGTAGACGCCGAGGTTGGGCTCGTTCCACAGCGTGAACAGGTCGACGCGGGGCAGCGGAAGGTTCTCGTCGGGCGGCGTGAAGCCGCCCTCGTAGCGCAGCGCCACGGCCAGGGCGAAGTCGCGGAACGCGGCCGGGTCGATCCGGTTGCGCGGCCGCGCGTCGTCGCGCCGCACGCCGCGCGTGGCCCAGCGCGGGGCGAAGAAGCCGATGTCGACCATCGGGCGCAGGCCCTCCGCGACCGCGGCGCGCACCGCGCGGTCCAGTCCCGCCCAGCGCCCCTGCTCGTAGGCGCCGGGGTCGGCGGCGTCGAAGCGCGGGCGCCGCGCCGAGCGGGCCGCGGGCGCGAGCTGGTCCCAGTGCGCCGTGAGGCGGACGTGGGTGAACCCGAGCGGCCGGATCTCCGCCAGCGCCGCCGTCAGCGCGCCCGGCGCGTAGAGCATCTGCGCGTCGTCCTGGATCGCATACGCGAGCGGACCGCGCTGCGCCGCCGCCGGGGCGGTCGCGGCGAAGAGGGCGAGCCCGGCGGCCAAGGACCCGACCACCGCGTGCGCCCGGCGCAGCCGCCTCTGACCCGCGCGTCCCATCGCCATGGCTCGGGGCCCGGTTACTTCTTGGGCGTGGGAAGGAGCGGGAGGTGGCCGGTGCTGCAGCGGTAGGTCTGGCGCTGCTGCGGGTCGCGGCACTCCTCGCCCGGCGCCACGCGGCGCCGGCGCTCGTTCTCTCGCCGCGCCAGCTCGATCTTGCGCTTCAGCGCGGCGATGCGCTTCAACTGCCGCGCCCGCTCGATGGCCGCCTTGCGCAGCGCCGCCTGGTAGGCCAGCCGCGCGCGCCGCAGCGCCTCGCGGTACTTGCGCCGCGCCTCCTCCTGGTCGTGCTTGCGCTTGGCGATCTTGCGCGCCTCGAGCAGCGCGAGCTCGCGCTTGCGCAGCTGGAAGCGCTCCTGCGCCAGCCGAAGGGCCGGCTCCGAGATCGCCTGGTAGGCCGCGAGCTGCGCCAGCGAGAGCTGGCCGGGGACCCACGAGCTGTCCAGCGAGCGGATGACCGGATGGTTCGATCCGGCGACGGCCTCCTGGGTCGCTCCACATCCGCTCAGGGCGGCCGCGACCAGAGCCGCCGCCACCATCAGAGCCGCTGCGCGAAGTGCGCCCGCGCCGATTCCCCTTCCGCCCATGCCACAACAACCATCGCGCGCGCGCGAACGTGACGCTCAGTCCACGCGCAACTCGCCGTCACAGATCGAGCCCGTCGTTGGTTATGCCCGCAGAAGGTCGCGCCAGGCACGCGGCCGGGGATGCCATTCGATCGCCTCACGAAGAGGCGGTCGCAGGCGGAGAGATGCGACTCCAAGAACGGACAGATCGGTGGGGCCGTGCACGTCGTTCCGGCGTGCTGTGGCTTGCTGTGGACACGGGCCGGGCCGCGCTGCGGTCCGCCGGCGTGCTCGTCGCCCTGCTCGTGGTGCTCGGCGTCCTGCTGCACGGAGGCGCGCCCGCTCGCGGTCAGGGCATTCAGGTCGACGTCACCCAGTGCCAGGACCCCAACGCCGATCCCGCCACCTGCCCGAAGAACACCCAGAAGGTCGGCGGCCAGCCCAGCGCTCCGGCGCCCGCCCCGCGCCGCCCGAGCCGGCCCACCCCCGCGCCGCGCCCGGCTCCCAACGGCGCCAAGCCCAAGCCGCGCCCCGCCCCCGGAACCGAGGTCCAGACTTTCAACCTGGCTACAGGTCAAGGTCAGGTTCAGACTTCGCTCGGCTCCCAAGCCGTAAACCTCGACTTGACGGTTACGCCTTCGCCGGCGGCGCTCCCCAAGGTCGATCCGCAGACCAAGCCCGACGTCTCCACCACCGGCGGCGCGCTGCCGTCCACCGGAGCCGCGAGCAACCCCTTCGACTTCGTCTCCGGCGACAAGGCCCTGTCCCAGTTCGCCGTCCCGCCGTTCCTGGTCCCGATCTACGTGGCCGCCGGCCGCGCCTACGGGGTCCCCTGGAACGTGCTGGCCTCGATCAACCAGATCGAGACGGACTTCGGGCGCAACCTCAACGTGTCCAGCGCGGGCGCTCTGGGCTGGATGCAGTTCATGCCCTCGACCTGGCAGATGTACGGCGTCGACGCCTCGGGCGACGGCGTCGCCGACCCCTACAACCCGGTCGACGCGATCTACGCCGCGGCCCGCTACCTCAAGGCCTCAGGGGCCGGCAAGGACCTGCGCGGCGCGATCTTCTCCTACAACCACGCCAACTGGTACGTGGACAGCGTCCTCAAGAACGCCGGCGTCTACGGCTCGCTGCCCGAGGGCCTCGTGGCCGAGACCGGCAGCCTCGCCTTCGGCCGCTTCCCGGTCCGCGGCAAGGTCAGCTACGGCGACGACTTCCGCCGCGCGCAGATCGCGCGGCGCAACCCGCAGGGCCTGTGGATCGATGGCGCGCCCGGCGCCGCCGCCATCGCCACGCAGAACGTCACCGTCAAGCGGATCCTGCTCGACCCGGCGCTGGTCGCCACGCTGCGGCGCAAGGGCGAGCTGCCGACCCACGGCCTCACGCGCCCGCTCATCGGGCGTCCGGAGCGTCCGGTCTCCCCGGTGCGCACGCGGGCCGGCGTCGTCGCCCTGGACGTGGCGGCCGGCCGCCTGGCCGCCGTCGCCCGCGCGCTGGTCGGCGCTCGCGCCGCCGCCACTCCCGTCGCCGTCTCCCTGGCTCGCTCGCTGCGCTCGGTCCCCACGGACCCGACCGCGACCGAGCAGATCGCCGGCCTGCCCAAGGGCTACGGCGTCGGCCACGTGCCCGGCGTCAGCGTCGAGGTGGCGGACCTCGTCGGCAACACCTACGGCTACGGCGGCCTGGACCGCCTGAGCGGCAACGTCCGCCCGGGCAGCCGCCTGCGCGGCGGCGCGGTCATCGGGCGCCTGTCGCCCCGCGCCGCCTCCACGATGCTGTTCTCCACCCGCGCGGCCGGCGGGGCGCTGGTCGACCCGCGGCCCCTGGTCGACGGCTACCGCCTCCAGGAGACCGCCGACTTCTTCCACGCCGTCGCCCCCCTGGGCGGCAGCCCCTTCGTCCGCTCGATCGACAAGCTGGCCGCCGCCGGGATCAAGGGCGGCAGCGACCGCCAGCTGGCCCAGCGCGTCCTGGCCGACCCGAACCTGGACATCTACGCCTGCGGGCGCCAGGACATCGAGCAGGGCAAGATCGACCGCCGCGTCCTGGGCGCGCTGCTCTACCTGCGCAGCGCCGGCATGACCATCGGCATCTCCTGCCTGAAGTGCGGCCACTCCTTCTACACCTCGGCCGGCGGCGTCAGCGCCCACAGCTTCGGCGCGGCCGTGGACATCTGGTCCTTCAACGGGCAGCCGGTGCTGGGCAACCAGGGACCGGGCTCCCTCACCGAGCAGGCGATCAAGCTCCTGATGAAGCTCCAGGGCCAGGCCCAGCCCAAGCAGCTCATCTCGCTGATGAGCCTCGGCGGCCCCTCGTTCGCGATGGGCGACCACGCCAACCACCTGCACGTCGGCTACTCGTTCGACCCCTCCCTCGGCCTGGGCCGCAGCGGCCTGGCCGTCGGGCAGGCGAACTTCACGACCGCCGGTCATGACCCCCTCAAGCCGGGCAAGGTCGACCGCGGGACCGAGGCGCGCCTCTCGCAGCGGCTCGGCGGCATCGCCCAGCCCAGCCTGCTCCAGCGCCGCGGCCCGGGCTCGGTCGCCGTCGGCATCACCCATTCCGAGTACCGCAGCGAGAAGGGCAAGGCCACGGCGCA
>JAWVFR010000075.1:0-37401 GCA_033855845.1 Solirubrobacteraceae bacterium
ACAAGCCGTGCAGCCACTGCATCCCGGAGCCAAGGTTTGGCTTCGGAGTCTCTATGAGCAGATGGAGGTGGTTGTCCATGAGGCAATAGGCAAGGCACCTCCATGCGTTGCGGCGCACGACGCGGCCGAGCATGCGCAGGTACATCACCCGATCTAGGTCGTCGCGGTAGACGAGCCGCCCGTCGTTGCCACGGGCGTAGACGTGGTGAACGCCACCCTCAACGTCCTGGCGCAGCTTGCGCGGCACATCAACATCAGGCTGCGACGACCAAGCCCTCGCCCCCAAGCGGGGGTCAGACCCCTTGAGCCTCCCCGGCTAAAGGGGTCTGACCCCTCTGGTGCGCCGCCTCACGTTTCCCCGGGCCCGTACGTTTAGAGGGCAGTGACGTCGCTTGCCCCCTTTCAGGCGGTGCTGGACCAGCATCGCGAGGACGTCTATCGCTTCCTCGTCGCCCTCGCCGGGCGCCAGGAGGCCGACGACTGCTTCCAGGAGACCCTCATGTCCGCGATACGCGCTTATCCCCAGCTGGACCCGACCGCCAACGTGCGGGCGTGGCTGTTCACGATCGCCCGGCGCAAGGCCATCGACTCCCACCGCGCCCGGGGCCGGCGGGCGATCCCCGTCGAGTCGGTCCCCGAGCATGGCGGTGCGGCCGACAACGGCACCGGGCCCGACCCCGAGCTGTGGGCCCTGGTCCGCGAGCTGCCGTCCAAGCAGCGCGCGGCCGTGGCCCTGCGCTTCGTCGGCGACCTGTCGCATGCTGAGGTCGGCCAGGCGCTGGCCTGCTCGGAGGAGGCCGCGCGGCGCAGCCTGCACGAGGGCCTGACGCGGCTGCGCGAGGAGTGGGCGCGATGAGCGGGCCCGACTCCCTCGAGACCGCGCTCGGCCGGGCTGCCGCGACGCCCGTGTCCGACGTGGCGCGGGACGCCGCCCGCCGCTTCTCCGCCCACGCGGCGGAGTCCGGCGCGGCCGATGTGGCCTACGCGCTCGAGCCCTCCCCACTCGGCGAGCTGTTCGTGGCCACCAGCCGGCGGGGACTGCTGGAGATCGGCTTCCACCCGTTGGAGGTCCGCGAATACCTGGAGCAGATCGCCGACCGGGTCTCCCCTCGCATCCTGGAGGCCCCGGGCCGCCTGGACGCGGTGCGCCGGCAGCTCGACGACTACTTCGCCGGCCGGCGCACCGAGTTCGAGCTGCCGCTGGACTGGTCGCTGGCCCGCCAGGGCTTCGGCCGCCGGGTGCTCGATGCCACCGCCCGGATCCCCTTCGGGGGCGCGCTCACCTACACCGAGATCGCCGCGCGGGCGGGCAGCCCCAAGGCGATCCGCGCCGCCGGCAGCGCGCTGGGGGCGAACCCGATCCCGATCGTCGTCCCCTGCCACCGGGTCCTGCGCACCGGCGGCGCCCTCGGCGGCTACGGCGGCGGAGTGGACCGCAAGCGCTGGCTGCTGGAGCACGAGGGCGCGATCCTCGGCTAACGTCGGCGCCATGAGGGGTCGCCGGGGGATGGTCGTGCTCGTGCTCGCGCTGCTGGGCCTGGCGCCCGCGGCCGTGCGCGCCGCGACGGACACCCAGGGCAAGACCGCGGTGCAACAGACGATCCGCGGCACCAACGGCCCGGCGTTCGACCAGCTCGCCCTCGGGCCCGGCCTGTCCTACGTCACCCGCGACACCGCGGGCGCCAAGGCGCAGGACGGACGCGCCGGCCGGCGCCGCTCGCTCCTGTACTTCGGCCAGATGACCGACTTCCAGCTGGCCGACGAGGAGTCGCCGTCGAGGGTCGAGTTCCTGGACTTCTCCAGCACGCCCTTCACCGCGGCCTGGCGCCCGCACGAGGCGCTGATGCCCCAGGTCGTCGACTTCGCCGTCCGCCAGATGAACCTGTTCGCCGACCACTCCCCGCTGTCGCGCGCGCGCATGAAGTTCGTGCTCACCACGGGCGACTCGGCCGACAACCAGCAGCGCAATGAGACGAAGTGGGTGGTCGGCCTGCTGGAGGGCGGCACGGTCAACCCCAACTCGGGCGTCGCGAACCCGCCGGCCGGCTGCCCCAGCGAGGGCGCGACGGCGAAGTACACGGGCGTCCAGGACTACGCGGACTACCCGCCCGGGAACACCGCCTTCTACGACCCCAACACCCCGCAGGGCCCCTGGAAGGACTGGCCGAAGTACCCGGGCCTCCTGGACCGCGCCGAGCAGCCGTTCCAGGCCCAGGGACTGAAGGTGCCCTCCTACGTGGCCTTCGGCAACCACGACGGTCTCGCCCAGGGCAACCAGAAGGCGACCGCCGGCTTCGAGTCGGTCGCCGTCGGCTGCGCCAAGCCCGTCGGCGGCGGCGGGATCGGCGGCAGCGCCGGCGCTCCCGCCATGGCCGTCCCGCCCGATCCCGAGCGCGCCTACGTCAGCAAGCCGGAGTACAAGGCGCTGCACCGGACGGGCCGCCAGGGCGACGCGCACGGCTTCGGCTTCACCGACCCGGCCGAGCTGGCGGCCTCCAACGGCGCGGCGGGCTACTACGCCTGGAGCCCGTCCCCCGGCTTCCGCTTCGTCGCGCTGGACACCGTCTCCGAGGGCGGCGTGGCCGGGCCGTCAGCGGACGGGAACCTCGACGACCCGCAGTTCCAGTGGCTGCGCCGCGAGCTGGACAAGGCGACTCAGCGCGACGAGATGGTCGTCCTGTTCGGCCATCACCCGGTCCGCAGCCTGACGGCCAACGTGCCCGACGAGACGCCGCCGGCCTGCTCCAGCGGCGGGATGCACGACCCCAATCCGGGGTGCGACCTGGACCCGCGCAACTCACAGCCGATCCACCTCGGCCCCGACCTGGTGACCCTGCTGGACCGCTATCCACATGTCATCGCCTACGTCGCCGGGCACACGCACGAGAACAAGATCACGCCGTTCAAGCGCACGGCGGGCGGCGGCTGGTGGGGGATCGAGACCGCCTCGGAGGCCGACTGGCCCCAGCAGAACCGGCTGCTGGAGATCTTCGACAACGGCGACGGGACGCTGTCGATCTTCGGCACGCCGCTGGACCACATGGCGCCCACCGCGGTCCCGGCGCCGGGCAACGCGGGCGCCTTCAGCGTGCAGCAGATGGCCGCGCTCGGACGCACCATCGCCTTCAACGACCCGCAGAACGGCGGCGGCACCGGGGAGGGCAAGCCCGAGGACAGCGCCGCGGAGCTGCTGGTGCGCGATCCGCGCCGGACCCCGGGCGGCGCCGCGTGCCGGGACCGCTTCGCGCCGCGCACCTCGGTCAGCGCCCGCGGCTCGCGGCTGTCCCGGCGGTCGCTGACGGTGTCCGGCTACGCCCTGGACACCGACTGCACACCACCGGCGCAGGCCTTCCGGACCGGGGCGCGCCAGGTCGCGCAGACCTACGTCGCGGTCGGGCGCCGCGAGCGCGGCGGCTGCCGCTTCCTCACCGGACACGGGTGGCTGTCGCGGCGGGGCAGCTGCGCGCGCGAGATCTTCCTGCGCGCCCGGGTCGCGCCCTACCGCCGCGGCGCCGGCTCGGTCTGGACGCTGCACACTCGCCGGGCCAGGCTGCCCCGCGGGACCTACTTCGTGCTCGCCCGCTCGCGCGACCGGGTCCGGATCCTCGCGCCCAAGCCGCGGCGTCCGCTGCTCTACGTACGCGTGCGCTGAGGCGCTTCGATGCGCCCGTAGTTCATCCCGCCGTAGGCGAACGTCGGGACGATCGGCCACTGCCGGCGCCATGACGCCAGCTCGCTGGAGGGGAAGACGTTGTGCCAGCGCGGGTCGCGCCGGTTGACGTCGGCGACCGCCTTCTCCTTGAGCATCGAGTCGTACTGGTCGACCGAGTCCTCCAGCGTGTTGGCGTTCATCACGACCTCGCGGCCGTAGAACTCCGCCCACTTGCGCACGCCGGGGATCTTGGACAGGTGCGGGTGCCAGTTGTCGGCGCTGACGCCGTTCTCGGACGTCACCCAGATCCCCTCGGGCGTGTTGACGCACAGGGAGTGGTTGCCGTCGGTGTGGCCCGGCGTCCACAGCAGCGCGACACCGTTCCCGAGCTCGACGTCGCCGTCGATCAGGACCAGGTTGTCGGTGCGCACGTCGTCCATCCCGCCCGGCACGTACCAGGCCCACTGGGTGGGGTGGATGGAGCGGAAGGTGTCGACCTCGCGCGCCTGGAAGACGAACTTCGCGTTAGGGAAGTACGGCTCGCGCGGCTCGTTCTCGTCGCCGACCGGCTTGGTCGTCCCCATCGTGATCCGCAGGTCCTGCACGTGCAGGTGGTCGAAGGAGACGTAGTCGACATCGGCGGGAGTCAGCCCCAGGGACGCGAGCGCCGTGTCGATCCGGTTGTACTCGGTCTCGCCGAACCGGTGCGAGGCCCACTCACCGAACTTCTCGATCAGCTGCTCGTAGAACGGCGCCTCGGCCGAGCCCTCGGGCACGGTGGGCTCCCACA
Organism: Solirubrobacteraceae bacterium; assembly: GCA_033855845.1. Classification (GTDB taxonomy): domain Bacteria; phylum Actinomycetota; class Thermoleophilia; order Solirubrobacterales; family Solirubrobacteraceae; genus AC-38. The sequence continues at coordinate 4,443 of JAWVFR010000075.1, forward strand.
CCAGCGTCTTGACGGCGCCCTCGGAGTCGTCGAACTGCACGACCACGAGGCGGTTGACGATGTTCACGTACGGGTTCACGCCCCGCGCCGCGCCGTGGAAGGCGAAGCTCGCCGGATACGCCGCCGACACCAGATCGATCGTGCGGATGGCGCGCACCGTCCCGGACTCCATGAACCGCGGGCGAAACTCCCCCGCCGCCGCCCGCAGCGCGGCCGGCCGCTCCCCGCGCGGCCACAGGTCGTGCGCCTCGCGGAACTCCTCGATCTCGCGGATGCCGAGCTCGGTCGCGTGGTCCGTCGTGACCATCGGGTCTCAGCGTAGCGGCCGCCCGCGCGCGGTGCGAGCGGCTAGGGCAGCGCGGAGCGGCGGGCCCTGGGCCGGTCGACGGGTGTGACGTCGGGGGCCAGGCCCTCCGTAGCAAAGCTCTGGAGGAACGCCCTCGGCTCCAGGTCGGGCTTCAGGGCCTTGGCAATCATGGATGCCGCCACGATCGTGTCGGAGTCCACGGGCGGCGGCTTGGTCGTCCCCTGGTGGAGCAAGGTGCCGAGCGACCTGAAGCCGTAGAGGGCCAGCAGGGCCAGAGCGAGTATCACCACCGGGAGGAGGTTCTTCTGGAGGCCGCCGAGGTCGAACTCCCGGGCCGCCTCGAAGACCACCCACAGCTGGCCCGCGGCACCGGCGAGCGCGACGGCGACCGCGGCCAGCACGCCACCGACCGTGAAGCGGTCGTCGGCCTTGGTCTTGAAGGTGAGGACCAGGATGCCGGCTGCGGCGATGAACGCGGCAGCGACGGCACCGCCCACGGTGGCGAGGGCCAGGGACCCTTCCGCCTTGTCACCAAGGATGGCCTTGAGGACGTCGGAGGAGCCGAAGATGCCGGCCAGCAGCCCGCCGGCCACCGTGATGTTGCTGACCCAGCTGTCCTTGAAGCTCCACGTGTCGTCCAGGTACAGCAGCGGCTGATTGGGCCATCGCTTCGCGTCGCCCTCCGGCGTCCAGTGCACCAGGACCGCGACCACCAGGACGAGCGCCACGGCGAGAGCGACGAGGAACGACCACAGCGCATCCCAGTCGGGCTTCGCTGGGTCCGGCTTCTTGAGCGTCGCCACGACGTGGAGAGCCGTCTTGCGCCTCCCCACCGTGGCGGTCAGGTCGAACGCGAACGGCCGCCCGGCCACCTGGCACGCCGCGGGGATCGTGACCTTGAACGTCACGTGCCGCGCGCGCGGCAGCTTGCCTCGGTTGTCCGGGCTCGGATCGCACCCGGCCTTCGTCCGCGCCGGCCTGGCGGCGAGGACCAGGTCCCGGTCGGTGAGGTTCGTCACCCCCACCGAGGCGGTCCACCCGCCCCCGGCCTTCTGCGCGATCACGTCCCGGGTGTCGAGCGTAACGGGCGACGTCGCCGCCATCGTCCCGGCCGGTCCGAACGCGATGAGCAGGCCGGCGGTGACAACCGTGGCCGCGACCCGGCCCGCGTACCCCGGCATCCGTTCCAAGGGAGGTCTGTCCATATTCCGGAGCGAGCCTACGCGATCCGGAAGGCACCGCGCAAGCTTTGCTGAGTATTCGCCGCGCTACGGCTTGGCCGGCGCGGCCCACTGGGCCTCGGCGAGGTCGCCCTCGGGCATCCCCTCGGGCGTGGGGACCTCGGGTGTGTCGCGCAGGTACCACTCGGCGTCCAGGGCGGCCTGACAGCCCGAGCCGGCGGCGGTGATGGCCTGGCGGTAGGTGTGGTCCACGACGTCGCCGGCGGCGAACACGCCGGGCTTGCCGGTGCGGGTGGACTTGCCCTCGGTGACGATGTAGCCGTTCTCGTCGAGGTCGACCTGGCCGCGGACGATGTCCGACTGCGGGGTGTGGCCGATGGCGATGAAGGTCCCGACGTTGGGCAGCGGGCGCTCCTCGCCGGTGTCGACGTTGCGCAGGTGGGCGGTCGGCAGGGTCTCCCCCTCGCCGGCGGCCGTGAACTCGTCCACCACGTAGGGGGTGACGAACTCGATGTTGTCGGTGTCCTGCGCGCGGTCGAGCATGATCTTCGAGGCGCGGAACTCGGGCCGCCGGTGCACGACCGACACCTTGTCGGCGAACTTCGAGAGGAAGATGGCCTCCTCCATCGCCGAGTCGCCGCCGCCGACGATCACGGTCTGGGCGTCCTTGTAGAAGGCGGCGTCGCAGGTGGCGCAGTAGGAGACGCCGCGGCCTCCGAGCTCCTCCTCGCCGGGGATCCCCAGCTTGCGGTGCTCGGCGCCCAGAGCCAGCACGACCGACCGGGCCTGGTGCTCGTCGTCGTTGACCCAGACGCGGTGCACGCCGCCGGGCTCGCCGGCCAGCTCGATGCGGGTCGCCTGGTCGGTGATGAAGCGCGTGCCGAAGCGCTCGGCCTGGTCGCGGAAGTCCTGCATCATCTCCGGGCCCATCACCCCCTTGGGGTAGCCCGGGTAGTTCTCCACGTCGGTGGTCTGCTGGAGCAAGCCGCCCCACGCGAAGCCCTCGATGACCAGCGGCTCCAGGTTCGCGCGCGCCGTGTACAGGGCCGCCGTGTACCCGGCTGGGCCGCTGCCGACGATGATTACGTTCTCGATCTTCTCAGCCATAACTTCACTTTTTATAGTACCACCGCCTTGCGCTCCTGACCCCAGCGCGCGACGGTCCTCCGGAGGGCAAGATAGGCCAGCGCGCCGGGGATCGTCGGCAGCCAGAAGGCGAACGCGCGGTAGGAGAGGACCGAGACCAGCGCGTACTCGCCCGGCACGCCGAAGGCGATGAACGCCCCGATCATCCCGCCGTCCACGCCGCCGATCCCGCCGGGCAGCGGGAGCAGGTTCCCGAGCATCCCGATGAAGTACGCCATCACGATGATCGCCGTGTAGGGCGGGTCGGAGCCGAAGGCGTGGAAGCACGCCCACAGCACGGCGATGTCAAAGCTCCACCACATCACCGCGCCCAGGACGCCCAGGCGCCGCTCGCGCACGAGGTCGAAGGCGGTGCGGATCCCGCTGCCGGTGGACGCGGGCACGGTGGCCAGCCGCCGGGCGATCCGCGCCAGGAGCGGGAAGCGCTGGCCGTCGGCCCACCGCGAGACGATCCGCTCGACGTCCGAGGGCACCAGCGAGATGGCCACCAGGATCAGGACCAGGACGCCGCCGAAGATCGCGGGGACCACGGTGAGCGCGAACTCGCCGCTGCCGTTGAACAGCCCGGTCCGCAGGCCCAGCCCGAAGACGATCAGGGCCAGCACGTAGACCGAATACAGCAGGACCAGGAAGGCGACCATCCGGCAGGCCACCGTCCGGCGGTCCATGCCCGAGCGGCGCAGCGCCCAGGCCGTGAGGACGATCCCGCCCGCCCCGGCGGCGTTGAACAGGCGCGTCGCGGCCAGCGCGGCCAGCGTGATCTGGAAGCTCTCCCTCCAGTCGATGCGCGACTCGCCCCGCACGAAGACGGTGCGGAACAGCAGCACGTACCCGAGCCAGGCGCAGACCTCCAGCAGGACGGCCGCCCCCAGCCAGTACGGGTCGCCGGTGTGGATGCGCTGCCACGTCTTCTCCAGCCCCGCGACCTTCGGCAGCACGAAGTACAGGAAGGCCAGGGCGGAGAGGACAAACAGGCCGAAGAAGAGCCAGTGCCGGCGCGAGAGCCGCGCCGCGGGCATGTCCTCGTCGAGGTCCTCCTCCGCCGTCGGGTTGACGTCCTGTACCGGTGCCGTGTACTCGCTCACGCCGCGTGGGCCTTGGCCTCGAGGAGCTGGATGCCGCGCGAGAAGGCCGCGAAGGCAGGCGCCACACGGGGCGCGGCGCGCCGGACGCCCTCGGTCAGCGCCAGGCCCGCGATCAGGTCGATCAGGTAGTGCTCGCCGAGGTAGACCAGCGCGGTCCCCAGCGTGGCGGCGTAGGTCCAGCCGATGGCGCCGGCCACGGGCCCGATGTCCGCCAGCACGTGGGCGGCCATGACGGACGTGGCGAAGTGCAGCGACGGCATGGCGGCAAGCGGGTTCCCCGCGAGAAAACTGTAGAGGGGTGTCCATCCTCTGCCCCAGAAGTCCTCTCCGTACTCGATCATCATGCGCCGGATGGCCGGAAAGCGCCCGTCGCCCAGGCGTCCCTCCTGCGCGGCGAACCAGGGCGGCGCGGTGGGGAGGGCCCAGTAGATGGCCGCGCCCACGTCGAACACGGCGTAGGTCTGGACCGCCGCGCGGGGGAAGCGGTCGCGGTGGAAGGCCAGCACGTAGGCCAGCGCCGTGTGCGGGACGGCGAACCAGACCCAGTGCGCCCACACCAGCGGCTTCTCGTGGCGCTGGATGTGGTCGGGCCGCGTGAACAGGTGCTGGAGGCGCTGCGTGGGCGTCGCGCCGAGGCCCAGGACGCGGTCGATCCGCACCGGGTAGTCGACGCGCACGCGGCGGCGCAACGCCTCGGGATCGTCGTTGGGCATCTCGTAGGCGGCTATGTAGGCCCACATCTGCAGGAGGCACGTGCCCACGTCGCGGCGCCATGTCCGGGGCGCGGCCACGCACAGCGCGACGGGCGCGGCGGCCGCCGTCGCGATCACGGCGGGCGGGCTGAGCTGCAGGCGGCGTCGGACGAGCGGTGCCGCGACGCCGGCCGCGACCGCGACCCAGGCCGCTGTCCTGAGAGCCCTCGCCACGCGCGCACTATAGGCAGACGCCCGGTCCCCGTAGGGTTGGCGAGATGGAGGGGTCCCTCTCGCGCGTCGCGGTCACCGGGGCCGGCGGCTTCATCGGAGGCGCGGTCTGCCGCCGGCTGCTGGCGGACGGGGCCGAGGTGGTGGGGCTCGACCTGCCCGCGGCGGCGGCCCGGGTGGAGGCGACGGGCGCGGCCTTCGCGGCCTGCGACGTGACCGACGCCGACGCGGTCCGGGCCGCCCTGGACGGCGTCCCGCACGTCGTGCACACGGCGGCGATCGTCTCGGACTGGGGGCCGATGGCGGAGTTCGTGCGGGTCAACGTGGGCGGCACGCGCAACGTGCTGGACGCGGCGGCGGGCGCCGAGCGCGTCGTGCATCTCTCCTCGGTCGCGATCTGGGGCCACGACTTCGCGCCGGACGTGGACGAGGACTCCGAGCCGCGACCGTGCGGGGTCCCGTACATCGACACCAAGGGCGCCTCCGACGTCCTGGCGCGCCGTCACGGGGCGACGGTTGTCCGGCCGGGCGACGTGTACGGGCCGGGCTCGGTGCCGTGGGCGATCCGCCCGCTGGCGGGCCTGCGCGCGCGGCGCCTCGCGGTTCCGCCGGGCGGTCTGATGACCCCGGTGTACGTGGACGACCTGACCGACCTGGTGGCCCGGGCGCTGGTCCGTCCCGAGGCCGCCGGGCAGTCCTTCGTCGGGTGGGAGGGCCCGCCTGTGGGCGTGAGCGACTTCTTCGACCGCTACGCGCGGATGCTGGGCCGGCGGCGCGCCCCGGTCCTGCCCCGCCCGCTGCTGACGGCCGTCGCGGCGGCCGACGAGGCGGTCGCGCGGATCACCGGCCGCCCGCCCACCGCCACGCGCTGGGCCGTGTCCTACCTCTCGCGCCGCCACGCCTACCGCGCGTCGCGCGCGCAGGAGATCCTGGGCTGGCACCCGCGCATCGACCTCGACGAGGGCATGCGGCGCACGGAGACCTGGGCCCGGGGCGAAGGATTGCTTCACTAGGAGACATGTCCGAGCCCGCCGTGCGCATCGCCCGCGTCGCCCTGCGCGTCGCCGACCCCGAGGCCAGCGCCGAGTTCTACGGGAAGGCGGCCGGACTGGAACCCACCGAGCTGGGGACCGACCACGCCCGGCTGTCCTCTCCCGGAGGCGGACCGGTGCTGCTGGAGCTGAGCCGGGCCGCGAGCCCGGGACCCTCCCCGCGCCACGCCGCCGGCCTCTTCCACACCGCCTTCCTCTACCCGCAGCGCGCGCAGCTCGCCGCCGCGCTGCACCGCCTGGCCCGCACGCGAGTGCCGCTGACCGGCGCCTCGGACCACCTGGCCTCCGAGGCGCTGTACCTGGACGATCCCGATGCGCTGGGGATCGAGCTCTACGCCGACCGGCCGCGCGAGACGTGGCCCCGCGACGAGCGCGGGCTCTACGTCCTGGACACGCTGCCGCTGGACCTGGACGGCGTCCTGTCCGCGGGGCAGCCCGCGGGCGGCGAGGCCGAGGGCATGGAGATCGGCCACGTCCACCTGAAGGTCGGGAACCTGCAAGACGCGGTGCGGTTCTGGTCGGACGCCGTCGGGATGGACCTCGCGGCCGCGATCCCGCGCGCCGGGTTCCTGTCCACCGGCGGCTACCACCACCACATTGGCGTCAACACGTGGTTCTCCGACGGCGCCCCGCTGGAGCCGGCGGACGGCCCCGGGCTGGACGCCGTCGTCACGGCGGTGGCCGGCGACCCGGACCTGACCGGGGCGCGCGGCCGGCTGGAGGCCGCGGGGGCGCCGGTGGAGTCCGCGAACGGCAGCCTGGTGACCCGCACGCCCGACGGCGTGAAGGTCGTCCTGGAACCCGACGCGCGGGACTAGGGCCCGGCGAACTCGCGATGTGCGGCATAGCCGGATGCGTCGCCGCGGCCGGGACCGAGCCCGACCGGGCCGCCCTGGAGCGGATGGCGGACGCGCTCGCGCACCGCGGGCCCGACGACGCGGGGATCGAGGTCGTGGGCCAGGTGGGGCTGGTGCACCGGCGCCTCTCGATCGTCGACCCCTCGCCGGCCGGCCACCAGCCGATGGCGCTGGACGGCGGGCGCTGGTGGCTCACGTACAACGGCGAGGTCTTCAACCACCTCGAGCTGCGCGGCGAGCTGGGCGACCGCGGCTGGCGCAGCGGCTCGGACACCGAGACGCTCCTGCACGCGCTGGACGCCTGGGGCGACAACGCGGTCGCGCGCTGCAACGGGCTCTACGCGTTCGCAGCGCTGGACCGTGAGCGCGAACGGCTGCTGCTGGTGCGCGACCGCTTCGGCGTCAAGCCGCTGTACGTGGCCCGCCACGCCGGGGCGCTGTGGTTCGCGTCGGAGATCGGCGCGCTGCTGGCGGCGGGGGTCCCGCGCGCCGCGCGTCCCGAGGTGGTGGCCCACGCCGTCGCCTACGGCTGGGCGGGCGGCGCCCCGACGCCGCTGGAGGGGATCGACCAGGTCGCCCCGGGAACCCTGGTGGACATCGACCTGGCGACGCTGGAGGCGCGAGAGCGCCGCTGGTACGACCCGGCCGGCGCCGTGGACCCCGAGCGCGCGGCCGCGCTTGCCGACCGGCCGCGCCCGGAGCTGGCGGCCGCGCTGGAGGACGAGCTGCGCGCGTCGGTCCGCCGGCGCCTGATGGCAGACGTCCCGATCGGGACCATGTGCTCGGGCGGCCTGGACTCCTCGCTGATCACCGCCTTCGCGCGCGACGAGCACCCGCGGATCGTCGCCTACAACGCCTCCGTCGTCGACCAGCCCGGCGCCGACGAGGCGCCCTGGGCCGAGCTGGTGGCGGGCGCACTGGGCGTGGAGCTGCGCACGGCGCGCCTGACCGCCGAGAGCTGGCGCGCCGGCCTCGTCCCGGCGGTGGCGCACAACGAGCTGCCGCTGATGCACGAGAGCTCGGTGCCGATGGCGATGGTCGCCGCGCTGGCCCGGGCCGATGGGGTCAAGGTGCTGCTCAGCGGCGAGGGCGCCGACGAGCTGTTCGCCGGCTACGACTTCCTGCACCCCGGCGAGTACGCGGCGGTCGTGCCCGCCGGCGCCCGGCGGCGCCAGCGCGCGGAGGTCGCCCGGGCGCGGCTGGGCGCGCTGGCCCGCCGGCGGGGGCGCGGCCTGTCGCAGGCGGTCCGCCGGCGCGTGGCGGACCGGCGCGGCCCGGGCGCCGCCGGCGTCCTGCTCCCGGCCTGGGCCCCCGGCGCCGCGGCGCACGCCGAGGACGTCCGGGCCCGCGCCGCCACCGCCTACGCGCACCACCCGGGGGCGCGCGGGGCGCTGGAGGCGGCGCTGCTCGGCGACCTCTCCACCTACCTCCCCCACCTGCTCAACCGCCAGGACAAGAACACCATGCAGGCCTCGATCGAGACCCGGGTGCCGTTCCTGGACCCGGCCGTCGTGGCCCTGGCCCTCAATCTCCCGCTGGAGGCCCGGACCCTGCCGCTGCGCAAGGGCGTCCTGCGCGACCTGGGCGCCACCCATCTCCCGCCGCGGGTGGCGCGCCGCGCGAAGGTGGGCTTCGGCTTCGACGTTCGCCGCTACCTGGAGGGCGCGGTGCGCCCCGAGTTCCTGCTGGGCGGGGCGCTGCGCGAGGCCTTCGGGCAGCCGCGGGACGCCTGGGCCGCGGTCGTGGGCAACGCCTCCTCGGCGCACGCCCTGCGGCTGTGGAGCGGGGAGGCCTGGTGGCGGCTCTTCGTGAACGGCGCCGGTCAGGACGCGGTCGCCGCCGAGCTCTGGCGCTAGCCGGCGACCTCGTCGCGCGCCCGGCGGACGGCGGCGCGCAGCTCGATCGTCGTGACGGCGGTGTCGGCCAGGTCGCGCAGGAGCGCGACGTCCTCGCGGGTCCACAGCCGCGGCTTGGCGTCCATCACGCACACCGTCCCGATCGTGCGGCCGGCCGCGGTCACGAGCGGGACGCCCGCGTAGGCGATGGCGCCGAGCTCGCGGATCGCCGGGTTGTCGCGCAGGAGCGGATGGTCGCGAGCGTCGGAGACCACGAGCGGCTCCTCCGCCACCACCACATGGCGGCAGAAGGAGTGCGTGATAGGGAGCTCGGACTGCGATCCCCACGGCTCGGCCACGCCCACGCAGCTCTTGATGTGGTGGTGGTCGCGGGTCACGATCGAGACCAGCGCGGTGGGGACGTTCAGGACCCGGGTGGCCAGGCTGGTCAGCCGGTCGAACACCGCCTCGGCCGGGACATCGAGCAGTGTGTCAGGCGCGCCGTCGAGGTCCACCGCCTCGACCGCCCGGCCGGCCGGGCCCGACCCGGCGCTGAGCGCCCGGGCCGCGAGCGACTGGATGGTGGCGCGCGCCTCGGGCTCTCCGCGACCGCCCATCGCGAACGCGATGCGCATCAGGGCGGCGTCGCGGACCAACTGCGCGACGCTGGTCTCCTGCCGCGCCGCCTCACGCTCCAGCAGGCCCCAGAGGTCCTCGGTGAAGCGGATGGTGGCGGCGCGCATGGGCATGTGCCGGACCATACAGGCGTCGGATCCGCCATCTATCGCATCAAGTTCTGAACGTGCGTGTTCGAATAAGCGGATATGGCCTCCAACCCCTCCCTTCCGCGCCCCGCTGCCCGCGCGCTCGTGGCGAGTGCCGCGGCGATCGCCTTCTACTGGCTCGCGCTGGCCCTCCACGTCGATTCGAAGCTGGTCACGCACGGCCTGTACCTGCTCCTCATGGCCGTCCCCACCGCGCTGATCGTCCTGCGCGCGGCCCGCCACCGTGAGGACCGCCTCGCCTGGACGCTGATGGCGGTGGGCGTGACCCTGTGGACCCTCGGGTCCGTCTGGCAGGTGACGCTGGACCTGCGCGGGGGCACGCTGCCGTTCCCGAGCCTCAGCGACGCCCTGTGGCTGGCGCTGTACCCGTTCGCGTTCGCGAGCCTGGCGCTGCTGGCCCGCACGCGCCTGCGCCGGCCGCCGCTGAGCCTGGCGTTCGACGCGCTGCTGGTCACGCTGGTGATCGCGGCCGCCGTGACCGCGGTGATCCTGCCGCCGGTGATCGCCAACGCGAGCGAGCTGAGCCTGTTCGCGCAGGTCGTGAACTTCGCCTATCCGATCGCGGACACCGTGCTCGTCTCCGCGGCCGTGGTGGGCGCTCTGTTCGTCGGCTGGCGGCGCGACGGCGTGTGGGCCCTGCTCGCCGCCGGCGCCGCCGCGCTGGTGGCCGCGGACGCCCTCTGGACGCTGCAGGCGTCCGCCGGGACGTGGAAGGCGATCATGGGGTCAAACGCCCTGTATGTGGTCTGGCCCACCTTCGTGGCCGCCGCGGCCTGGACGCGGATTGGACGCCGCGGTCCGGGCGGAGAGTTGGGCGAGGTCCGGGTGCTGGTCGCGGCGCTGACCGCCGCGCTGGTGGCCCTGGGCCTGCTGGTCGCGGCCCACTGGGCGGACCTCGTCGAAGCCTCCATCGTGCTGGCCGCCATCGGGCTCCTCTCCGGGATCAACCGCCAGGCCCTGGCGCTCGCCGCCGGGGTCCGCCAGCTGCGCGCCATGGCTCGCAACCGCACGATGCTCGACGACTTCCGACACGCGCTCGAGGCGGACGAGCTGACGCTGCACTTCCAACCGCTGATCGACGCGGGCACGGGAGCGGTCAAAGGCGCCGAGGCGCTCATCCGCTGGCCGCGCGAGGACGGTCTGGTGGCGCCGGACCGTTTCCTGCCCGCGGTCGAGCGCAGCGACCTGATCGCCGGGATGACGGACTTCGTGGTCGATCGGGCGCTGAGCGCCCTGGCGGGCTGGCGCCGCGAGGGGCACGACATCGGCGTCTCGGTCAACCTGGCCGCGGCCAACCTCTCCGACGCCGGGCTGCCCGGGCGCATCGCCGCCGCCCTGGCCCGGCACGACCTGCCGGCGCAGGTGCTGACCGTGGAGGTCACCGAGACGGCGGCGCTGGACGGCACGGGCGCGCCGGACCGCGTGGTGGCCGAGCTCGACGCGCTCGGCGTCGAGCTGTCCGTGGACGACTTCGGCACCGGGCACTCGTCGCTGGCCCGCCTCGCTCGCTTCCCGATCGACGAGGTGAAGGTGGACCGCAGCTTCGTGAAGGACCTCAGCTCCTCGGAACGTCCGATCGTCGCCACCACCATCCAGCTCGCGCACGCCCTCAACCTGCGGGTCGTGGCGGAAGGCGTCGAGGACGCCGCGATGCTCAACGCGCTGCGCGGGCTCGGGTGCGACGTGGCGCAGGGGTACTTCGTGGCCCGGCCGATGCCCGCCGAGGAACTGTCGGAGTGGCTGGCCCTGCGTGCGATCGGCGGCGCCGAGGGGCTCGCCGACAACCAGCGCGTGCAGGCGCTGCTCGGCCAGCTGGTGGCCGATCTGGGCATGGACGCCGCGTTCGTGGCCGAGTTCGTCGACGGCCACGAGATCGTGCGCGCGGTCGGGAGCGCCGGCGACGCCGGCGTGGTCGCCGAAGGCGTGACGGTGCCGCTGCACGAGACCTACTGCCAGCGGGTGGTGACCGGCGTTTTCCCCAACGTCATCCCCGACGCGCAGGAAGACGCGCTGACCCGCGACCTGGCGATCACGCGCGCCAGCGGGGTCGGCGCCTATGTCGGCATCCCCCTGCACCACTACACGGGAGAGCTGTACGGGACGCTGTGCTGCGTCAGCCACGACGCGCGGCCGGAGCTGGACGAGCGCGCCGTGCTCGCCGCCCAACGGGTCGCCGAGCGCCTGCGCCCGCTGCTGGAGGACGCCAACCTCACCCTCGCCCGCCGCCGGCCGCAGCCCGCGGCAGGCTGACCGCCCGTCAGTCGCCGCGCAGCGTCGCGGCCGCGGCGGCCGCGCTCTCCTCGCTGAGCCAGCTCTCGTCGGTCGCCGGATCGGGCTCGCGGCCCGCGAGCACCCGCTCCCCGCGCGCGATGACCTCCCCGCGCAGCTGGCGCTTGATCGCCGAGTAGGCGCCGCGGGGCAGGGCGGCCATCTCGCCGGCCACGGCCAGCGCCCGGTCCACCACCTCGGTGGGCGCGGCCAGCTCGTCCACCAGCGCGAGCTCCAGCGCGGTGGGCGGATCGACCAGCTCGGCGTGCAGGACCAGCCGGCGTGCGACGGGCGCCGTCAGCTCGGCGCGGACGACCTCCATGGCCACGGTGGGATACGGGATGCCGGCCTTGAGCTCCGTGAGCCCCAGCTTGCCCTCCGTGGAGCCGACGCGATGGTCGGCGCACAGCGCCAGGATCATGCCCCCGGCGATCGCGTGCCCGGTCACCGCGGCCACGACCGGGCGCGGGAACGAGTACCAGCCCGCGAACAGGCGGTTGATGGACATCGCCATCTCGCGCTGGCCGGCCGCGTCCAGCGTCGGCGCCAGCTTCAGGTCCAGGCCGGCGGAGAAGAACCCCTCGCGGCCGGCGAGCACCACGGCGCCCGGGTCGCGCTGCGCCAGCTCCGCCAGCACGTCGTGCGCGGCCGCGAGCAGCTCGAGGTCCATCGCGTTGGCCGGGGGACGGTCGATACGGACCAGCGCGACGTCGCCCCGCGCCTCGACGTGGACCTGGTCGCTCACGCCGGCTCCCAGTGCGGCCACGCGAACGGGATGGCGGTCGCGCGCAGCGCCGCGGTGCGCCGGGCGGCGAGCTCGGGGTCGGCGACGTGGGCGAGGACGAAGTCGGCCAGGTCCGTTCCCGGGTCCAGGTCGTCGCGCGCCGCGCAGAGCACCGCCTCCTCGTCACGCGCGGGCCAGGCCCGGCGACGGACCGGTATCGCCGCGACGCCCACCGGCGCCCCGTCGCGAACCAGGCACCCGTGGCGCGACACGTAGGCGTGGATGGCGTCCGCGCGACCGCCGCCCTCCAGGCGCAGGTCGACCCCGCGCAGGAGCCCGAAGGTGTAGTTGGGCTCGCTGCGATGCAGCCGCGCCAGCTGCTCGGCGGTGACGTGGATCGCGTGCACCGAGGCGACCGCGCCGGGGCTGGGCTGGAGCGTCCCGGGGATCGCCCCGTAGGGCGACACGTGCGCGGAGTACACCACGTCGAAGTCGCTCAGCTGCCCGGCCACGACCGCCACGCGGCCGGCCTGCGCCCCGAGCTTGGCCGCCAGCGCGCCCGGCGAGGCGTTGGCGCCGTAGGCCAGCACCGCCACGCGGTCCGCCTCCGCCAGGTCGGCCTCGGTCAGCGGCCCGGCCTCGCCACCGTCCAGGACGTACGAGCCCGCCGGCACGCCGAACGGGTAGGCGAGCGCGCGCGCCACGACGTCCTGCGCCGAGGCCGTCGCGGCGCTCATCGCCCGGCGCCCGCGCGGTGCGCGGCCGCCTCCGCGACGAGGGCGGCGATCAGGCGGCTGGTCTCGTCCGCCTCGGGGTGCCACTGAACGCCGAGCGCGAAGCGGCGCTCGGGGTCCTCCAGGGCCTCCGGGAGGTCGTCCATCTCCGCCTGTCCGGTCACCGCCAACCCCTCTCCCACGCGGTCGATGCCCTGGTGATGGTGGGACTTGGCCTCGTGGCGCTCCTCGCCCGCGGCGCGGGCGGCCAGCGAGCCCGGGTCCAGGCGGACGGTGTGGTCGGTCCCCTCGAAGCTCCCCAGCACGCGGCGGTGCTCGTCGCTGCCGGTGGCCTCGGGCAGGTCCTGCACCAGCGTCCCGCCCCGGGCCACGTTCATGACCTGCATCCCGCGGCAGATGCCCAGGAACGGCAGGTCGCGCTCCATGGCGCGCGCGGCCAGCGCCAGCTCGAAGTCGTCGCGCTCGCGGCTGGGCCGGTCGGTCGCGGGGTGGCGCTCCGCGCCGTAGGCCTCGGGGTCGACGTCGACTCCGCCGGCCAGGATCAGCCCGTCCAGGAGGTCGAGCAGCGGGTCGGGGTCCGCGGTCACCGCGGGGTCCGGCGGCAGGATCAGGGCCGTCCCCCCGGCCCGCTGGACCATGTCCACGTAGTTGCGGGCGATCAGCACGGCGGGCATGTCCCACACACCCCACTGCGCGCGCTCGACCACGGCGCAGATGCCGACGACCGGGCGCGCCGCGCTCACCCCGGCGCCACCTCGACGAGACGTCGTTCGTGGGTGCCGACACCGATCGTCCGCTCGCCCTCGCTGACCTCGACGTCGAAACGCAGCTTGCGCCCGTCGGCGATCTCGCGCAGCGACGCCCGAACGGTGCACCGAGCGCCCTCCAGCGCGGCGCCGACGTGCTTGACGCAGACCTCGAAGCCCACGGTGGCGCGGCCCTCGGGGAGCTTGGGGAAGGCGAGCATGGCGGCGTTGCGCTCCATCATGGCGATCATCCCCGGCGTGGAGAGAACGCTGCGCCCGATCGTCCCGCCGACGTCCGTGAGCAGGCTGCCCTCCACGACGAACTCGTCCTCCCGCTCGTCGCCGGGGCGCAGCTCTCCGAGCGCGTCGGCCATCAGTCCATCCGCAGGCCGCCGCTGACCCCGAGCGTCTCTCCGGTGACGAACCCGGCATCGTCGGAGGCGAGGAAGGCGATCGCGCCGGCGACCTCGTCCGGGGTCCCGGCCCGTCCCATGCGGGTCGAGTCGATCATTCCCTGGCGCAGGCGCTCTCCGGCCTCGCCGCCCGCGGACATCATGTCCAGCAGCGGCGTCGCGATCGGCCCGGGCGCGACGGCGTTGCAGCGGATCCCGTAGCGGGCGAACTCGAGGGCCACCGCCTTGGTGAAGCCGATCACGCCGGCCTTGGCGGCGGAGTAGGGGATGTTCATCGCCGACCCGCCCCGGCCGGCCTCGCTGGCCACGTTGACGATGGCGCCGCGTCCGCGCTCGCGCATGCCGCCGACCACCTGCTGCGTCACGGCCAGCACGCCGTGCAGGTTCAGGCGCAGCTGGAACTCCCAGTCCTCGGGCGCGATGTGGACGAACCAGCCGAGGCCGCGCTCGCCCCCGCCGGCGTTGTTGACCAGGATGTCGAGGGGGCCGGCGGCCTCCATGCCCGTGCGGATCGAGTCGAGGTCCAGCACGTCCATGACCACGGCCTCGCCGTCGATCTCGCCGGCCACCTCGCGCGCGCCGGCCTCGTTGCGGTCGGCGACGAAGACCTTCGCGCCCTCGGCGGCCAGGCGGCGTGCGGTGGCGGCGCCGATCCCCGACGCCGCGCCCGTGACCATGGCCGTCCGCCCCTCGAATCGCATGCGCGGCGCACCCTATACGCTGGCGCGCCGATGCCCGCGGAGCCCGTCACCATCATCGGCGCCACCGGCGCGCTGGGCCATGGGCTGGCGCTGCGGCTCGCCCGGGCGGGGATCCCGGTGGTGTGCGGGTCGCGCTCGGCCGAGCGGGCCGAGCAGGCGGTGGACAAGCTGCGCGAGCGGGTTCCGGAGGGCGCCTTCGAGCCCGCGGAGAACCCCGCGGCCGCGCAGGCGGCGCAGATCGTCCTGCTGTGCGTCCCCTTCCGCAACCAGTCGGAGAACCTCAACAACCTGCGCGACGTCCTGCGCGAGGGGCAGCTGCTGATCGACGCCACCGTCCCCCTTGCCGCGGCCGTGGGCGGGAAGGCGACGCGGGTGCTCGGCGTGCCCCAGGGCTCGGCCGCGCAGCAGGCGGCGGAGATGGTGCCCGACGGCGTGCGCGTCGTCTCGGCCCTGCACACGATCAGCGCCGCCACGCTGGCCGACCTCGACCACCCGCTCGACGAGGACGTCCTGCTCTGCGGCGACCGCAAGGCCGACAAGCGCGAGGCGGCCGAGTTGATCGGCGCGATCCCCGGCCTGCGCTGCGTGGACGCCGGGCGGCTGGAGATGTCGCGGATCGTGGAGTCGCTGACCGCGATGCTGATCTCCATCAACGCCCGCCACAAGACGCACGCCGGCATCCGGATCACCGGCCTGCCCGACGAGCTGTGGCCTCCGGCGCCGTAGGGCCGGTCGTCGTCCTGGCCGGCGGGACGGGTGGCGCCAAGCTGGCGCGCGGGATGCTGGACGTGGTGGGCGAGGACCTGGTCGTGGTCGCGAACACCGCGGACGACATCGAGATCTACGGCGCCCATGTCTCCCCCGACCCGGATCTGGTCCTGTGGTGGCTGGCCGACCGCATCGACGAGCGTGGCTGGGGCCTGCGCGGGGACACCTTCGAGGTGATGGACGGGCTGCGCGAGCTGGGCGAGGAGGTCTGGTTCCACCTGGGCGACCGCGACCTGGCGGCCTGCATGCTGCGCCGCCGGCGGCTGGACGAGGGCGCCCGTCTGACCGAGGCGGTGGACGAGCTGCGCCGCGCGCTGGGACTGGCGACCCGGGTGCTGCCGATGAGCGACGACCCCGTCCGCACGCGGGTGCGACACGCCGGGCGCTGGTGGCCGCTGCAGGAGTACCTGATCCGCGCGGGCGGAGGATCGCCCGTGGACGGGGTCGAGTACGAGGGCGCCGCCGCCGCGCGGCCCTCGCCCGAGGGGCTGGCCGCCCTGGCCGGCGCCCGCGCCGTGGTGATCGGCCCCTCCAACCCAGTGATCTCGATCGGCCCGATCCTGGCCGTCCCCGGGATGCGCGACGCGATCGCCGCGTCGCCGGCGCCGGTGGTCGCGGTCAGTCCGCTCGTGGGCGGCGAGGTGCTCAAGGGGCCGACCGCGGCCTTCATGGAATGGGCCGGCCGGCCGCTGGACGCCGACGGGATCGCCGCGAGCTACGACGGCCTCGTCGACGGCCTGGTCGCCGACGACCGCACCAACGCGCTGCCCACCCTCCAGACCGACATGCTGATGGACGGCGAAGCCGGCCGCCGCCGCCTCGCGCAGGAGACGCTGCGCTTCGCGGAGGCCCTGCGGGCCTGAGGCCGCGGGACGCTGTCGCCATTGTGCCCCTATATGGGGCACTATCGCGCCCGCGTCCGCCCGACGGTGTCCTCGGCGGCGCGCCGCTAGCGTTCGGGCGACGTGCGCACCTTCGCGATCCTCCCGGTCAAGCGGTTTCCGGCAGCCAAGCAGCGGCTGTCGGACGGGCTGGAGCCGGGGATGCGCGAGGGGCTGGCGGAGGCCATGGTCCGCGATGTGCTCGCGGCGCTCAGGCGCGTGCGGGGCCTGGAGGGCGTGATCGTGGTCACGAACGAGCCACGGGCGGCCGGGCCCGCGCTGGAGGGCGGCGCCGAGGTGGTGCCCGACGCCCGTGAGGCCGGCCAGAGCCCCGCTGCCGAGGCCGGCATCGAGCGGGCGCTGGCGCGCGGGGCGCAGCGCGTCCTGCTGGTCCCCGGCGACTGCCCGGCGCTGGACCCGGCGGAGGTCGAGGCGCTGCTGGCCGACCCCGCGCCGGCACCCGCGGTGACGATCGTCCCCGACCGCCACGGGACGGGCACCAACGCCCTGCTGCTGACGCCGCCGGGGGTCATGGCGCCGGCCTTCGGAGAGGGCTCGTGCGCCCGCCACTCGGCCGCGGCCGAGAAGGCCGGGGCCGAGTTGACGATCCGCCACCCCCCGTCCCTGCTCCTCGACGTGGACACGGCGGGAGACCTCGCCGCCCTGCGCGCCACCCTCGCCGCCCACACCGGCCCGCCCCTCCACACGACAGCCGCCCTCGAGGCACTCGTCGCGTGAGCGCCAACCCGAAAGAGGTCCGCCCCATCCGACCCAACCCGGAAGAGGACCGGGCCGTCCAACCCAACCCGGAAGAGGACCGCCCCGTCCGACCCAACCCGGGCGAGGACCGCCCCGTCCGACCCAACTCCCTCACCGGCCTCGCCCGGCCCGGCGCCCGATGACGAACCTGTCCGCGACCGCCATCCGGGGGCTACCGGAGGTCCACCAGGGCGACGACCTCGCCGCCCTGATCGCGGCGGCAACCGAGCCCCTCCACGACACCGACGTCCTCTGCATCGCCCACAAGGTCGTCTCCAAGGCCGAGGGCCGGACCCGCAGGCTCGCCGACGTCGAGCCCGGGGACCGAGCGCGAGACCTCGCGCGCAGGCTCGACCGCGACCCGCGCCACGTCCAGGCCGTCCTGGACGAGTCGGCGGAGGTGATCCGCGACGAGCGCGTGCTGATCTGCCGCACCCGCCACGGCCACGTGTGCGCCAACGCCGGGGTGGACGCCTCCAACGCCGGCGAGCCGGACACCGTCGTCCTGCTGCCCGAGGACCCGGACGCGTCGGCCCGCGCCCTGCGCGCCCGGCTGCGCGAGCTCGTCGGGACCGCGCCGGCCGTCGTCGTCACCGACTCCTTCGGCCGCGCCTGGCGCCACGGGCAGGTGGAAATAGCCATCGGCATCGCGGGCCTCCAGCCCCTCGACGATTGGCGGGGAAAGGCGGACCGCGGCGGCCACGAGCTGAAGGCCACCTGGATCGCGATCGCCGACGAGGCCGCCGCCGCCGCCGACCTCGCCCGCACCGGCAAGGACTCCGGCCAGCCGGCGGTCGTCGTCCGCGGCCTGGACCGCTTCGTCACCCCCGACGACGGCCCCGGAGCGGACGCCCTCCTACGGCCGCCCGAAGAGGACCTGTTCCGCTAGGCCGCGACGGGGACGGGGTACCGCGCGCGCACTTCGTAGAGGGTCGTGCGCTCCGCGGCCGGACGGCCGGCGCGGTGGGCGGCGGCGATCAGGTCGGGCGGGTCCAGGCGCACCCCGTGGTAGGAGCCCGCGAGGCGCGAGATGTTCTCCTCCATCAGCGTCCCGCCCAGGTCGTTGACGCCCCACTCCAGCGCCTCGGTCGCGGCGTCCAGGCCCATCTTCACCCAGCTCGCCTGCAGCGAGCGCACGGACCGCCCGAGCGCCAGCCGGAAGGCCGCCGTGTGCTTGAGGTTCTCCTCCCGCGAGATCTCCTCGATCCCGTGGGTGCGCCCCAGCAGCGTGTGGAAGGGGATGAACGAGAGCGGGACGAACTCGGTGAACCCGCCGGTGCGCTCCTGCAGCGCGCGCACGACGCGCATGTGCTCGGCCAGCTCCCACGGCTCCTCCACGTGTCCGAACATCACGGTCACCGTGGAGCGCAGCCCCACCGCGTGGGACGCCTCGATCACCTCGACCCAGCGGCCGACCGGGAGCTTGTTGGGGCTGATGCGCTCGCGCACGCCGTCGTGGAGCACCTCGGCCGCGGTGCCCGGCGTGGACCCCAGCCCGGCGTCGCGCAGGCGCTCGAACACCGCCCGCGGGCCCAGCCCGGAGACGTCGCACATGTGCGCCACCTCCATCGGCGAGTACGCGTGCAGGTGGATCTCGGGCGCCTCGTCCTTGGCCACCCGCAGCCACCGCTCGTACTCCCGCAGGCCCCAGTCGGGATGGATCCCCGACTGCATGCAGATCTCGCTCGCCCCGTACTCGACGGCCTCGCGCACGCGGCGGCGCAGCTCCTCCTCGGAGTGCTCGTAGGCATCGGGGGAGCGGCGCCCCTGCCCGAACCCGCAGAAGGCGCAGCCCACAGTGCAGATGTTGGAGACATTGACGTTGCGGTTGACCACGAAGGTGACCTCGTCGCCCGCCAGCGAGGCCCGCAGCTCGTCCGCGCCCGCGCGCATCTCCTCGATCGCCTCGGGCCGGGTCTCCGCGAACAGCGCGGTCATCTCCTCCATCGACAACGGCTCGCCGTCGACCGCCCGCGACACCGCCGGGGCCACCAGGTCGGACCGGATGGCGAACGGCGCCTCCTGGCGGCCGGACCCGCGCCGCGGGATGAACGACCAGTAGCGCCCCTTGATCGCGTCCAGCACGCCCTGCGCCAGCCACCCGGGCTCGATGTACTGGGGGTAGACGCACAGGCGCTCGGTCAGCGCCACGCCGTCGGCGGCCAGGCGCTTGCGCACCTGGCTCGGGGACGGGAAGGGATGCTCCGGCGAGATGTGGTCCCCGTTGGCGCTCAGCCCGCCCAGGTCGGTGGCGCCCTGCGCCACCAGCTCGGGCCACCAGTCGGCCAGGTTGGGCGGGATCTGGATCCCCACGCCCGGCAGCGCCTCCCGCGCGTGCGCGATCAGGGCCCGCATGTCGTCGATCGTCACCGGCGTGGACCACTCGGGCGCGTCCAGGACCGGGCCGTCGTGCAGCCCCGTCCGCCAGAACTCCTGCGCCGAGGCGGCGGCGACGTCGGCCGGCTCCTCGCCGTAGTAGCGGCGGTGGGGGACGAAGTTCTGCAGGATCACCTCCTGCAGGTGCCCGTGCTCGGCGTGCACCGCCGCCAGCGCGTCGAGTGAGGCGAAGCGGTCGGCCTCCTCCTCGCCGATGCCGACCAGGATCCCCGACGTGAAGGGGATCCGCAGCTCGCCCGCCGCGCGGATCGTCTCCAGCCGGCGCTCCGGGTGCTTGGTGGGCGAGCCCTGGTGCGCGACGAGGTCGGGGACGACCGACTCGAGCATCAGCCCCTGGGAGGCCGTCACCTCCCGCAGCCGCGCCAGGTCCTCGCGCGACAGGACGCCGAGGTTGGTGTGCGGCAGCAGCCCGCGCTCCAGCGCGCGCTCGCACACCCACACCACGTAGGCCACGAAGTCCTCGTGCCCCCACTCCGCCAGCCGTGCGGCGACCTCCGGGTTGACCTCCGGCCGCTCCCCGGTCAGGACCAGCAGCTCCTTGACCCGGCGCCGCGCCGCCCCGTCCAGCAGCCCGAGCACCTCGTCGGGCTCGTGCAGGTGCGCCTGGTGCGTCGCGAACGCGCAGTACTTGCAGTAGCACCGGCACGTCCGCGACAGCGACAGCGTCAGGTTGCGGGAGAAGGTGACGCGCCGGCGCATCCGAGAAACAGCCTACGCCCCTGGCGCGCTATCCCTATCCGGGCAAGGTGTCTATGGGCGCCTGGGCGATCCGCTCCTGCGGGTTGAGCACCAGGTACACGTAGCCGAAGGCCGCCAGCAGCGCGCCGACGATCGGGCCGATCACGTAGATCCAGAAGTCCGCGAACTCGCCGGCCACGATGGCGGGGCCGAAGGAGCGCGCGGGGTTGAACCCGGCGCCGTCGACCGGCGCGAACACCATGACCGCGAGGCCCAGCGCCATGCCGATGCCCAGGCCCGCCCACTCGCGCTGCCCGCGGGGGTTGACCGCGAACGTCATGATCGCCCACATCAGCACGAAGGTGCCGATGATCTCGATCACCAGCCCGCCGAGCGGCTTGCCCTGCAGGAACTTCTCCGACACGGTGGTGGCGCCGTACTTGGCGGCGGCTCCCTCGTCCATCAGGATCGCCTTGGTGACCAGGGTGGCGGCCACCGCGCCGGCGAGCTGCACCAGGATGTAGATGAGGGCATCCAGCGGCGCGATCCGCCGCAGCGCGGTGAGCGCCAGGGTCACGGCCGGGTTGAAATGGGCACCGGAGGTGTGCCCCAGGGAGTAGACGAGCAGCGCCAGCACGAAGACGTGCACCAGCCCGATCACGGCGAAGTCGGTGAACCCCAGGCCCCCCGCCGAGTTGATGGAGACCACCGAGCACACGAACAGCACGAGCAGGAACGTCCCCAGAAACTCGGCCACGTAGGCCGGCGTGCCACGTTCTTCCACTTTTCCTCCCATTGCGGTCGAGGTGATCGAGCGCCGGGGATCCTAGTCGGCGCCGGGGCGGGTGCTCGGCGTGACCGCCGCGCCGCCGCCCCCGAGCGCCCGGCGCACCAGTGGTGGGGCCACCGCGCGCAGCGCCGCGGCCAGCCAGTAGGGCCGCGGCACGTAGCGCTCGGCCTTGCCGCCCGGCCCGGTCTCCCAGATGGCGTCCGCCACCTTGTCGGGGGTGGAGACGATCCAGCGCGTCGCGCGGCGATCGACCAGCTCGCGCTGGGGGAAGCCCTCGGTGGCCACGAAGCCGGGCAGGACCATCCCCACGTGCACGCCGTGCTCGCGCTCCTCGAGGTGCAGCGCGTCGGTCCAGCCCGCCAGCGCGAACTTGCTGGCCGAGTAGGCGCCCGAGTTCCCCCGCCCCACCCGGCCCGCGGTGCTGGCGACGTTCACCAGCGAGGAGGGCGCGCTGGCGCGCAGCAGCGGCAGCAGCTCCTCGGTCAGCCGGCACACCGCGTTGAAATTCAAATCCATGTGGCGGCGCACGTTCTCCCACCCGGTCTCGGCGAAGCGCCCGCGCCAGGCGCCGCCCGCGTTGTTGACCAGCAGGTCCAGCCGGCCGCCGTGCTCGCGCCCCAGCGCCTCACGCACCGCGGCGGGCGCGCCGTCGTCGATCAGGTCGGCTGCCACCACCGTCGCGCCGCCCAGCTCGTCCGCCAGCGCGCGCAGGCGCTCCTCGCGCCGCGCCACCAGGACCAGCTCCCACCCGGGCTCGCGGGCGATGCGCCGGGCGGTGGCCTCGCCGATGCCGCTGGAGGCGCCCGTGACCAGCGCGATCACGGCGCCGCCCCCTCCGAGGCCAGGCGACCGACCAGCTCGGCGCCCTCGCGCGCCATGCGCGAGCGGGGAACCACCAGGTCGAACCCGGCCTCCCGCGCGCGCTCGGGCACCTCGATCTCGACGTGGGAGTAGAAGCCCAGCGTGCGCTTGCCGTGCAGCTCGCCGCCCGAGGCCATGGAGTCCACGAGCATCGTGCCGTCGATCGCGTCCGTCGTGAGGTCCACGACCAGGACGTCGGCGAACTCGATCTCTCCGCGGGCGTCGTCCTCCTGCCCGGTCAGCGTCACCTCGTGACCGGCGGCCTCGAGCATCGCGACCACCTTGGACCCGAACAGCAGGTCGGGCACCAGGGCGACGACCCGGGCCACGGCGTTACTGCGCCTGCAGGCGGCGCATCTGCCGGCGGACCGACTCGGGGCGCCCCCACATCGGCTCCACCGGGACGCGGCCCTCGCGGACCTCGCGCACGGCGAGCTCGCCGCGGATGCCGGCGTCGTCGAGGAGCTTGAGCGTGCCGTGCACGACCGGCGCCGCGGCGGCGTGCCCGAAGCGGTGGGCCACCAGCACGCGCCAGTGCCAGTCGTGGCGCGAGTAGGGCTGCGCGTTGCAGGTCACCAGGTAGGTGGCGGCGTCCACGTAGCGCGACTCGTCGTCGATGCGCAGGTCGAACTCGAGGTCCGTCCAGTCGTCGGGCAGCGAGTCGACGATCTGCTGGAAGGTCTCCGCCAGGCGCACGGGCGCAGCCTACCGCGCGAAGAAGGCCGCCAGCCGCCGGTGGCGGTGGGCGAACAGGCGGGTGACGATCGCCTCCACCAGGCGCCCCGTGCCGGGGACGCGGGGGGCGAAGGTCAGCCGGTCGGTCACCGCGCACGTCCCTTCGCCCCGCTCCTCCACCAGGCGCTCGTGCTGCCAAAAGCGCATGCTGCCCATCGGGGAGCGCTCCAGGAAGCGCCGGCCGGGCCCGCGCTCCACCAGCGTCACGGCGTCGTAGTCGAAGGGGATCACGCCTCCTAGCAGCATCCAGGAGCGCCCCACCGGCCGCCCCAGCGGCACCTCCTCCAGCGTCATCCCGCGCGCCGCGCGCGGCACGGTCATCCGCACCCACGGCCCGAGCTCGTGGTTGACCCCCTCCATGGTGGTCACCCGCTCCCACACGGCCGCGGCCGGCGCCCCCAGCTCCGTGGTGCGCCTGACCTCGATCACCCGAAGAAGGTCTGGTAGATCAGGAACACGTTCAGCGAGCTGATCAGCGCCGCCACCACGACCGCCGCCGCCGTGGTGACCCGGTGGTTGGCGAAGGCCCCCATCACGTCCGGGCGCCGCGTGAGCAGGACGAGCGGGATCAGGGCGAACGGGATCCCGAAGGACAGGACCACCTGGGAGATGACCAGCGAGCGCGTCGGGTCCAGCCCCAGCGCCAGCACCACGAGCGCCGGAACCATGGTCACCAGCCGGCGCACGGCGATCGGGATGCGCCGCTGGATGAATCCCTGCATCACGACCTGCCCGGCGTAGGTGCCGACGCTGGAGGAGGCCAGCCCGGACGCCAGCAGCGCCAGCGCGAAGGCCAGCGCGGCCTCGGGCCCCACCAGCTGGTCGAACCCGGTGTGCGCCTGCTCGATGGTGTCCACCACGACGCCGCTGCCGTGGAACAGCGACGCGGCGATCACCAGCATCGACATGTTCACCAGGCCGGCCAGGCCCATGGCGATCGTCACGTCGATGCGGCAGAAGCGCAGCAGCCGGCGGCGCTCGTGGTCGTCGCGCGCCACGATCCGGCGCTGCGTCAGCGCCGAGTGCAGGTAGATGACGTGCGGCATCACCGTCGCGCCCAGGATGCCGGTGGCCAGCAGGATCGAGTCGCTGCCGGAGAACTGGGGCACGAACCCGCCGGCCACCCCCTCCGCGTCGGCGCCGATCCGCAGCGTGTCGTAGAGGAACCCGAGCAGGATGATCCCCAGGAAGAAGATGATCGCCAGCTCGAAGCGCCGGTAGCCGCGGCTCTGGAGGCCCAGGATCCCGAAGGCCACCACCGCCGTGATCAGGCCGGCCGGGAACAGGGGGATCCCGAACAGCAGGTTCAGCGCGATCGCCGCCCCCACGAACTCGGCCAGGTCCGTGGCCATGGCGATCACCTCGGCCTGCGCCCACAGGCCCCAGGTCACCGGGCGCGGGAAGCGCTCGCGGCACAGCTCGGGCAGGTTCTTCCCGGTGGCGATGCCGATCTTCGCCGACAGGTTCTGGATCAGCATCGCCATCAGGTTGGCGCCGAGGATCACCCACAGCAACAGGTAGCCGAACTGCGCGCCCGAAGAGATGTTGGTGGCGAAGTTGCCGGGGTCGACGTAGGCGATGCTGGCCACGAAGGCCGGCCCCAGCAGGGGCAGCGATCCGCGCAGGCGCCCGCGGGCGCGGAGCCGGCGCAGCGGGCTGGGCGGCAGCGTGCTGGGCGCGGGGAGCGGGACCGGGACGGGGACGGCCTCGCCGTCGGGGGGCGCCGCCGGGTTCACGCGTCCACCTCGACGCGCATGGCGCGCGCCAGCGCGCCGCCGACGACATGGGTGTCGTCGCCGAAGCGCAGGAACAGGGGGCCGTCGAAGGGCTGCTTCTCCACCACGCTGAAGGCGTCGCCCGGCGAGATGCCGCGCTGCGACAGGTAGCGCAGCATCTCGGAGTCGCTGTCCGACACCCGCACGAACGTGCCTGCCTGTCCGGCTGCCAGCGACTGGAGCGCCACGGTCTCGCGCTCGGGCATCTCCAGGTCGCGCGTGGGGATCGGGTCGCCGTGCGGGTCCACCGTCGGGTCGCCGAGCTTGGTGGCGATCAGCTCCTCCAGCTCCTCGGACAGCACGTGCTCGAGGACCTCCGCCTCCGCGTGCACGCGGTCCCACGGCACCCCCAGGGCCTCGGCCAGGTAGAGCTCGAGCAGGCGGTGGTGGCGCAGGACCTCCAGGGCCAGGCGGGCGCCCGCGGGCGTCAGCTGGACCCCCTTGTAGGGCACGTGCGTGACCAGGCCCAGCTCGTGCAGGCGCTTGACCATCCCGGAGGCCGAGCCGGGGGTGACGCCGAGCCGCTCGGCCAGCGCGTTGGTGCTCACGGCGCCCTCGCCGCGCTCCTCCAGGGCGTAGATGGCCTTGGCGTAGTCCTCGACCGCGGAGGTGGCCTCGTAGTTCGTCTTGGCTCCCACGCGAATAGATTTTGGCATGCCTAAACAAAAGTTTCAATCCTGCGCCGACCGCTATCCTCGGCGCATGGCCGTCACCGACCGGATCGCCGCCGACTACGAGGCCCTGACCGCGGGCTGCGGGCTGCTGGACCGCTCCGAGCGCGGCAAGCTCGCGCTGACCGGCGCGGGCGCGGCGGAGTTCCTCAACGGGCTGGTGTCCAACGACATCGAGCAGTTGCCGCCCGGGCGCGGCGTCTACGCCGCCGTCCTGACCCCGAAGGGCAAGATGCTCGGCGACCTGCGGGTGCTGCGCACTCCCGAGGGCGAGCTGCTGCTGGACACCGAGCGCGCGGCGCTGCAGGAGGTCTTCAACGTCCTGTGGCGCGGGCGGATCGGCTACGACGTCGAGGTCCACAAGCGCACGCTGGAGACGGGGCTGCTGTCGCTGGTCGGCCCGGGCGCGCGGGCCGTGGCCGGAGCGGAGGCGGACGCCGAGCACGCCCACGCGGCGGCGGAGATCGGCGGGACAGCGGTGCGGTTGGTGGTGACCGACCTGGGCGTGGACGTCCTGTGCGCCGCCGGCGACGTGGACCGCGTCGCGGCCACCCTGCGCGAGCGCGGCGCCACCCCGGTGTCCGAGGAGGCCGCCGAGGCGGTCCGCATCGAAACCGGGCGCCCGCGCTACGGCCTCGACCTCGACGACTCGGTCATCCCCCAGGAGGCCGGCCTCAACGAGCGCGCCGTGTCCTTCACCAAGGGTTGCTACGTCGGGCAGGAGACGGTGGCCCGCCTGCACTACCGCGGCAAGCCCAACCGGCGGCTGCTCGGTCTGCGCCTGTCCGGCGCGGCCGCCGCCGGCGACGAGCTGCGCCTCGGCGACAAGGCGGTCGGGCGGCTGGGGACGGTCGCGGTCTCCCCGCGCCTGGGGCCGATCGCGCTGGCGCTGGTGCGCCGCGAGGCCGGGCCCGGCGACACGCTGGCCGTGGGCGACGGCGCGACGACCGCGCAGGTCGTCGAGCTGCCCTTCTGAGGCCTAGCGCCCGAAGACGCGCGGGAACGCGGCGAGCGAGCGCACCCGCCCGCGGGGCCGCAGCCGGCGCGTGAGCAGCGCGCGATACGGATCCAGGCGCCCGGCGGCCACGTCCACGAAGTCCTCCCAGCGGGCGCTGAGCGTGACGTCGGGGGACGGGGCGCGCCCGGACTCGGCGCGCGCGTTGCCGTTGTCCACCACCACGTACCAGGGCTGCGCGTCCGGGAAGTCCCACTGGAAGGTGGTCGGCCGCGTGAGGCCGTGCTGGGGATTGATCGAGCGGCGGATCGTGTCGAACAGCAGGGCCTGGTCCTCGGCCGCGTATGAGGGCGGGCCGACCTTCTCCCCCAGCAGGCCCGCCTTGACCAGCTCGCGCCCGCGGCGCGCGCGGTCGACGTGCGGGATGTCGATCGGGATCGGCGGCGGGCCGGGCAGCTCGTCCAGCGGCAGGCCGGCGCTGCGCAGCTTGGTCTCCAGCGACATCGAGCCCTCGGCTCCCAGCTCGTCCAGCGTCATGCCGAAGCAGGTGACGTAGCTCTCGTCCCAGCCCGGCGGGATCAGCACCGACGCGGTCCAGGGGATGACCTCGCGCAGCAGCTCGGCGACGGCGTGGCGGCAGCGGGGGTCCTCGGCGGCGAGGTCGTGCAGGAGCTTGACCCCGAAGGCGATGTGGCGCTGCTCGTCGCGGGCGACGTTCTCCATCCCGGAGCGGAATCCGGGGAGCAGGTCGCGGTCCTGGAGGTAGGACGTGATGAAGTGCTGGCCGGGCTGGGCCAGCGAGGCCTCGATGATCACGTGGTAGAGCGTGATCGCGGCGGCCAGCTTGGGGCGCGAGCGATCCTTGCGCAGCTCGTCGGCCATCGTGTCCAGGCGGTCGAACACCTGGCGAAAGCCCCATGTGAGCTCGGGCTTGATCTGCTCCAGCCCGCCGCGCATGGTCCCGTCGCCGACTCCCGCGACCTCGTGCATGAAGCGCTTGAAGAACACGGCGTGGCGCGCCTCGTCGACCTGCTGGGTGGTGAGGAAGTACTTCTGCTCCTCCAGCGGCGCCGCGTCGATGTAGGGGCCCAGGTTGTCGGCGACCGCGTCCTCGCCGTAGAAGAAGAGGTTGTAGTTCCACAGCGCGGCCTTGCGCTCGTGGTCGGTCAGCTCCTCGCGCCACTGGCGGGCGTCCTCCGCGAAGTCGATTTCCGTGGCGCTCCAGTTGCCCTGCTCCCAGCGGGCGTAGAGGTCGTCGTAGGAGATGGCGGCGGCGGCGGGCGCGATGCGGGTCTCGGGCGTGCTCATGCCGCCAGGCTAGCGGCGTTTGAACGAAAGTCAAAAAGGGCCCCCTCCGCGGGCGGCGGGTCGAGCGCGAGGACCGGCGCCTCGGGGTGCGCCTGCAGCCACGTGGCCACGATGCGCAGCTCGTGGACCGCGTCGGGCGCGACGCACTCGGGCCCGGCGACGGGGCGGGTGCCGAGGGCGAGGGCCGTGCGCCGGGCCAGCTCGGCGGAGTCCGGCAGTGCGCCCCAGTCCGCGACGCGGCCGCCGACGATCCAGACGGCGTCGAAGCGCTCCGGGCCCTTGGGGTGCGGGGCCAGCACCAGCCGGGGCACCGCGTGGGTGGCGCGCAGGTCCCCGCCCAGGCGGTCGAGCAGCGTGGCCAGGCGGTCGCGGCGGCGGCGCAGCGTCGCCGCGCGCTCGAAGTGCTGCTTCCCGGATTCCGCGCGCATCTGCTCCTCGACCAGGGCCAGCAGCGCCTCGCGCCCGTCGCCCGTCCCGGTGAACGGAGACAGCGCCGCGTCCAGCCGCGCCCGGTAGAGGTTGGGATCGAGATCCTGGAGGCAGGGCGACAGGCAGCGCCCCATCTGCCCGTAGGCCGAGGGGCTGTCGCGCCGCGGCAGGCGCCGGCCGCAGTGGCGCAGCGAGAACAGCGAGGTCAGGTGGTCGGCCAGCTCCCGCGCGGAGTGGTGGCCGCTCAGCGGCCCGACGTTGATGGCGTGCCCGGGCGCCGGCTCGGGCGCGACCTCCAGGATCGGGTAGGCGATGTCCAGGCGCGCGCGCAGGTACACGTAGGAGTCCGAGCGCCGCAGCGCCACGTTGCCGGGTGGGCGCAGCTCCTTGATCAGGCGGTTCTCCAGCACCAGCGCGCCCAGCTCGGACTCGGTCTCGCGGTGGTCCACCAGGGCCGCGTGCGACGTCCATCCCGCCGCCTGCGCGCCGGGGGCGAAGTGCGAGCGCGCGCGGGTGCGCAGCGCCTTTGACTTGCCCACGTACAGCGGACGCCCGGCGCAGTCGCGGAACACGTACACCCCCGGCTCGTTGGGCAGCGCGGAGAAGTCCAGCGGCACGGCGGGCGCGGGAGCCCCCGCGGCCAGCCGCCCCGGCGGGCGCCGGCCCGCCCGCCGGCGGCGCCGCGGCGCCACGAACCCCACCGCCTCGCGTACCGTCACCGCGTTGGCGCACAGCCGCGGGAACAGCGCGCAGAAGACGCGCGCGCACGTCTCCGCGTCCACCAGCGCCCGGTGCGCCCCCTCCTGCTCGACGCCCAGCGCCGCGGCCAGCGGGCCCAGCGAGCGCCGGCGCACCAACGGGGCCAGGCGGCGGGCTAGGGTCACCGTGCACAGCACCGGCGGGTCGGGCCAGCGCAGCCCGGCGCGCTCGAAGGCCGCCGCCAGCACGCCGCGGTCGAACCGCGCGCTGTGCGCGACCAGCACCCGTCCCTCCAGTCGCGCGGCCAGCTCCGGCAGCACGGCCGCGGGCTCCGGGGCCGCGTCCACCATCGCCTGCGAGATGCCGGTGAACCGCTGGATGCCGGCGGACAGCGGGGCCCGGGCCGCCACCAGCGAGCTCCAGCGCTCGTGCAGCTCGCCGCCGCCCACGAGGACCGCGCCGACCTCGGTCAGCTCGCACGCGTCGCGCGCGCAGCCGTTGGTCTCCACGTCCACGGCCAGGAACTCCGCGGTGCGCAGGGGGGCGTCGATCGTGTCCATCCCCGTGGCCTATCGCGGCCCCCGGACGGCGTGCAGCCGGGCTTGCACAACGCGCCTTGCGGGTACGCCCGCAACGGGGAGTACCATCGACTCACCACCGACCGAAGGGGGAGCGCCATGACCACCGCCGCGCCGCTACACGACGAACCGGTCACGGACGAGCGCACGCTGGCCGCCTGGTCGGTATATCGCGACTCCCTGCGCGACCTCAGCGGCCGCGACTACGACCTGGCCGAGCACGACGCCTGGGAGGCTCTCCAGGCCGAGCTGCGCGAGATCCAGGCAAGTTCGACGCGCCCCGCTCCCGTCGGTTAGGGTTCGCCCGGGCCGGGGGTTGTGGGACTTCCCGCCCCGGTCACAGGGATGGAGAGCATTCACAGCACACGTCTGCTGCCGGTCGCCGGACTCGTGGGCATGGCCCTCGCCATCTCCGGCTGCGGCGGCTCGGGCAACGACTACAAGAACGAGCTGCGGCCGCCGGCGCCCATCAACGTCACGGCGTACGTCTCCCCCAAGCGCGTGTCCGTCTCCCCCGCGAACTTCGGCGCGGGCCCGATCGTGGTCATCGTGACCAACCAGAGCAACGCGTCGCAGGAGGTCACGTTCGCCACGCAGAGCAAGGGCGGCAAGGACGACGTGACCCAGTCGACGCTGATCAACCCCGGGGACACCGGCGAGATCAAGCTCGACGTGGTCCAGGGCTCCTACGTCGTGCGCACGGGCGACGAGGCGGTCCGCCCGGCCACCGTGAGCGTCGGGCCCAAGCGCCCCAGCGCGCAGAACCAGCTGCTGCAGCCCTAGCTCCCCCCGCGGGACGTTTGCTCGGGTTCTAAACGGCGGCATCGAGAACCCGCCGGGCGTGAACGGAACCCGCTGTCCTGCCTAGAGGTCGGTATCCGACTCCTAAGTAGGACAGTGACCTAGACGCGAGACGTTCTTGTGTGACCGGACGCACACGGTAGAACCTTGTGCGCTGGCAATACTTGTGAGCGTGCAAGTAAGCGCGCCCGACGCCTCCGCCACTGAGTTGGCCCGCGACATGCTCGCGGTCATCGCGCACCTGATGCGCACCTCCACCCCGGACTTCTTCCGCGCGCTAGGCGAGCTGGACCTTTCCCTCACCCAGCTCAAGATGCTCCACCAGCTGGATGCGCCCGACCGCGAGCTGCCGCTGACCGAACTTGCCGACACGCTGTCGCTCTCGCTGCCCACGGCCAGCCGGGCCATCGACGCCGTGCACCAGCGCGGCTACGTCGACCGGCGCGAGGACGAGCGAGACCGCCGCGTCAAGCTGGTGCGCATCACCCCGGCCGGCCGCCGCGCGCTCAAGCAGCTCATGCAAATGCGCCTGCACCAGCTTGAGACCTTCACCGCCACGATGAGCGAGGACGAGCGCGCCGGCCTGCGTGCTGCCCTCGCGCCGCTGGTCGCTCGCGACGAGATCGGCTCCATCCGCCCCGGAGGCGCCCGCCGATGACCGGCCGGCTGCGCCTGAACGAGGGCAACCGCCGCTGGTGGACGCTGGTGGCGATGTGCTTCGCGCTGTTCATGATCATGCTGGACAACACGGTCGTGAACGTCGCGCTGCCGTCCATCCAGAGCGACCTGCACGCCAACCTCTCCGCGCTGGAGTGGACGATCAACGCGTACACGCTGAGCTTCGCCGTCCTGCTGGTCACGGGCGGGCGGCTGGGGGACATCTTCGGGCGCCGCCGGATGTTCCTGGCCGGCGTCGTGATCTTCGCGCTCTCCAGCGCCGCGATCGGCCTGGCGCCCACCGACACCGCCCTGGTGCTCGGCCGGGCGGTCCAGGGCATCGGCGCGGCGCTGATGATGCCCGCGACCCTGTCGATCATCACCAACGCCTTCCCGCCCCACGAGCGGGGCAAGGCCATCGGGACGTGGGCGGGCGTGTCCGCCCTGGCGCTGGCCATCGGTCCGGTGCTGGGCGGCTTCCTGACCGAGTCGGTGAGCTGGCGGGCGATCTTCTTCCTCAACCTCCCGGTGGCCGCGGGCGCCGTGGCAGTGACGCTGTTCGCGGCGCACGAGTCGCGCGACGAGACCGTGTCGCGGCGGATCGACCTCCCCGGCATCTTCACGCTGACCGCCGGGCTCACCGCGCTGGTGCTGGCGCTGGTGGAGGGCAACCAGTGGGGCTGGGGCTCGGCGCGGATCGTCGGCCTGCTGGCCGGGGCCGTGGTCGGGCTGGCGGCCTTCGTGCTCATCGAGCGCCGGTCCGCGAACCCGATGGTCGACTTCTCCTTCTTCCGCTCGCGGACATTCCTCGGAGCCAACATCGTGGCCTTCGTCGTGTCCTTCGCGATGCTGGCGATGTTCTTCTTCATCGCCCTCTACATGCAGAACATCCTGGGCTACTCGCCGCTAGAGGCCGGGGTGCGCTTCCTGCCCTCCACGCTGATGGTGATGGTGATCGGCCCGGTGGCGGGGCGCCTGACCGACAAGGTCGGCCCGCGCCCGCTGCTCCTGATCGGCCTGGTCACCGTCGCCGCGTCGCTGCTGTGGCAGTCCTTCCTGCGGGTGGACAGCGGGTTCGGCTTCCTGCTCCCCGCCTTCGTCGCGATGGGCGCGGGGATCGCGCTGGTCATGTCGCCGATGAGCACCGCCGCGATGAACTCCGTCCACCAGGCGAAGGCCGGCGTCGCCTCCGGCGTGCTCTCCATGAGCCGCATGGTGGGCGGGACGTTCGGCGTGGCCGCGCTCGGCGCGCTGGTCGCCGCGCTCGGGCGCTCCAAGCTGGGCGAGCTGCTGCCCACCCTCCCGGCCGGGCAGCGCGAGCAGCTGGTCCAGGGGCTGGGCTCCGGCGCCGCCCCCGCCGGCGGCGCGGCCTCCCCGGTGACCCGCGCCATGCGCGAGTCCTTCGTGTACGCGCTCCAGAACGGGCTGCGGCTCGGCGCCGCCGTCGCCCTGGTGGGCGCGGTCGCCGCGGCCGTGCTGATCACCCGCCATCCGGCCCGCCCGGGCGACCACGAGCCCGTCGGCGTCGACCTCGCCGCGGGCACCCCCGCCGCCGAGGAGGCCGCGGGCGAGCTGCGCCGCGAGCCCGCCCGCGCGTAGGTAGGGTTCCGGGCCCTTCCCCGGACCCGACGAAGAGGTGGCTGAGAACGTGGCAGTGGACGTTTCCCGAGTGGCGCAGGTCGACACCGAGCCCGGCGAGCTGCCGGAGACGATGGCCGCCTGGGTCATCCGCCGTGAGCGCGAGGGCGAGCCGATGGACGCCTTCCAGCTGGAGGAGATCGAGGTCCCCGAGCCCGCGGCCTTCGAGGTCATCGTGCGCGTGATGGCCGCCGGCGTGAACTTCAACAACGTGTGGGCCGCCCGCGGCGTCCCCGTCTCCGTCTTCGACTCCCATCCCGAGGAGGACCACCACATCGGCGGCTCCGACGGCTCGGGCATCGTGTGGAAGGTCGGGCCCGGTGTCACCCGCTGGAAGCCCGGCGACGAGGTGGTCATCCACTGCAACCAGGCCTCCTACGAGGACCCCGAGGTCCACGGGCTGGACCCGCTCGCCGCTCCCTCGCAGAGGATCTGGGGCTACGAGACCACCTGGGGCTCCTTCGCCCAGTTCACGAAGGTCCAGGCCCAGCAGCTGCTGCGCAAGCCGCCGGCGCTGACCTGGGAGGAGGCGGCCTCCTACGGGCTGACCTACTTCACGGCCTACCGCATGCTGATCGATCAGTGCGAGCTGCAGGCCGGCCACCGCGTGCTGACCTGGGGCGCCGCCGGCGGCCTGGGCGTGTTCGCCACCCAGCTGTGCGCCATGACCGGCGCGCAGTCGGTCGGGGTGGTGAACTCCGACGAGAAGGGCGAGCTGGTCAAGAAGCTCGGCGCCGTCGACTACATCAACCGCAACGAGTTCGCGGGCATGATGCGCAAGGGCGGCGAGACGCCCGAGGAGGAGAAGGCGCGCTTCAAGGA